>CAYSKP010000001.1:0-31058 GCA_964431645.1 uncultured Pirellulales bacterium
ATATGAAATTGGATATAAAAAAATGATGTTATGCGATGAATTATGTTTAAAAGGTGATTTGATGGGACGAGCAATAAACATATTTGATGCTTTTAGACAAAAATACTCTAAGGATAAAGCATAAGGAAAAATAATAATTAGAATAAAAAAAATTAAAGAAAAAACTGGATTCCCGCTTTCGCGGGAATGACATATAGATAATGATAGCACGGCTGGAAGGAAAACTTGTTAAGCTTGATACTGAAAGCGCACTGGTGCAGGTGGGCGCGGTTGGATATGAGGTTTTGCTGCCGGGATATTGCATCAGCGCAATGTCGGGAAGTATCGGCTCCAATATTACCCTTTGCACAATGGAATATTCCGAAGGGTCATTGGGCGGCGGCAACCTTCTTCCGAGAATCGTCGGATTTTTGAGCGATGGCGAACGGGAATTTTTTAATAAATTTACAAGCGTAAAAGGAATAGGCATTCGAAAGGCGCTTCGCTCGCTTACGATACCGATTGCAAGCATCGCATCGGCAATTGAAAACGCCGACGAGAAAACGCTAACCGCACTTGATGGTGTCGGCAAAAGAACCGCACAGCAGATTATTGCGGAACTCAAAGGCAAGCTTGGCAGGTTTGCAATGACAACCGGCCCAACGGCTGTGCCTGCGGCCGCATTCAAACCTTACCAGGCCGAGACTCTGGAAATTCTGATTGCGTGGGGTGAGAAGCGAAATGAAGCGATGGAGCTCATTGAGCTTGCCTGCAAAAAATACCCCGATATAAAATCGGCCGAGGGATTAGTGCCTCTGGTATATAGAATGAAACAGGGAATTGAAGTATAAGGATGAGATTGCCACGGCCCCGATGGGGCCTCGCAATGACAAATAATGGCGATAGACAGGGTAATAACTGGCGAAGCAAGAAATGATCCGGAGGAGAATTTTAATATTTCTCTTCGCCCAAAGCATCTGAGCGAATGCATTGGTCAGGTGAAAGTAATCGATAAGGTAAAAATCGCAATCGAGGCGGCAAAGAAAAGAAATGAGCCGCTGGAGCACATCCTTTTTTACGGGCCGCCGGGATTAGGCAAAACCACCCTTGCCAATGTAGTCGCAAATGAAATGGGAGCGAATATCAGGTGCACATCGGGGCCGGCATTAACAAAACAAGGCGACTTAATGGGACTTTTGAGCAATATCAATACAGGCGATGTGCTTTTCATTGATGAGGTGCATAGATTGAGCACGCCTGTAGAGGAATTCCTGTATCCCGCGATGGAGGAATTCAGGGTTGATTTCACCGTGGATAGCGGGCTGCATGCAAAGACGATAAATTTCCCGCTCAAGCGATTTACGTTAATCGGCGCGACAACACGCGCAGGCCTGCTTAGTGCGCCGTTACGCAGCAGATTCGGAATGCTCTATCATGTCGAATTTTACAGCAAGCAGGAATTAAGCTCAATTTTGAATCGTTCAGCAAAGCTGCTGAATTTGAATTGCCAGGATGGAAGCGTTGAATTAATCGCGACCCGTTCACGAGGCACTCCGAGAATTGCAAACCGCTTATTGAAACGTGTCAGAGATTATGCGCAGGTTAAGGGACAAGGCAAATTAACAACCGCGATTGTCGAAAGCTCGCTTAAAATGGAACAGATAGATGCGCTTGGTCTGGATGAACTGGACCGCTCATTTTTGCGGGCACTTGCAGGTGTTTATGAAGGAGGGCCGGCGGGAATTGAGGCGATTGCGGCAACATTAGGTGAGGAGCGAGATACACTTGAAGATGTAGTCGAGCCGTATTTACTTCAGCTTGGCTTTGTCCGCAGGACAAAAAGGGGCCGAGAAATCACAAAAGAGGCATGCGAGCATTTAGGGTTGAAATATCACAAAAAACAGACTACAGATAATCAGCCGGAATTGTTTGATGCTGAAGAATAATTACTGCGTAGTTTCTGAAGTTTTAATCTGAACTATTTTACGAGTTTTATCCGTCACTTTTGCGTTTTCGCTTATCCTTACAGGACAAAGCCATATAATTTTTTCGGAATCTTCAATAACAATTAATCTGCGGCGCAGGGACTTAGAGACCTTTGCATTTGTTAAAAATTTCCCAACTCTTTTTTCGCCCGGCAATCCCAGCGGCCAGAATTTGTCGCCCTGCTTTCTTTGACGAACTTGAATCGGAGGTTTTAATTTTTCATAATCAAACCATTCGACGAGATTGCTTTTATTTTTTTTGAACTCTTCAAATTTCGCTGCATTAAATTCAAAAATTTCTGCTTCAATTACATTCCCCTGAAATTCAGCCTTGCCCGGTGTATCTAATTGAATTGAGGGTAATGTTTTCTGTTCATCTTTTTTTAATCTAAAGGGGACAAAATTGATTTTGCCATTCTCCCAAAAAGTGCTTATGCCAGGTAGCTGCATTGTCCGGTTATTTGATAGGTTTATAATTTTTTCATAATGCTGCTGAGTAAAATCCTGTTCGCCGCAGCCAAGGTTTGCAATAATTCTGCGGATGATTTCAATTTTTACTTCAGGATGATGACCAGCGAGCCGGGATAAATCCAAGACGGGTATATCATTTTTAAAGGATACCACATCAGGCCAGATTTTATCAGCTTCCGAGCCAACCAGTTTATAAAATCCGCGGGATTTTTTTGCCAGCTCAGACAATTCATCAATGAGTGAACTAATACAATCCTTTTGCAATTGGGTAAGCAGATAATGGCGAATGAAGTTGCGCTTGTATACAGGGTCTTTATTCGTCCTGTCTTCGCACCATTTCAGATTATTGTCTTTTAGATATTCAATAATTTCGCTTCTCGTTACAGAAAGCATGGGCCTGATAAATCTGATTCCTTTTCCAAAATCTTTTTCGGGCCAGATACCGCAAAGGCCGCGAAAACCCGTGCCGCGAGACAGGCGATGAATGATTGTTTCTGCATTATCATTTTTATGGTGGGCGGCGGCAATACAGGTGCAGTTTTGTTCTTTTGCAATTGTAAAAAGTTTTTCGATGCGCAGTTTTCTTGCGGCCGTCTCGATTGACAATTTTGATTCATCTGAATATTTACGAACATCTATTTTTTGAGTAATCAGAGGCACATTGAGATTACGGCAGTGCTCAATAACAAAATCCTCATCTCTCTGAGCCTCATCGCCTCTTAACTGATGGTTGATATGGGCGCAGCAAAAATTAAGTTTCAAGCCGTTGAATATATGAAGCAAGGCCGTTGAATCCGCCCCGCCGGAGACAGCAGCCAGAATTTTTTCGCCCTGGTTTAAGAGCCCTTCAGATGCAGCAAAATCAGCAACTTTTTTTTCTAAATCGTCTTTCATCTTTTCTAAAAATAAAACGGGCCTGACCGCCGGCCAGGCCCATTATAGATATTTATTTCAAAACAGTCAGCAAACTATTGCCGAGTCAAGGGCGGTTTTATCTGTCCCGTTAATTCCTTAACCCGCTCTTCTGCATATGACTGCCAAAGAGGATGCTCATTTGTCCTGGTTATCTGCTGGAGGGCTTCCTGATAAAGCTGGAGGGCCTCGGCTCTTCTTCCTAATTTATTATCGAGAAGATAAGCTGCTTTATATTTTGCCGGATAAGGTGTTTCCTTGTTCCATTGGAAAGTTCTCTGATAATACTGAACGGCTATTGTATAATCTTTTAAATACTCATAAATACCGGCCGCCCTGAATGCCGCATCATCGATTTTGTCGCTATTGGGAAATTTAGTTATCACCTGGTTATATTTTTCCAGTGCCATTCTTAGCAGGCCCGCATCCCGGACGATTTTCAATGGGCTTGCCTGCTCTTCCAAGCGGACGGCCTCTGCATAAAGGCTATCTGCATCAGAAAGAGAATTTGAAGGTTTTAAGCCGGGTCCGGCCATTGTGGCCTCAATGATATAATCATATTTGGGCATGGTATTGAGGGCGTTTAACTCCTTTTGTGCCCAGGTCAGCTTCATATGATTTCCAGTTTTTGTGTAATAATCAACAAGCTGCTCCAGTCCGCGCTGGTATTGCTGCCTGCTGACAGACATTTGTGCGGCTATATCTTTTTCGTCTGATTTGGAAACATCGGCTGTGGAAAGTGGAACTGATGTATCAGCCCCCTCAACTAACCTTGATTTTCCTGAATCTTTGGCAGTGCAGCCGATAAGAAGGATTGATAAGAAAACAACCGAAACATAAAGTGCTAACCTTGACATATTTTGGACTCCTTTCATTTTTTAATAAATATTCGGTAACTCCGCCGAATATTTACACACTTAACAATTAAGTTAATTTGAGTCAAGTGTAAATAGATAAAAAATCAAATTAATGATTATTTTGCCAGGATTGCCGTGTAGCTGCCGTCATGGTCAAAGCCTTCGGCTGAGGGCAAAATGAGATTTTCTGATTGAATTTTGAATTGAGGATTTTCTTTTATAAAATCCCGAACGCGTAAGCCATTTTCCTGAGGAAGGATAGAGCAGGTACTGTAGCAAATAATTCCTTTAGAATTAAGCATTCCCGCTGCCTTTAGAAGCAATTGCTTCTGTGTTTTAGCAATTTTTTTAACATCATCGTTGTTAACTCTATATCGAACCTCCGGGCGGCGAGCTAAAACCCCTGTATTGGAACAAGGCGCATCGACCAGGATGCAGTCGAAACCTCCAAGAAGCTTGGCAAATCCATCAACGTCGTTTAGCTGCATTGTTGAAATTGATTCGACCATGCCAAGACGCGAAATATTTTCATCGACTAATTTCAGGCGGTTTGAATCAATATCGGAGGCCACGATTTTTGCTTTTACATCGGCAGCTTCGGCCAATTGAGTAGTCTTTGTGCCGGGTGCGGAGCAAAGGTCGAGAATTTTCCAGCCGGGCTGAGGATTTAAATGCCGGACCACTTGCGAGGATGATAAATCCTGAACTACAAAAAAACCTTCATTAAAACCCGGCAAGGCAGTTATCGCCTTTGGGCTTGTGAGTTTTATCATTTCTGATTGCGGCTCAATTTCGCATTCAATTGCTGCCTCTTTTAATTTGTTGAAAAGTTTCTCGGCTGTTAATTTCAAAAGATTGGGTCTGAGGTAAACACTTGGTTTGCGATTACTTGCAAAGCATATTTTTTTTGCCGAATCTGTTCCGTATTCATCCATCCAGATTTGAACCAGCCAGTTCGGCAAAGAAAAGGCAGAACTTAGATATTCCTGAATTGATTTATCCGGGTCAGGAAGTATTTCAAAATCGAATTCGCAGCCTTGCGTTAATGATTGCGGGACTATCTTTCGCAAATCAGCCCCTACGAGCGACTTTTGACGATCAGCAATATGTCTTAAGGTCTGACGGAGAACCGCATTTACAAATCCGCCCTGTTTAGCGCCAGTATTTTTTTTTGAATAATCGACTGCCTCATTGACAATTGCATATTCGGCAGTTTGAGGACAATATACCAGCTCGTAAATGCCGATACGGATGATGTTGAGCACATTAGCGGAGATTCTCTTAAGAGGGACAGAAGAAATCTTTTCAATAAGCTTATCAATCAAAAAACGATTCTTGACAGTCCCGAATACAAGGTCAGTAGTTCTCTGAGGTTCATTTGTCTGTTTTTGAAAATCAGCAAGTATATCAACGATTTCGGTTTTTTTCGGGTCCGCTTTTTTTAAGATTTTAGCGGCAGCGGCACGGGCAGTTAATAAATTTGATGGAGGCATATCATTCTATAATTTTGAAAAACTTATCACCGGCTGAAACCCGCCTTCCATTTACAAAATCAGCATAACTCATAAGGCGCGAATTTTCCGGTTTTACTTCCAAAATCTGCAGGAGGCTCCGGCCGCAGATGACGTTAAGATTTTCATCTATTGTGCCGGGCGTCAGGTCAGGCGGAACATCTGTCCGCAAAATATCTGCTTTGGCCAAAATTACCCGTTCAGTTCGATTCGTTTGTTTGGAACTGAACATGGCAGAAGCACCGGGCCACGGCCAAAATCCAAGAATTTTATTATGCAGCGATTCGGCAGGCTCGGCAAAATCAAGAAAACCGTCCGATTTTTTGAGTTTTGGGGCACGTGTAGCCGCGGCATCATCCTGTTTTTTGTATGCAGCCGTGCCTTTTTCTATCTGGTTAATTGTTTCAATAAGAAGCGGAGCTGCTAAATTCGCCAGCCTGTCATGAAGCTGGGCTGCCGATTCCTCACCTGTCATTTCGGTTTTCGATTGTACCAGGATTTCGCCGGCATCCATTTTTTCTGCAATAGTAATAATGCTGATACCTGTTTGCCGTTCACCATTAACTATCGCCCAGTTTATCGGGGCCGCACCCCGGTATTTAGGAAGCAATGACGCGTGAACATTTATCGCGCCTTTAGGCGCGATATCTGTAATATCTTTGCTGATTTTCTGTCCGAAGGCAATGACAACCATCAGGTCAGGTTTTAATTCTTTTATTCGACTGATAATATCAGGCGTGTTTACATCGGGTGTTTCGATTAAAGGAATCGAGCGCTGAGACGCCCAGACAGCCGCCGGCGTAGAAGACAATTTACGTCCCCTGCCGGCAGGATGCGGCGGCTGGGTAATAACAAGAGATATTTTATGATTGGAATTTAGAATCGCTTCGAGGCATGATAAACCGAAATGACCGCTTCCAAGATAAACGATATTCATTATTTTGGAATTCCTCGGGATTAAGAGCCGTTATTTGCCTCTTCGAGTTTTTTCAACTGTTTGCGATGAGCGATACGCGCAACTGTCGGCATACGATTGACAATTGTGACACCTTCTATATGGTCAAATTCATGCTGAAGCGCTCGGGCGTAAAGTCCCTCTCCTTTATCTGTAAAGGTTTTACCTTCAAGGTCTGTGGCAGTAACAGACGCCTGGCTGTATCTTTTTATCTTTGCGTAAATGCCCGGGACAGACAAGCAGCCCTCTTCATTTTCAACAAGCGGACCTTCGCCTTTAACAATGGGATTTATAAAGACACGGACATTATTCCTGGTGCCATCGACAGAGATAATAAACAGGCGTAAAGGGACACCGGCCTGAGGCGCGGCGAAACCTACGCCTTTAAGCTCGACCATAAGGTCGATCATTCTATCGACAAGACGGCGGATATTATCATCGATCTTGTCGACAGGCTGTGAGGGAACGCCGAGCACCTGTGCCGGGTAATGGGTAATATGGCATTTTTCAATATCAATGGTCATTTTAATTTTTAATTAAACTCATCGCCTTTAAAGCTGTTTCCCAAGTACGCCTTTTTTACGACTTCGTTCTGGATAATCTGTGCGGGAGTTCCTTCTGCCAGAACTTTGCCATGGTCTATGATATAAGCCTTGTCGACGACTTCGAGAGTGCGTTCGACATTATGGTCGGTAATAAGGATGCTTACGCCGGAGGCGACGAGCTGGCGAATGTCCTTCTGCAAATCCTGAACTGTAATAGGGTCAACTCCGCTAAACGGCTCGTCGAGGAGAATCAGCGACGGGTCAGTTACCATAGCCCTCGCGATTTCGAGTTTTCTCCGTTCACCGCCTGAAAGATAACGGCCTTCGCTTTCGGCAACCTCGGTAAGGCCGAATCTTTGAATCAATTCATCGGCACGATTGTCCCTGTGCTGTTTCGTAATAGCCATTGTTTCGAGATTCGCGTAAAGGTTATCGCGGACGCTTAGACGCTGAAAAATGCTGGGCTCCTGCGAAAGATAGCCGATACCAAGCCGGGCACGTTTATACATTGGAAGTTCAGTGATGTTATTTCCTTCAAAAAGAACCTGACCGGCCGAAGGGATTATCATCCCCATAATCATCCTGAATGTCGTGGTTTTACCGGCACCGTTTCTGCCCAACAGGCCGACAATACTGTGATTGGCAATGGAGATGGAAACACCATTAACCACCGTCCTGCCTGAATACTTTTTAACTAATCCGCCGGCCTCTAATAATTTTGTATCTGTCAAAAATAATCCCCTTATTATGTTTTTGAGCATTATATCAACATTGCCGCCAAAAACAATCAAATAGGAATAATAGCCATATATAAAACGATAATAAAAATCAACAAATAATCTGGCATTTTAAATGTTTTTCTGCTATGAATTTATGTTTATTCCAAACTTTTAGCATTCTAAACTATTAGAACAGAGATATGTTTGCAATAATAAGTGATATCCATTCGAATATAGAAGCATTGACCACTGTCCTGGCGGACATTGAAAACCGCAGCATAAAAACCATTTACTGCCTTGGCGATGTCATAGGTTATGGTGCAAATCCGCGCGAATGCCTTGACCTGGTCTTATCTAAAACAAAATGGTGCGTCCTGGGCAACCACGATTACGCAACACTTTATGAGCCCACGAACTTCAATTATGGGGCAGAACAGGCCAGCTTCTGGACACGCTTTAACCTTGAACAGGAACCCCAAAAACAGCCGAGGGACAATCGCTGGGAGTTTTTAGGCAAGCTGCCGATGCGAAGGTCATTTACTGCCAAGGTGGGTGAAGTTGAGGCCACAATAGATTTTATACATGCCTCACCTCGCAGGCCCATCAATGAATATATCTTTCCCGATGACGTTTATACAAACCCGTTAAAGGTGCGTGTGCTTTTCGAGAGGGTAAAGCATGTATGTTTCGTAGGCCATACGCATCTGCCGGGAGTATTTCTCGATGAGCCGGATTTTTATCTTCCTGCTGAAGTCGGCAATGTTTACCCGATCGTCGAAGATGAAAAAGCAATCATAAATATAGGTTCTGTGGGTCAGCCAAGGGACAGGGACAATCGTGCAAGTTATGTTTATGTTGAGGAAAACGAGGTGCATTTTGTCCGCTTGGAATACGATTATAAAACGGCAGCAGAAAAAATAAGAGCTCTCGGCCAGCTCGACACCTTTAACGCCGACAGACTCTCAGAAGGAAGATAAAACACAAGGACAGACAACGGAAAACAGAAGGCGGAAAACAGAAGATATGAATTTACGAAATACATTTATTTTTCTAACAATAATTTTATTTGTGCCCAATATAGTTTTGGCTGCCCAGGCACCTTCGATACAATCACCTGGGGGGCCTGTATACAGCGCAACGGGCGGTGCCGCAAAAAACATTACATTGGGCTCGCTTGACCCCAATTCCGGATTCAATTTTCTTATTGATTTTACGTCCCGGGGAGGGGCTATTACGAATGCCAAATTAAGCAAGTTCGATAATCTTGACCGAAAAAATCCGCAGCCGCTTGAGATAATTTCGCCAACTGTTTATTTAGACGGCACTCCTGCATTTTCGATGGCAAACCGCAATTTGGTCCTTGATAATCAATTTCAATTCCGCCTGGACAAACTTGAGTGGACAACCAGCAATGTTGAAAATGACGGCAACGCACAAGTAATCCGCTTTGAAGCACATATAAAAGACAAGACAACGGATAAACCGGTTTTAAAAATAAGCAAAAACTATTATGCTTCGCCAAATGACTATACCATAGGATGCGATTTGACATTTGAGAACCTTTCTTCTAATGAGCATAAAATACAATTTGAGCTGACCGGGCCTGCCGGGATAAAGAGAGATGACCCAAGGTCAGATACAAGAAGAGCAATGGCCGCCTTCAGGGATACAAAAGGCGAAGTCGTCAGCAGCTTTTTAACAATTGATAAACTCAAGAAAGCGGCAACACCCCAAGCCAGAGAGATTAGTCAGCACAACGCGGGTTTTGTATGGGCGGCAATTACGAACAAATATTTTGCCGGTATTATTGTCCCGACACCGGACGCCAATATGAATTTTTGCAACTGGATTGCTGAAAAATCCGGCTGGTATGCAAATCATAGCAATGAAACCATCGGTATCGACCTGAAATCTGCTGTTATTAACCTCGCGCCGGCATCTAAAAAAACATTTGACTTCCAGCTATTCCTTGGACCGAAGGATAAATCCCTGTTCGACAAAGTCCCGATGTATAAAAATCTTGCATTTGTCCATACAATGGATTTTATGGCATGCTGCTGTCCCACATCCATAATTTATCCTCTCGCCTTTGGAATCCTTTGGCTTTTGAAATTCCTCTACACCTTTATTCCGAATTACGGCATTGTAATCATAATCCTGGTTTTAGTAGTCCGGCTGATCTTGCATCCGCTGACACGAATGAGCCAGGTATCCATGAGCAAATATGCCAAGTTCAACGCCCTGCCGGAAGTTCAGGAAATCAGAAAGCAATACGGCAAAAATATAATGGAAATGAACAAGAAGATGGCCGAGGTGCAGAAAAAATACGGGGTCTCGCATTCCGCGGCGATTATGGGCATGCTGCCTACAATGGTGCAGATGCCGATTTGGATTGCGCTATACGGGGCGGTTTACGCCAGTATCGACCTTCGAGGCGCGGAATTTCTGTCTTTCTGGATTACAGACCTCTCGGCACCCGATGCATTGTTCCGCTTTAAAGCAGTGACATTGCCATTATTTGGCGTAATTGACTCCTTTAATCTTCTTCCAATCCTTATGGGAGTTGCATTTTATCTCCAGCAAAAACTTATGCCTGCGCAGACGGCCGCTGCCGCGGACTCTCAGGCAGCACAGCAGCAAAAAATAATGATGTTCATGATGCCGATAATGTTCCCGTTGATGTTATACAATTCACCGTCCGGCTTGAATCTTTACATTATGGCAAGCGTCTTTGGCGGCGTCCTTGAGCAATACCATATTAAAAGGCATATAGCAAAACAGGAAGAGCTTCATAGCGAGAATCTTGTCCCTGTAACCAGTAAGACCGGCGGCAAGGTCAAAAAGCCCAAGCCAAAACCATTTTACAAAACATAGCTGCCCGCCATACGCTATGCGCTGGTATGTATAATCCAAACGATACAATTTGTGCTGTAAGCTCGCCAACCAACGACCAGCGGGTAATTATTCGTTTGTCAGGGTCAAAGGCAATTGAGATTTTGAATAGTGTTTGCCCGGCGGCAATTCCATTTAAAGCGGGAATAACTTCCTGCAAAATATCCGGCATCAATTTAGAAGCAAAGGTTTACCTTTTTTGTCAGCCGCATTCATATACAGGCGACGATCTCGCTGAGTTACATTTATGGGCAAATCAATCTATCACCGAATTCATAATGCAAAAACTATTAATTTTAGGCGCTCGTAATGCGTCACCCGGCGAATTTACAGCGAGGGCATATCTCAATAACAAAATGGACCTTGCGCAGGCAGAGGCAGTAAACGAAGTAATTACGGCATCAAATACATTTCAGCTTGCCGCGGCGGAAAATCTGCTAGCAGGCCGGCTGGGGCAATTAACAAAAACAATCCGTGAATCGATATTGGAAGTGCTCAGCCGGATAGAAGCGGACCTCGATTTCAGCTCTGAAGAAACCCTCTCGAATAAAGATGAGATACTTGCGAGATTAGAAAAAATAATAAAAAATCTTAATGAATTATTATCTGATTCGATACGAAGCGAATCATCAATTGATTTGCCTTCTGTCGGAATCGCGGGCGCGCCGAACGCGGGTAAAAGCACGCTGCTAAATAAACTTCTCGGCAGAAAAAGAAGCATCGTTTCGCATAAGCGAAAAACAACACGCGATGTCCTTACGGGTGAATTTGAACTTCCCAACTGCCGCTGCATTCTATTTGATTGTGCGGGATTAATAACAAGGGCAGAAAATATAATTGATGAACTGGCACAAGCTGCCGCAATCGAGGCATTGAAAAATGCCTCAGTAGTAATCTTCTGTGTCGATATTGAAAAAGGTAGTTGGGATGAGGATTTATCAGTCTTTCAATTGATAAAATCAAAAGCCCTCATAACTGTCGCCTCGAAAATTGATTTAATTAAAAGAAATGAAATAGAAAAAGAACTATCGAAATTAAATTCTATTTTTAAGTGTGACTTTTTACCTGTTTCTGCACAAAACAATTCAGGAATAGATGAGCTTAAAAATATCATTAATCAAAAGATTATCGAAGCAGCCGGTGCTCAATCGAAAATTGGTGTTGCGCTTACAACAAGGCACAGGCAGTCTCTTAATAATGCAATTAATGATATGATGAATGCTGAAAATGAAATAAATTCCGGCAGCGAAGAAACAGCCGCAATGATGGTTCGAAATGCTTATAATCATCTTAGCATTGAACAAGAATATATAGATGAACAGGTCCTCGACCGCATCTTCTCACATTTCTGCATCGGAAAATAGCCACAGAGAACACAGAGGACACAGAGCATTAAAAAAGGTGGGCTTTAGCCCACCTTACTACATCTTCATGCCCTGTTTACTGCTGAGGTTTTATTTTTTATCTTTATCTTTGGCCTCGAATTCAGCATCTATTACATCATCGCCGCCGGGTTTTCTGTGAACATCACCTTCGGGAGGGGTTTCCTGCTGAGCGGGCCCTGGCTGGCCCGGCTGGCCTTTTGCTCCCGTTTTCTTAGCAGCTTCCTCATAGAGAGTTTTGCCAAGTTCCTGGCTTGCACTGCTTAGGTTTTCAATGGCCTTTCTTATCGCGTCGGCATCATTGCCTTTTACGACTTCTTTCAAATTATTAACAGCACTTTCGATTTTGCTACGGGTATCGCCGGAAACCTTGCTGCCATGCTCCTTTAGTGTTTTTTCAGTCATATATACAAGCTGGTCGGCCTGGTTTTTCAAATCAATGACTTCACGTTTCTTTTTGTCTTCTGCGGCATGCGATTCGGCGTCCTTTTTCATCTTATCAATTTCCTGGTCGCTTATGCCGGAGCTGGATTTAATCTCAATTGACTGCTGCTTGCTTGTCGCAAGGTCTTTTGCGGACACATTCAAAATGCCGTTAGCATCGATATTAAAGGCAACCTCAATTTGCGGTATGCCTCTTGGTGCCGAGGGCAATCCTGTAAGCTGAAACCTTCCCAGCGAACGATTATCGCCTGCAAACTCACGCTCACCCTGCAGGACGTGAATATCAACTGTTGTCTGATTATCCGCGGCAGTAGAGAATATTTCTGTCTTGCTTGTCGGAATAGTCGTGTTGCGTTCAATCAATTTTGTCATAACGCCGCCCAGTGTCTCTACACCAAGCGAAAGGGGTGTTACATCCAGCAGCAATATGTCTTTTACGCCGGTATCACCCGCAAGCACCGCACCCTGGACTGCCGCACCCATTGCGACTACTTCATCAGGATTCAAGCTCCTGTTTGGCTCTTTCTGGAAAAGCTCACGCACTATCTGCTGAACCTTTGGAATTCTTGTGGAGCCGCCGACAAGCAGAACTTCCGCAACATCCTTATTGGAAAGTTTCGCATCCTGCATAGCTTTTATGCATGGTTTTTTGAGCCTGTCGAATACCGGCTCGCAGAGGTACTCAAGAGTGCTTCTGGTAATTGTCATCTGCAGATGTTTTGGCCCGGATGCGTCGGCCGTAATGAACGGCAGGTTGACTGTCGATTCCATCTGGCTGCTCAATTCGCATTTTGATTTTTCCGCCGCCTCTTTAAGGCGCTGATGAGCCATCGGGTCTTTGCGAAGGTCGATACCTTCTTTTTTCCTGAATTCCTCAGCAATGTGATTAATCAAAACCGCATCAAGGTCATCTCCGCCAAGGTGAGTATCGCCATTTGTGCTCAATACCTCAATGATTCCGCTCTTATCTTCAAAACCGCCTATATCGAGAATTGAAATATCAAATGTGCCGCCGCCAAAATCAAAAACTGCAACTTTTTCATTTTTCTGTTTATCCACTCCATAAGCAAGTGCGGCCGCGGTCGGCTCATTAATGATTCGTTCGACCTTCAGGCCTGCGATTGTCCCTGCATCCTTGGTAGCCTGACGCTGTGCATCGTTGAAATACGCAGGAACCGTAATGACCGCCCGCTCGACTTTTTCGCCGAGATAATCTTCCGCTGTCTTTTTCAAATCCTGCAAAATCATCGCCGAAATTTCAGGCGGCGTAAATTCCTTTCCACGGACGTTAACTTTTACCAGCTCATCGGGGTTTCCTACAATTTTATAAGGCACTATTTTTTCCTCAGAGCCTACCTCGTTGTGACGTCTGCCCATGAAACGTTTTATTGAAAATACCGTATTCTCAGGATTGGTTACCTGCTGGTGTTTTGCAATCTGGCCCACAAGCCGCTCACCCTTATCTGTAAATCCGACGACTGAAGGCGTCAGTCTGGAACCGGATGAATTAATCAGGACCTTAGGCGAGTTACCTTCCATCACCGCAACAACAGAGTTTGTGGTCCCAAGGTCAATTCCTATTATTTTGTTTGTAGCCATAATTAACTCCCTTTCGTTTATCTTTTTGTAAAATAACTTTCTACCTAAAAAAGTGCAAACGCCGTGCCAGCAGCCTAAGAGCACAAGAGCATAAGAGCACAAGAGCATAAGTATAAATAAATCAAGGACTTGTGACTTGTGCGCCTATGACTTATGCACTTTTGGTTGTGCCATTTTGGCAGTTAGAAGAAAAATTTGAAATGCTCAGCCGTTAAGAGCGGAGCGGATGATTTTAGCCCGTAAGGCATCACGATGTGTGGAGTCGAGTTCTTTTCCATAGTTAAGCTGTAAATGTGCAGGCAGAGTCAATAAAAAAAGTCTGTTGACTGTAGCTATAGATAAATGCGGATGCGCAACTTCGTCGGAAGTATCATTTCCCAGAGAATATAGCCTGTCGATCGCAGGCGTCGATGCCCCCTGGTATTTTCGCATATTCAATCCCAGGCGGATATGACTTAAAAGAAACAGCGCCTCCTGTGAGCTTATCAGGTTTGCATTTTTAAGAAGGGCAAGAGCCCGTGAAATTTTATCATCAAGCAGGCTCGAATCATTCGAAAGCAAATGTTTGCGTGCATCATGCTCATACCCGACTATCTCAGGTATAATTTTATTTTCAAAATTTGTAACAATATCTTTTTCGCGAACGCCTAATGTAATCTGATTTGAAAGCTGATAAAAATCACCGGCGGCTTCAGTCCCTTCACCGAAAAGCCCCCTTATGGCAAGCCCAAGGGCCTTTGTGGCATTGAGAAATTTTTCAATCTGGCCGGTAATTTTTAATGCGGGCAGATGCAGCATCACTGAAACCCTGATTCCGGTTCCCAGATTAGTCGGGCAGGCCGTAAGATATCCGTATTTGGGGCTGAAGGCATATTCCACCTTCCGCTCAATCATATCGTCGATTCGGTTTATCTGGTCGATGCAGCTTTGAAGCTGGCTGCCGGCCTTCAAGACCTGAAGACGCAGATGGTCCTCCTCATTTATCATCGCCGTAAAAAATTCTCTGCGGGCAATTACCGCCCCGCGGGGACCTTTGCCGAAGGCGTGATTCTGGCTGATGAGATGGCGCTCGACTAAAAATTTCTTTTCGAGCATCGCCGCCTTATCCACGCCGATATAAAATACCTCATCGCCGAGATCGATTGACATTAAAACTTCTTTTAATTTTCTCAATATCTCGGCTTTTTCCGCAGATGAGCAGGCCTCCAGAAATCTATGGCCGGCGAGATTTCTTGCCAGGCGCACGCGGGAGGAAATCACGACATCCGATAGAGGCCCTTCTCCGCTGAACCATTCGTTAATATTTCCGCTTATCTCTGTAAGTTTCATTGAATTATCGCTATTTATATTCAGCGAGCTTATCGCGCAATTTAGCGGCAAGCTCGTAATCTTCTTTTTTAATTGCCTCATCGAGCTGCTGTCGAAGCCTGATAATTTCCATCTCTTTTTTCGAATCCGCAGGCGTATTTGACGGCACCTTGCCGCAATGACAAGTCGCGCCATCGTGCGCTTTTTTAATCAGCGGCAATAGCTGCTTCTCGAAAACCTCATAATCGTTGGGACAGCCGAGGACTGCTTTTTCCTGAAACTTAGCAAGTGTATAGCCGCATTGAGGGCAGACAAGCTCGGTCTGGCCGGACTGGGCCGGCTCCTCGCCTTTCGGGCTTACAGAAAGCAAATTGCTTAAAAGC
The DNA here is from genome assembly GCA_964431645.1 of uncultured Pirellulales bacterium. Lineage (GTDB taxonomy): Bacteria > Planctomycetota > Phycisphaerae > Sedimentisphaerales > Anaerobacaceae > Fen-1362. Next base: position 15,943 of record CAYSKP010000001.1, read on the forward strand.
TCGTTTAAGGGAATATAGCTCTTTGTGCCGATTCCCTGCTCCTGCGCACACGTCTCGCACAGATGCATCTCGGTCCTGACACCGTCTGCAATCTCGGTCAGATGTATAGTTGCTTCTCTCGTTTGGCAATTTTCACACTGCATAATTCTCAAATCCGGCTGATTATAGCATATTGCTTCTAATATCAAATTATCAAATAGTTTTTGATTGATGTATTCTTTTTAGATTAATCTTTGGTGTAAATTGCCCAGCATCCCACCTGTTCGCTGACTTTGATGCTTTTGAGCTTTACATTTAGAGGCAAAGACGGGTAAAGCCGATCGTAAATATATTGGGCGACATTTTCTGCTGAAGCCCCTCTGCCGCTGAAATAATCCACCTCATTGAGGACAGTGTCGGCAATATTTGAAATAACATTGGTAAGCCTATTCTTGAGTTGAGCGAAATTTATGAGCACACCCCCTTCGATAGAATCATTGCCGCATACCTCAGCCTCAACGGCCCAGAAATGCTCATGTTCGGGTTCTTTGGTACCATCCTCAAGGGGAATGCTGTGCCAGGCCTTGAATTGAGTTTCTATGCCGATAGTAAACAATTTTTTTCTCCTAATTTTTACATATTTGGATTTTCAGGAGACACCGCTTTAAGCCTCTTCTATTATTTCGCCATTTGAGCTATTGTTTCTTGAATCGTTCCCGCAAGCGTCGATATACGTTTTCGGGAACAAGATTGGAGATATCCCCTCCTAATGAGGCAACCTGACGGACCAGTGTAGAGCTTATAAAGCCGTATTGCTCGGTAGTCATCACAAAAACAGTTTCTATGCCTGCCACCGAGCGATTGGTCATGGCAAGCTCAAATTCATAATTTACATCGGTAAGGCTTCTTAAACCTCTCAAAATGACATTGGCGTTCTTGCGGCGGGCATATTCAACGGTTAAGCCATCGAATCCCTCCACTAAGACTCCCGGCATGTCTTTTATCAACTCTGATATCATCTCAACGCGTTCCTGCGGCGTGAATAACTGGTCTTTCAGTGGGCTTTTACCTACGGCGACAATAAGCTCGTCAAAGAGCTTTCGGCCCCTGTTTATGACATCCAAATGACCATTTGTGATGGGGTCAAACGAACCCGGAAATATCGCCCGAACTATCTTTTCGCTCATAATTTTTTCCTGCCTAAAAAGGGTATTATATCCCGTTAGACAAGCGGGTCAAATCTTCTTCAAATATAAGGCTTTTCCCTATTGAACTGAATCAGTCAATCTGTTAACATTAAAACTATGGAAAGTTCTGCGCACCATATAAGATAAATTATTTACGAGGAGCTACTTCAATGAAGACGCATATGCCGCATGCCCGCCAAAAAAGGGGCAAATTTGGATTTACCCTTGTCGAATTGCTGGTAGTCATTGCCATTATAGCGCTTCTCATGGCGATTTTATTGCCTGCCTTGAACAAGGCACGCGAACAAGGCAAACGTGTCGTATGTCTCAATAATCTTAGACAATTAACAATTGCATGGATGAACTATGCCTCGGCAAATAATGATAAGCTCGTAAATGGCGCGACATTCGAGCTTCCCAGCGGTCCCGGTGGGCCATGTCCGGCCGGCAGTTCATTTAATTGCACAGGAAATTATGCGGCTACGCTTCCAACATCGGCTACTTGGACTTACTCAATTCATCAAAAAGAATTACCCTGGATGGGTCCAGCTTTCGCTATTGGCGGTATTATGCCGCCTCCTGAATGCCAAAAATGCGCTATTCAGACAGGTGCATTATGGAAATTTACCCAGGATATAAAAATCTATAAATGTCCCACGGGCGAAAAAAATGCTTTAGTTTCTTATCCTATAATAGATTCCATGAATGGCAAAACTCAATTCAGTGATTCTAGCGGTAAAGCTGTCTTGATTAAGACTGTCAATCAGATTAAAGGAACTTCCAGAAGAATAGTTTTTATTGATGAAGGATATTTGAGTCCTGATACTTATGCTGTTTATTTTGATAGAAGACAATGGTTCGACCCGCCTATGGCAAGGCATGGCAACGGAACTGATGTCTCGTATGCTGATGGGCACGCCGGTCGTATGATGTGGGGATCTCTAAATACCGTCCAAATCGGCAATACTGATCCTGCGGTTTACAACTGGTCACCGCCAAATACAGATTGTCATGCACAAAATGATCTTTACAGGATGCAAATGGCTTGTTGGGGACAAATCGGCGGACCAGCTTTTCCTTCTACTTGTAAATACTCTATTGAAGAATAATTGAAATTGTTTCACGATTTTTAAAGGGCGAACTGAAAAGTTCGCCCTTTTTATTTGCTCCGATCAAATTTGAAGTTTTTTTGTGATAAGTGGAAATGCCGAAATAACTAAAAAAATAAGCAAAAATCTTATTTATTCGCATAAAGCGTTAATTTATAATTAATTTTAAGGCATTTTATGGATTCAAAAAAATTGACTCTTGCAAAATGGTTAGAAATATGTTAATAATGATGTTGAATAAGGATGTCTGCACGTAGAATGTCTGTTATTATAGGGTGTTTTTATGAATAAAAACAAAGGATTTACACTGGTTGAACTTCTTGTGGTTATCGCGATTATCGCACTTCTTATGGGCGTTTTGCTGCCGGCCCTAAATAAAGCCCGCGAACAGGGAAAACGAATCGTCTGCATGAATAATATCAAGCAGTTGACTACCGGCTGGACTATGTATGCTGATACTTACAGCGACAAAATTGTTAATGGCTCAACACAAACTATGGGCTCAGGACCCGACCCATGTCCTGATTGCCCGCCAGGAGCGCCATACATAGCCAAAGCCAAGATTGTTTCAGGCTCCGGACATGATAAGGAATTGCCATGGGTTGGCGGAGCATATCATAGTACAATAAAACTGCCTGAAAAAGCCTTGAAATGTGCAATTGAGACGGGAGCTTTACACACGTTTGTGAAAGATTACAAGCCATACCGCTGTCCTACAGGTAATAAAGGTGAAATGATTACATATAATTTCGTTGACTCGATGAATGGCTGCCCGGGCATTCCTGAAAACACCGGCAGAGGCCCGGTAGGAAGCGCATGGATAAAAAATCGAAACCAGCTTAAAAAGACAGCGTCCGCGATTGTTCTCATCGATGAAGGCAGGGTGACACCGGATAGTTTCGCAGTTTATATCAATCAGGAAAGATGGTTTGACCCTCCGGAAGTGCGGCATGGCGAGGGGACAGTCCTTTCTTTTGCGGATAATCACGCCGAATATTGGAAGTGGAGCAAAGAAACCGCTGAAATCGGCCAAAGAGCAGGTTATGATCAAGCCCCGACAACCAATGCAGGCAAGCAGGACCTTTACAGGGTCCAGATTGGCACTTGGGGAAAAATCACGTATACTCCTTCTACTCCGATAAAAATTTTCTAAAAAAATTCACCTGATTAGATAAAATCAGAATTGCTATTTAATGCACATTCCCGATATTTGTGCGAAAAGTCTTTATCATTAAAATTTCACAAAAACTTTTGGGAAATTTTTTTATCGACATTCCGTTTCATCAAACGCCTTCTAAAGCAGCCCTCAGAGACAATTAAACTTAGTGCCTTTCGTTCTTGGTGGTGAAAAAACCTGAAAAAATCCCTTGAAAAGCGTCCTAAAATATATAATAATGGTGTTGAATAAGGATGCCCGCACCCGGCAGGTCTATTTGGATTGGAGTAACTATCAATGGATAAAAGAAGAGCTTTTACACTCGTTGAACTTCTTGTAGTCATCGCAATTATCGCACTTCTAATGGGCGTCCTGCTGCCGGCACTTAATAAAGCCCGTGAAATGGGCAAACGCATCGTATGCATGAACAATATCAAACAGATAACTATGGCCTGGAATATGTATGCCGATACCAATAATGACAAATTGGTAAATACCGCAACACCAGCTCAAGGACCAGGTCAGAACGACCAGTGTCCAGAGTGCCCAACCGGTTCGCCTTATGTGGCCAAAGCTAAGGTACCTACCGCAGCCATGTGTGGAGACTGCGGTCATGTTAATGAATTACCCTGGGTCGGAGGCGCATTTTTAAGTTATACTGCATCTTTGCCTGAAGCCGCCGCAAAATGCGCTATGCAGACTGGTGCGTTATTTAAATATGCGCCGGACTATAAGATATATCGGTGTCCAACAGCGGATAAAGGACAATTATTTACATATAATGCAATGGATTCGATGAATGGTATGGCGGCTGGGGCGGGTGGCTACGGTAGGGGCAAGCTGGCTCTAAAGAATAGAAATCAGATAAGAAAGACCGCAATCCAGATTGTTTTCATGGATGAAGGCATGGTGACGCCGGACAGTTTCGCTGTTTACTATAACAATGAAGAATGGTGGGACATCCCTGAAATACGGCATAGTGATGGACAGGTCTTTTCCTTCGCGGACAATCACGCCGAAGTATGGAAATGGAGCAAGGAAACTGCTGAAATGGTCAAGGCAGGAAAACTTTATATCAAGCCGAAAACCGATGCCGGCAAAAATGACCTTTATAAAGTCCAGGTTGGCTGCTGGGGTACGCTGGGATATAAACCTACCGCTACTAAGGTTACAGCTTTTTAAAAAAACCGTAGTATCAGAATTGCCCTCTAATGCGCATTCATGCTATCTTTGTAAATCGCTTTTAAAATAAGCATACAATCAGCCCTAATTTTCTATTGCATAGATTCCCTGCATTGGATAATCTGTTTCTTTCGACCACAGCTTAAAAAAGTGAAAAACTGCTATAAGGAGTTGCTATGCTGCTTCAACCAGTAGACCTTGCCATAATCGGGGCGTATATCGTAGTCATCATGGTTGCGGGCTTTGCGATGTCCAAGCTGGCCAGCAAAAACCTCGATTCGTATTTTTTAGGCGGCAATAAAGTCCCATGGTATATACTCGGCGTGGCAAACGCCTCGGGGATGTTCGATATCACGGGGACAATGTGGCTTGTGATGACGATTTTTGTTTACGGCCTTAAGGGAGCGTTTTTGCCATGGGTGTGGCCGGTATTTAACCAGATTTTCCTTATGGTTTTTTTGGCAAGCTGGCTTCGCAGGTCAAATGTAATGACAGGCGCTCAGTGGATTGAGACGCGATTTGGCCAAAGCACGGGTGCAAAACTTTCGCATATCAGCGTAGTCATTTTTGCAGTCGTAAGCGTCATCGGATTTCTTGCCTATGATTTCAGGGGGATGGGCAAATTCGCACAGATATTTTTCCCGTGGGAGCTTTCCGCCAATACATACGCGATTATTTTGATGGGCGTTACTACTATATATGTGATTTTCGGAGGGATGCTCAGCGTTACTGTCACTGATGTGATTCAATATATCCTTATGACAATAGCATCAGTCGCGATAGCTATTGTGGCGATGAAGCATGTTTCGGGCGCGGATGTAGCTGCGGCCGTGCCCGGCGGCTGGCACAATCTTTTCTTCGGGTGGAACCTCAACCTTGACTGGGCGCAGAAAATTCCATCGGTTAACGATATTATCGCAAGGGACGGTTACGAACTATTTACGATATTTTTTATGATGATGCTGTTTAAGGGAATACTGCTGAGTGTCGCGGGGCCGGCACCGAACTACGATATGCAGAGAATCCTTTCCACAAGAAGCCCCAAAGAGGCCGCGAAGATGAGCGGGTTTGTGTCACTTGTGCTATTTTTCCCCAGATACCTGCTGGTAACAGGAATCGTAATCCTCGGACTTGTTTTCTTTAAAGATGACATAGTTAAAATGGGAGGAGCTTTCGATGTCGAGCAGGTCCTGCCCAATGTCATAAGCAAATACCTCCCTGCGGGTCTGATTGGTTTTGTCCTGGCCGGCTTACTGGCTGCGTTTATGAGCACCTTCACTTCGACAGTTAACGCAGGGGCATCTTATATTGTTAATGATTTGTATAAAAAATTTATCAATCCGAATGCCCCCGATAAAAGATACGTCCGTGCCAGCTACATTTGCTCCATACTCGTCGTGATTGTCGGAATATCATTCGGCTTTATGACCACATCAGTCAACACAGTCACCCAATGGATTGTAAACGGACTCTGGGGGGCTTATGTAGCTACAAATGTTCTTAAATGGTATTGGTGGCGCTTCAACGGGATGGGGTATTTCGCGGGAATGGTTTCGGGTATTGCCGCGGCCGTCCTTTTGCCTCTACCTTTTATACATCAATCTGTTTTATGGGATATCGAAAGGAATATGGCGCTGTTTCCAATAATTTTGGGGATTAGCGGAATAACTTCTATTATTGTCAGCCTGAAAACCGAACCCGATGACGTCAATGTGCTTAAAAAATTCTATAAGCAGGTCCGGCCGTGGGGATTCTGGGAACCGATTCGCAAGATGGTCATGGCGGAAGACCCTTCTTTCAAACCTAATACAAATTTTAAGCGTGACATGGTTAATTGCGCCGTCGGAATTGTATGGCAGACGACATTTGTCCTTATACCTATTTTTCTTGTCATCAAAAGTTTCAAAGAGATGTGGATTACAATCGCGGTGCTGGTTGCGACATCGATTTTCCTGAAATTCAACTGGTACAACAAGCTCGACGAGAATTGACAGGGATGTCATTGCGAGCGCAGCGAAGCAATCTTGTTTCTTAATAGGAAAATGAATTATGAATAAAAAGGCCTTTGACGCAAAAGTTAAAAAACTCTTTGCTGACCATAAACGTTTAATTACACGCAAAAACACCAAGGTAAAAGAGACCAACGGGATTTATTGGCGGTATAAATATCCTGTTGTTACAGCCGAGCATACGCCTGTTTTCTGGCGGTATGACCTTGACTTTAAAAGCAATCCAAACCTTATGGAACGGCTGGGGATGAATTGCGCATTTAATCCCGGGGCAATCGAATTCGATAATAAAATCTGCCTTGCTGTTCGCGTTGAAGGTGTTGACAGGAAGTCATTTTTCGCAATCGCAGAAAGCAAAAACGGGATAGATAATTTCAAATTCAGAGATTTCCCAATAGTTATGCCGGAAACCAGCGACCCTGATATAAATGTTTATGATATGCGGCTGGTCAAACACGAGGATGGTTGGATTTACGGATTATTTTGCTCCGAGCGAAAAGACCCGAATGCCCCGCGAGGAGACCTTTCAAGCGCAACTGCACAATGCGGCATCGCAAGGACAAAAGATTTAGATAAATGGGAAAGATTGGATGATTTAAAAACCACTTCCCCCCAGCAGAGAAATGTTGTTCTTCATCCGGAATTCATTAAAGGAAAATATGCCCTTTACACACGTCCGCAGGATGGTTTTATTTCTGCAGGTTCCGGCGGAGGCATCGGATGGGGGTTGTGTGATAATATGGAACATGCGGTAATCACAGGAGCTGAGACAATCGTCGATGACAGGCAATACCACACAATTAAAGAGGTTAAAAACGGCTTGGGCCCGGCTCCAATCAAAACTGAAAAAGGCTGGCTGCAATTAGCTCACGGTGTCCGCGCATGTGCAGCGGGATTGCGATATGTCATTTATTCATTTCTCACAAAGCTCGATGAGCCGAATAAATTGATTGACGAACCCGGCGGATATTTAATCGCACCTCACGGCGAGGAAAGAATCGGCGATGTATCGAATGTTGTATTTACTAATGGCTGGGTCGCCCGCAATAATGGTCAACTGCTTATTTATTATGCCTCATCCGACACTCGCTGCCATGTGGCCGAGACAACTGTAGATTTGATGCTGGATTACGTCATAAATACCCCGCCGGAAGCAGGCAGAACCTACGCATGTGTCCAGCAGAGATACAAACTGATTTCAAAAAATCTGCCGATTATGAAATCGATGGGTATAAAAGCATAATCATCTTGTGTAATATTCAATGACCTTGCTGTAATCGACTTCGAAGGGGTATTTCACTTCATCAACTTGAGGCAGGTGATTAATCGCGATCGCAAGGCCTTCTTTATCAACTATCATCCATGAAGGCGGCTGCTGAGCGCCTATTTCTTCGGCCTCAGCTATGCAGCGTTTTAAAAACTCCTTGCTTACTTCTTTTACTGTTATTTTATCGCCTGCTTTTAGCTCTATAGCCGGCATGTTTGCCTTTCGGCCGTTTACAAGAAAATGGGCATGTGAAACCATTTCGCGGGCCTGCCAAATCGAGCGTGCCCATTTGGCCCTTCTAATAACATTATCCAGCCGGCTCTCTAATCTCTGAGTTAAAGTATCAGATGAGCCGCTGGAACGGACATACCGGCTCATCTGGGTATCGCGAATATTGTAAAATTCCGAGAGTTTCTGCTTTTCCGCAAGCTGCTCGGCATACAATGTCTGCCTTGGCCTTGTCCGGCCGTGCATTCCGGGCCGGGTCAATTTTTCACGTTTTAAGTGCTTCGGCACTTCCGCTATAGGTGCCCCTGAACGCCTGCTTAAACGAACTTTTGGACCGTGATAACTTCCCATTTTCATTCTCCCTATTTATCCGGTAATTAATATCTTTCACTTCTAATTTTACCCTCCGAAACAGGGCTTTTGTTCTCTAAGATAGATAGGGAATTTACGGGAAACATGCTAATTTTGGAGAACAATTCTATAGAGGATTATCCGGCAGTAAATTGCCGCAGGAAATTACGGCTTTGAATTATAGAAGCCTTTCGTTTTTCCAGTGCTCCTTCAAACGCCCGGTCTTCAACCTCAATTACAGCACAGCCGTCATAGCCGATGTCGGTCAGGGCAGAGAAAAATGAGCCCCAGTTGACATCCCCTAATCCCGGCAGCTTTGGCGTATGAAATTGCAAAGGCGTCGCGAGAATGCCTACCTCATCGAGCTTGTCGCGAAGAATCTTAGCGTCCTTGAGATGCACGTGGAAGATGCGATCTTTGAATTCGAGGATTGCCTTGACAGGATTCATAAACTGCCAGACAAAATGGGACGGGTCGAAATTTAGCCCGAAGTTCTTAGATGGAATTACTTCAAACATCCTTCTCCACATTTGGGGAGTTGTGGCAAGGTTCTTTCCGCCCGGCCATTCATCATTTGTAAAATACATCGGGCAGTTTTCAATTGCTATTTTGACCTTGTTTCGCTGTGCGAACCCGACAATTGGCGGCCAGACCTTTTTAAATTTCGCAAAGTTATCTTCAATATTTTTTTGGGGGTCCCTGCCGATAAATGTGTTTACCACCGGCACTCCAAGCATCGCGGCCGCGGTAATCACCTTCTTCAAATGGTCAATGTATAATTGCGCCTTGCTTTGGTCAGGGTCAAGAGGATTGGGGTAGTAGCCGAGTCCCGAAATCGTCACTTTGGTCTTGGTGAGGAGTTTATTAATTTCTCCGGCCTTCTTTTCTGTCAGGTCTGCAACATCGATATGTGATACGCCCGCATATTTCCGCTCGGCCTTGCCCGCGGGCCAGCAGGGTATCTCAACACAGGATAAATTATTCTGTGCCGCGAATTCGATAATTTCTTCAAATGACAATTCGCCCAGTATCACGCTTAGAAATCCGAGTTTTATCATTATCGCCTCCCGAAATTAAACCTTTATCCACTTTTGCGTCTTGCTGCTTTCCAGGATCTTTTCGCACAAAACAAGCTCCCGCAATCCATCTTTAAATGTCGGGAATTTCGGCAGGGCATTCATGTCACCTGCCTCAATATACGCATAAATCTCTTTGAACATCTGTTTTGATGTATCGGGGAAGCCTTCGTTGTGTCCGCCGGGAAAACTGATGATGTCGCGAACCTCAGTATAAACCAGCGAAGGGTCTCGCAGCATCTCCTCATTATTGCCATCCCTTCTACCAATCCATAGCTCATTAGGCCTTTGCGATTCCCATGCGGCTGCTTTCTTTGACCCGTCAAGCTCAAAATACAGGCGGTTCTTCCTCCCCGCCGCAACCTGGCTGACCGTCAATACGCCTCTCGCATCATTATCAAACCGCAGCAGGACGCTGGCATAGTCCTCCGTGCTGATTTTTACGTCCTTGTAATCCTCGGGCTTGAGGATTTTTCCGGCGTATGTCTCTACGGGTTTAAGCGGTTTTTTTCTTGTCTTATGGAACGTCGCAAAATCGGCAAATACCTCAACGATTCTCAATCCCGACACATGCTCAATCAAATCAATCCAGTGTGAACCGATGTCGGCTATCGCTCTCGACTTGCCGGATAGTGACGGCTCAAGTCTCCAATTATAGTCTGTTTGGTAAAAGAGCCAGTCCTGCAGGTATGATCCGTGAATTGCGAAAATATCGCCGAACTCACCTTTCTCAACCATTAGCTTGACCTGCCGCATCAGCGGATAATAGCGGATATTGAAATGAACCGCGCTTACGACCTTCTTTTTGGCGGCCAGCTTTACAAGTTCTCTTCCTTCGTCGGCGGATATGGCCAGCGGCTTTTCGCAAATAACGTGTTTACCCGCCTCGATTGCCTCTTTGGACATGGCATAATGCAGATTGTTCGGAGTGCAGATATGGACCGCATCAATATCAGCGTTGGCGAGCATCTTTTTGTAATCGCCGTAATATTTCTCAATAGACAGTGCACCTGCCTTTGCTTTGGCAGTATTTTCATCAACATCCGCCAGCGCGGCGACATTTACGTTGATTCTCTTCAATGCCTCAATATGTGCCGGGCCGATAAATCCTGTCCCTATGACGCCGACTTTTATATTACTCATATTTCACCAAACAATCCGTTTTAATTATTTACCTTTGCGTTTGTAACATTCTTCCATAATTGCGGCCGTCGCTGTAGCACCAAACCTTGTGCAGCCGGCCTCTCGAACTTTTAACGCCATATCGAGGTCCCGCACGCCCCCCGCCGCCTTAACCTGGACCTTTTTCGAAACCGTTTTCCGCATCAATTTCAAATCCTCTAAAGTCGCCCCGCCTCCGGCGAAACCTGTAGAAGTCTTTACCCAATCGGCTCCGGCCTCCTCGCAGATTTTGCACGCCGTTTTCTTCTGCTCATCAGTCAGGTAGAAATTTTCGAGAATAACTTTCACAAGGATTTTATTTTTATGTGCGGTATCGACAACTGCCTTTATATCGTTGCGGACATAATCGTAATCCCCGCTTTTCAGTTTGCAGATATTCAAGACCAAATCAAGCTCAAGGGCCCCGTCATTAATTGCCTGCTGTGCCTCGAAAACTTTTGTCTCAGTTTTATTGTACCCATGAGGAAAGCCGATAACAGTTGTCGGTTTTATGTCTGTCCCCTTCAAAAGCATTGTCACCAGCGAAAGTGCCGATGGCGAGCAGCAGACGGTCGCCACATTATATCTTTTCGCGATCTCACAGCCTTTCCTGACATCATCAACTGTCATCTCCGGCTTCAAAAGAGAGTGGTCGATCATTTTTGCTATGTCCCTGCATGTCCAATCCATTGCAATTCTCCAAAAAAAACGAAAAAACAAGCTTGATTTTCCAATTCTAAGCTGAAAATATAAATCAGAAAATCGAAATCTGCAATCTAAATCGAAAACTATTTCAACTAGTTTTCCACAACAAGCACTTACGATGTGTATAACATGTTAAATGTAAAAAATTTTCTTATGCAAGCCTTTTATTTACCGGCACATCGAAAAAGTTGAAAAGAAAATTAAAGAAATAGGGTTGATTCAACTTCTTTGTTCCTAATAATTGCGTTTGTTTTAACTGGCGTTAGTAAAAGATTTTCCTTTGGGTTGTGCAGCTTCCAGGGAACTGAAACGTGAAATTATAAATTGATTTATCTGCATTAAGCGGATTAGCTGCTTGAAATTCTTTTCAACATTGAAGTTGATAAGAATAGACTTGGGGAGTTAAAGATGCAAGGGACTGTCAAGGAGGACACCTGCCGAACGGCGGAGTCCATCGTTAGCGCCATTAATGACGCTATCGCAGAAAAAATCGGGCAGCAAAAGTTCAGAATATGGTTTAAGAATTCGACTCGGCTTACTCTTACGGATGGTCTCTTGAAAATTGGCGTTATAAATCCGTTCATTGCGAACTGGCTTGAAAGCCATTTCAGCACGCAAATTAAAGAATCCGCGCATAATATCACGGGAGGCAGCTGTCAGGTTTGCTTCATAGTTGATCCGAAGCTTTGCGAGAACCGAAGACCCGCCGGTTTTGAATGGCAAGCAAAACCCGCTCCCGCTGTTTTAGTCGAGTCAAATAAAACTATTTCACACCGCCCTGTAAATTGCGGACAAAAGCTCAAGCTGACCTTCGAGAGTTTTGTAGTAGGTCAGTCAAATGAGCTTGCATACAATGCCGCCAAAGCGGTTATCAGCGATAAGCAGAGTCCTTTCAATCCGCTATTTATTCATGGAGGATACGGTCTTGGAAAGACGCATTTGCTGCAGGGAATCTGTCAGCAGATGCGACAAAGCAGACCTTCGGCGAACTGGCTGTATATGTCTGCCGAGGACTTTGCTAATCAATTTGTGCTGGCCTTGAAGACGAGAAAGCTGGATGCTTTTCGAAGTCGCATGAGACAAACGGACTTGTTGGCTATTGACGACATACACTTCCTGGCCAGCAAACCAGCAACGCAGGAGGAATTCCTGCATACTTTTAATACGTTGGATTTGGCCGGCAGGCAGGTAATTTTAGCCTCTGACTCACATCCTAAAATGATTAAAGAAATTTCTGAAAAGCTCATCAGCCGGTTTGTTTCAGGCATGGTAGTTAAAATTGACAAGCCGGACTTTAAAACCCGCTGTGAGATTTGCAGGCAATATGCAGCAGTGATTAAAAAGCATGTCCCTGAAGATGTGATTGCTTATATTGCCGAGCACCTCAAAAGCAATATCCGCGAGCTTCAGGGAGCGATTCTGAAAATCTCCGCCTTTGCGTCCCTTCAGAATGGAAAAATCGGTCTTGGGATGGCCCAGGAGGTTTTAGCCGACCATATCGAAAGCTGTGACCCCATCGTGCACCTGTCTGATATTGAATCTGCCGCTGCGGATTTCTTCCAGATTACCCCCGCGGCAATCCATTCTGCGAAAAAAGACCGCACAATTGCATTGGCCCGCCATTTCAGCATGTATCTGGCAAGAAAACATACACATTTATCCAGTTCGGAAATAGGCAGACTGCTCGGTGATAAAAATCATGCTACCGTTTTGGTCGCCTGCAAAAAAGTTGAAGATTACATTGGCCGCAATGCTCAGATTAATTGGCAATCCCCAACAGGCAACAGGGTAGCCAGTTCCACTGCCATTCTTGAGCAATTGGAAAAAAATATTAAATAGGCTAATTCAGAAATAAAAAAAGGAAGGCGTATTCATTTCCCTTTACTCGCCTTCCTCAAGGTGAAAAGAGGAGGAAATATCCGTATATCTTTTCGCTTCTCTATACGCAAAGTAAATTTATTGGTTCAGCAGCTTGATCAGAATGGATTTAAACAAAAATGAGAAAGAGCGACGTTAATCCGCTTCCGTCGCCCTTCCTCATATGTTGTTTCGTTAAGGAGGAGAATGTTTTTTTCTTTTTCTATGTCAAACTACGTAAGGGTACTTCGCTGGTTCAAAAAAACTGAAAAAAATCTGTTTTTTTTTATTTTGATTCAATTAATCAGCTTTTATAAGACCCAGGTGTCTATCAGCGAAATTGAGGAATTGATTCCAGTCATATTCGTTTAAAGCGTGCCTGCCCGGCCGGATATGGAATCCAATGAAATCACCTACAGGCGTTTCGAGAGGCGGCATATCGTTTACCTCTAAACCCTTTTTACCGAATAATTGGTATACCGGCTCAGCAAATTTGCCTGAAAGGAAAGACCCCTTGGGGTCACCCCAAAGGTCTTGTTCTGCTGTCGCTATATAAATCGGCCTTGGCGCCATAGAGGCCACTAACATATGCCAGTCAACAGGCAGGTCATTGACACGGTCACCATAACTTTTGAAATTCCCACAGAACCAGTATGGAAATTTACTGTTGATTATTTTTACAGTCTCTCCAAAGCCTCTGCGGACAATGACCACGCCTCCGCAGCCGGATTCACCTGAGAAAATAATTGCGAAACGCTGGTCCTGTGCCCCTGACCACATTGCCGTCTTGCCGAACCGCGAAAAACCGGCAACGCACACCTTTTTTGAATCAATTTCTTTATCTGTAACGATATAGTCCATTACCCTGCTCAAACCCCACGCCCATGCACCTATAGCACCCCACTGGTCAGGGTCAAGCTCGTTTTGGTCCGGCCTGGCATAGTATTTTCGAATACTTTTGGTATAGCCATTCTTACTATCCGGCTCAATCTCAGCGGCGTTGAAGGTCGCAAGACCATAACCCCTATCAATAAGCCATTCTTTTTCGGGGGCCCATTCGACAATGGCAACCAAAGGGACAGGTTTTTTTGCCGCACTGACAGGTAAAGTGATATTGACATCCATTTTCGGGCCATCTTGGCTGCCTGTGAAATAAATTGAAACTATTTTGCTGATAGCAGTGCCATTCATATCTGAGCGGTTTTCGCCGGTGACTTTCCATTTCATACCATCAGGTTTATCGACGGCATTGCGGCCGTAAACGTTTGTTTCGAAAAGTTTGAGAATTTCCGGCCTGCGCTTTTGCATCCATGTATTGGCGTCAGTTACCTTTTCTCCATTAAGCATGATAAGCGGGTCAGGTACTGTAAATTGCGGGACTTTACTCTCATCATACATTGCCGGCGGCAGTGACGCCGCTAAAACTAATCTGGACAATAAAACTATCAGCAAACATATGAAGATTAGAAGCACAGTAACTTTCATAATTGACTCCTTTCAAGAAATAAACAAAAGTATTTTACCATGAAGCGGGTCTGTTTAAATAGAAAGATAAAGAAAACAAAAGTGGCAAAAACCAACTGCCGAGTATAATATATGTGCCTTATGGAGCAGTGGCTGAGCGGCTGATAGCGACGGTCTTGAAAACCGTTTCGCCCTTACGGGTGACGGGGGTTCGAATCCCTCCTGCTCCGTTGAAATTTTTCTTACTTGGGGAGGGATGAGAACACCCGCGACGCGAAGCGTCGCATACGGGGGTTCGACACGCCGAAGGCGAGCCGCAAAGCGAATCCCTCCTGCTCCGATAGAAAAGCTCCTTGAGTGAGGAGGGATACGACAATTTCAGGCC
>CAYSKP010000002.1:0-34155 GCA_964431645.1 uncultured Pirellulales bacterium
AGAACATATCACGAATCACAGAACCGTCCGACATATGTTATTCGCGAAATCCTTAAATGAAATGAGAATGAGAATTCAGAATGAAGAAACAAAAAGAAGATCAAAATTTAAAAACATCAAATTTGAATTCTAAATTCTCAATTATTCTGATAATTATTCTGGCGGGGATACCTTTCGCCTTAGGGCGTTATTTTGAATTCAATTATCCTGACCCCTTTGACAGCGCGGCCAATGTATATTCGGCACAGCATATCTTGAACGGGGCAAAAATCGGGGTGGATGAAAAACCAAGCGCCGGATTGGGGACATTATTATTCAACATAGCGGGAGTAAAGCTCTTCGGTTTCAGTGAATTCGGGCCTAAACTGATTCAGGCAATTATGCAGGCGGGCGCATTTATTTTGATGTTTATCGCTTTGAGAAAAATATCCGGCAAATTGCCTGCGGCCGTGAGCGTAATAATTGCCGCGATTTATACTTCATCGCCCCTGATAGCCAAATACGGCAATGTCAAAGAGCAGTATATGATTGCGTGCATGGTCGCGGGGGTGAGTCTTTTGATTTTGCAGCAAACAGGAGGGAAATGGTGGCTTGGTTTGTTGGCCGGGGCGATTGCCGCCTGGGCCCATCTTTTTAAAGAAACCGGGGTATCGGTGGTTGGGGCAATGGGCCTGTTTGTTATCGCACAGCCTATATTGGGTCATAGAACCTGGAAACAGGCGGGGATAGATATTTCATTATTGCTTGGGGGAGCTGCCCTTTCGCTGGGACCGTTATTTGTGTGGATACTCGGATGGCATGTGCAGATAGGGCTTCCATTTTATTTTGTATGGGATGCGATTGCCGGCTTAATACCTAAGGCATCGCAGCCCGTGCAGCAAGGCGGCAATTACGCATCACAAATAAGAGATGTAATGCCTTTTGCGGACCAGTGGCCAAGGGTTTTACGATATTATTTCGCGCTTGGTCTGCCGGTGGCGCTTGCGGCGGGGGCGATAGTATTAAGAATTACCAGATGGATTTTGGGATTTAAAAAGGCATCAGAAGAAAAGCCATATGAACGCTTTGTCCTGCTGCTTGGGGTTTGGTGGATACTCGATATGGCATTTGTCTGGATAAGCCCCGCATCATACGAGCAGTATTATCTTCCGCTGACGGCTTCGGGTGCTATGACAGGCGCTTATTTGATTGCTGTTTACCGCGACAGATTAGCAGCCGCTGTATTTAAAAACAAATGGATTATAACAGGCGCAGCAGGTTTTGTTTTGATGTTATTAATGTCTTGGCACATATTTTTTGGATTACCAAGAAGTCCCTATTCAGGAGTGAAGTACCCGCAAAAACGCAATGGTTTCATCCAGCGATGGAATGATATATCGCAGCGGCGCAATCTCGGGGCAAAAGGTTACTGGGAACAGGCGGGGGAATACATAAAAGCCCGAACGACGTCTGCAGATAAAATATATGTTTGGGGCTGGGTGCCGGGAATATATTTATCATCGCAGAGATTCAGCAGCTCTCCTGTGGCGTTTGAAAGTGAAATGCACACAAGGCCTCCCGCTCAGCTCAAGCAGGTAGTAGATAGTCTTCTTGACGCTTTTAACAGGGAGATGCCGAAATACATTGTAGACAGCCGCAAACAACATTTGCCGCTTGACAGGTTAAAATTTGAGCTTTGGCCTATAATAGGCTATACAGATCAAGCCCCAAACCCGTATGGGCACCCAACTGGAGGCCGGCCGCAATTTTTACCGCCTGACCCGCTGGTTGTTACCGAATTTGAAAAACAATGGGGCCACATGACAAAAGAAAGATTCGGTGAAGATGAGGCGAAGCGATTTGAAGTAATGGGAAAATTTAGAAAGTTCGTAAGAGAACATTATGAAATTGAGCAGATATTCGGAGATGAGGTTGTCTTTAAACTGAAATCTTAATCAGTTTTGCTTTGTGTTAATCCTATTGGAAAATCAGTGGCTAAAAAAACAAATCAAAAAAAAGAGCATGGGCGTGATACATTGATATCCTCTGCGGCGGAAAAACGCCTCGATATTCTCACAGGGGCTCTGCTGTTTGCATTTGGTGTTTATAATTCAATCCGTTTTTTCGGGCACACTGTTGTTCCTATTTCTGATTTTGCATCTTTTTTCCAGGTGGGCAAAAGTATTCTTAGCCTGCAAATGCCCGCAAGCTTTAAATACGCTCCAGTCGTGGGGATACTTCAGAATCTGCTTTTGCCGGTATCATGGGGAACAGCTCCTGTTTTGACCTCAGGATTGCTGCTGAACGCAATTTTATTTCCTTTTATCGTTGTCTTATTCTGGCTTGTGGGAAAAAGAATTATCGGCAGGGCGGCCATATGGTTTTCGATAATTGCCGCAATTAATCCGTGGACGATTTATTATTTAACTGAGCCCATTGGTGAAACTACATTTCTGTTTTTTATACTTCTATCAGTTTACCTGATATTTTGCCGCAGTCGGTGGGCGTACCTGGCAGCTTCAATCACAACAATGGTCCGTTATGAGGGAGCGGCCTTAATTTTCGCGGCATTTGTAATAGATTTAATTAACAAAAAAGACCGAAGGGACATTTATAAAGCTTTTATTTATTCTTTCGCTGCATCGCTGCCATTGATTATCTGGCTGATTTTAACCGCGGTCACCTGGCAAGGGGGAACATCCCATTATTTCAATGTTTTCTTTTCGAAAGAATACACAAAAGGTTTCACGGAGCCAGTCAGCGGAAGAACGGGTTTACTTTTGCATATGAGATTACTTTGGCAAGTGGCATTTCATCCGCTTTTTATACCATATCCAGGCGCAAGTAATGAGTTTGTAGATGCGATTTCTAAAATCGGAACATTGGCTTGCATTCTTGGTCTTGTGAGTGCTTTAGTATGCTCGATTATACGCAGGTCATGGGAAATATTAGTGCTTATTATATTTTTTGTCCCTTATTTTGTTCTGCATGCTTATTATCCTTATCCATTAACGCGATTCCATTCAACTATTTTCTGGATTGCCCTGCTTATAGTGTGGTATGGCCTTCAAAATACAGGCACCCTTTTGGCAAACAAGTTAAGACTCCCATGGCAGGCGACAATGGTTCTTAAAACAGGTGCAGCGATAGCGGCCGGCTTATGGTTTTTTAATCTCGCCAAAAGGTTCAGTGAAATTGCGGCATTCAGCGAAACTTCGGCTTCATTGCCTTATGTTTCAATCTTAGTCATTGGTTTAATTATCGCGGCGAGAATGTTTTTCGAGGGTTCTTTAAAGATATCACATAACTTGTGTGTTGTTTCGATGCTTTGCCTTGTCATCGCATCAAACCAGTTCGTTTTAGTCCGGCTTGTCGGCGACGGTAAAAGGGAACTGGAGTTTAAACAGCTTGGTGAATGGTTTGCGGCTAACGGCAAGCCCGATGAAAAAATGGCAGTTTATAATAATGACCCAACACAGATATATGCCGGAAAAAATGCCCAGAATGTCACCGGATTTCCTAAAGCCGAAAGCCCCCAAGAGCTTGTTTCAAAACTTTGTCAGCAGGGAATTACCTATGTTGTCTGGGCGACAAGAGAAGGCTTCAGCAGGGGGGAGCATACCGGATACCAGCAGCTCAATTTAAATAAAAATATTAATTTTTTGGAAAAACCTCAGGATGCCGGTTCCTATCATTTTGTAACTCAAATCGGCTCAAACAGAGGATATGTAAATGTTTTCAGGCTGGTTAAATAAAGCAAATACTTGAAGCTGGTTATTTATGGAAAATTTAAATAATTATCAACAAATTGATGAAACGAAGTCCTCAGTTTTTCAGGATGAAGAGAATCTGCTCAAATGGCGCAGGCGAAACAGTTATTATTACAAATGGCTCGAAAGGATATATAAATTCGTTGTAAGGCCAAACAGCAGAGTTCTTCAGGTAGGCTGCGAGACGGGCGAGCTTCTTTCGGCAGTCAAACCCGCGTATGGAGTGGGTATCGACAACGATGAAAAAGCTCTTTTTTTGGCCAAGAAGCATTTTCCCCAATTGAATTTTATTGCCGCTGATCCGCATGAAATGCAGCTTAAGGAAAAATTTGATTATGTCCTTATATGCAATTCTCTGGGTGACTGGAAAGATATTCAAAAGGTGCTTGACCGTATTTATCCTTTAACAGATGAAAATACCAGAGTAGTGGTGACATATTATAATTATCTGTGGGAATGGGTCTTGCGTTTAGGTTCATGGGTTGGAATTCGAAAGCCAAGGCCTCATCAGAATTGGCTGCCTCCGCAGGACATAGCAAACCTTTTAAATCTATCCAATTTTGATGTTATACGGACAGATTCTTTTGTCCTGCTTCCGAAAAATATCTGGATTCTTAGTCCCTTTTTTAATTATGTTCTTTCGCTTTTGCCCGGTTTTCGCGCCTTCAATATGGTAAATCTTGTTATAGCAAGGCCTGCGCCCAGACCAAAGGAGGATAAAGATTTATCAGTGTCGGTGATTGTGCCTACAAGAAATGAGAGAGGCAATATCGAAGATGCTATAAAGAGGATACCCGCGATGGGCAGTCAGACAGAGATAATATTTGTCGACGGAAATAGCACCGATGGGACGGCCGATGAGATAAAGGCTCAAATTACAAAACATCCCGACCGCAAAATTCGATTTATAGACCAGGGAAAAGGTAAAGGCAAAGGCGATGCCGTCAGAAAAGGATTTGCCGCGGCGGGCGGCGATGTCCTGGTGATACAGGATGCCGATTTGACAGCGCAGCCCGAGGATTTACCTAAATTTTTTGCCGCGCTTCGCGATGGAAAAGGCGAATATATCAACGGCTCACGGCTTGTATATCCGATGGAAAAACAAGCTATGAGATTTTTGAATCTGCTGGCCAACAAATTTTTCGGCGCGTTATTTTCCTGGCTTCTTGGCCAGCGATTCAGAGATACCTTGTGCGGGACAAAAATGATTCGAAAGCGAGATTATGAAATAATCGCGGCAAACAGGTCCTATTTTGGAGATTTTGACCCGTTCGGAGATTTCGATCTTATATTCGGGGCAGTGAAACAGAATTTAAAAGTTATCGAGGTGCCGGTCAGTTATAAGGCAAGGACATACGGCGAAACAAATATAAGCAGATTCAAGCATGGATGGCTTTTACTGAAGATGAGCTGGATAGCGTTCAAAAAAATTAAATGGTTGGGCAAGGAGTGATGAAAAGTAACAACACAAATAAAGCCGGCCAGCGGGATAAATTTGGTTCTGTTCTTGCGGATGATGGACAGCGTTCAGCATTACTAACGAAAATAGTGCTGCCCGCATTGGTTTTTTGTTGGCCCTTTTTGTATCTGCTCGATCACGTGCTTCCTGTTAATGGTTACTATACCGGCATAGGAAATGATTTTTTCGAGGTTTACTACAAGCATAAGGTCTATTTGCTGGCTAACCTTGCAAATTTCAGGTTACCTCTCTGGTCTCCTGCTGAAAGTGCCGGTTTTCCATTTTACAGTAATCCATATGCCCAGGCCTTTTATCCGTTAAACTTACCTCTTGCTGTTTGGTACAAGGCGTCCGGGGGATATAATGTCTTAGACCACAGCGTTTTTACGATACTTGCTATTTCAATATTCGCCTTGGGCTTATACAGATGGCTGATGACAATTAATACAAATCTTAGAGCGGTAATTTTTAGTTGTTTGGTTATGTCAGTCAGCTTTAAAGTGACCGAATTACTAAGGTTTCCCAATGCTCTCCACAGCGCGGCGTGGTATCCATGGGTACTTTTTGCAATTACTAAAATTATGTTCAGCGGCTCTTTGAAAAAAGCAATTTATTACGGCGGGCTTCTTATATTTTTTGTGTTTTGTATCTGCACAGCGGGCTATCCTTATTATGTTTTTTATTGCCCGTTTCTCTTTTTGCCTTATACGATAGTATTTCTAATAAGACCTTTGAGACAAAGATTATTCGGTAATCAGGAGATTCACTGGAAACGCGCTCTCGGATCTTTGATTGTGTCTGGGTTTACAGCCTTGTTGTTTGCCGGGCCTTATCTTTGGAGCTTAAAACAGCTTATGTCTCAAACGGTTGACCGCTGGCAGAAAAACCTGCAATTTTCAACTTCGCATGTTTTCAATATTGGAGATACTCTTGGGTCCCTGGTATATCCTCCAAACTCTGAAACAGAAGGTTGGTATTTTTTTGGAATAACGGGTCTTTTATTGATTATATTGTACTTGTTTAGCTCCAGGGGAGAGATATATAAGAATCTGAGGACCAATGATCATGACAACAACAATATAATTTCCCCGATGATTCGCGATCCCTGGGTAAAATTATTTTTTATCGTTTGGATAGCAGCGATTAGTTATATTACCTATGGGCGCTCTTCTTATCTTTTCATCCTGTTGTGGAAAGTTGTACCTGTTTTCTCCAGTCTTCGTGTATGGGGACGTTTGAATATTGTTCTTGTGCCGATACTTGCGTGGCTGCTGTCGTTGGCTTACGCGTCATTTGAATCGACATTGCTGGAAAGAAAAGATAAGCTTTCAGCAAAATATCGGCGTTTGTTTTACCCTATTGTTTTATTAATAGTTACATATGCGGCCATAATCAGCGTTCAACTTTATTTTTATTTGAATGATATATCCAACGTGTATTGGAAGGAGTATCTCAAATACTTGTCGCCGCTGGCCGTATGGTTTATTGTTTACGGCGTTGTGGCATTTGCGGTTGTTTTATTGATTCTTGTCTTTTCAAGGCATGTCAAATTCTCACGGGCTATTTACCTCAATATTGTTTTGGGGGTTCTGGTTTTGAGTTCAGTTATTGAAATGAGGCCGGTTGGCGCGCATACGTGGGCCTATCCGGCCAAAGTTCAGAATAGCCGCGTTAACATTGATGTGGAAAGAATAAACGAAGTCTCATTTAGATTCCCAAGAACAGACCGCAACGACTCGATTTCTCTTGGTCCGAATTTTAGTGCGGGTATTCTTGAACAGTGGTATTTGGAGCGGTACGTAAAATTCTTTACAAAGGCTTCAACAGAACTGCAGGCACGGAAAAAACTATTGGGTGTGGAGGACGGAACAAAATTATTTTTTTCGGAATCCATAGAGCATCCTTCAATCGCATCGTTCTTAAACGACGCGTCTCGCTATCAAAATATCGGACGGCCGGTGTTTTATAACGGCGACCAGCTTATTTGGGAAATCAATGCTCCAGTCAATGGCAATTTAAGTTTCATTGATAATTGGTATCCCGGCTGGAAAGTTTTTGTGGACGACAAGCCGGCTCATATGGAATTGCTTTTCGGAACTTTTAAGTCCGTGAGGCTATCGCCGGGCACTCAGCGTGTCAGTTTTTGTTTTCAGCCGACACTGGCCGATTTTCTGGGTCCATCATCGCTGCCGCAATCATCATCAACTAAATCATGGATAAAGTGAAATTTTAAAAAAGATGAAGCAGAGAAAACAGTCAGAAATATCCATGCCAAATAGAAAAGAACAACCAGCTCTTTTACGGATTACAAAAAAACTATGGCTGCCTTTTCTGATCTTCTGTTGGCCCATGCTATATTTATTCAGGCAGGTTTTTGTCATTAATGGTTCTTATACCGCGATAATAAATGATTTCATGCTGCTATACTACAAGTATAAAGTTTATCTGCTCGATTCTCTCGCAAATTATCATCTGCCTCTCTGGTCTCCTTCGGAAGCAGCAGGATTTCCATTTTATACCAGTCCGTTCGCTCAGGTGTTTTATCCATTCAATGTTTTATTAGTTATCTGGTATAAAGCTTTTGCGGGCTATAGTCCTCTGGACCATCAGCTTTTCACGGTTTTGGGTATTTCGATATTTGCACTTGGTCTTTTTGTGTGGCTAAGGCTGATTAATAAAGACATTAAAGCAGTCATATTTGCTGTTTTTGTAATGTCAGTCAGTTTTAAAGTTACAGAGATTACTCGATTGCCAAATGCGGTTCATACGATGGCCTGGTACCCGTGGATTTTATATGCGTTGACAAGAATAATATTCAGCGGCTCGGCAAAAGAAACCGTAAAATCAGCAGCACTGCTTGCGGTATTTGGGATATTTTTATGCACAGCCGGTTATCCTTACTTTGTGTATTATACTATTTTCCTGTTTGTGCCTTATATGCTTGTATTTTTCATTAAACCTTTACGCATAAAGTTATTCGGAGAACGGCCGGTTTATTTTGCAAGGCCGGCAATCGCGATTATTTCTGCCGGTTTCACTTCTTTGCTGGTCTGCGCGCCTTATTTGATTGGAATTAAAAGGCTGATGGCAGAAACAACGGACCGTGCTGGTAAGGACCTTGATTTTTCTACTTATCATATATTTGATTTCGAAGATACGGTCGGTTCCTTTGTTTATCCGCCGGCAGCATCAACAGAAGGGTGGTATTTTTTCAGCATTACCGCTTTATTAATAATTTGCATATACCTTTTTACAAAAACAGATAATAAGCGGCTTTCTTATATAAATGGATATCCTTCGCAAGATTTAACGAGCATAACTGTCAAATTGTTTTTTATTATCTGGATTGCGCTTGTAAGCTATATAACTTATGGAAAGTCTTCTTATCTCTTTATTCTATTCTGGAAATATATGCCCGGCTTTTCAAGCCTGCGTGTCTGGGGCAGGCTGAATATTATTCTTGTCCCTATTATTGCCTGGCTGCTTTCTATATCTTTTACATATTTTTGTTCGATTATTTCATCACAAAGTAAGTCTAAAGAAAAGTTTCGATGGTTTTCATCAAGTTTTTTTGTTCTGGCAGTAGTTTACGCAGGTATTCTTGCGGTTCAATTATACCTGCATTTTAAAGCAAAACCAGACGAAATGTGGGAGCTTTTTTTTAAACCATTTCGATTAAATGAGCTGCTCTTTATATTCTTTGGCATTATCGCTTTTATTCTCATTTTATTTCTTATGGCCGCAGGCGCAAAAAATCGTTTTAGCTCAGGTAAGCTTAACGCAATAACCGCACTGTTGATTCTGATGGCTGCGATAGAAACATGGCATACAGGGGCGAGCCAATGGTCAAAAAATGTTAAAAATAGCCCTCAAAAATTTAAACTAAATATCGCTGCTTTAAATGAAACGTCATTCGGATATCCCCGGATAGATATTACAAATACAATTACTCTAAGTCCGAGTTTTAATGTCGGTACAATGCCTAACTGGTATTTCTCAAGATACATAAACTTTCTAAATGCGGCATCCAATGAGACACTTGCAAGGGATTATTTATTGGGAATTCAAAACGGGCAAAAAATATTTTTCTCTGACTCGATTGGGCATCCCGACATAGAATCTTTTCTTAAGGATGCACTTCAATATAAACAGGCGGGCAGGCTTATTTCGTATAATGGTGACCAACTCAATTGGGAAATAGATACTCCTAAAGCGGGATACTTAAGTTTTATAGATAACTGGGATGCCGACTGGAAGGCGTCCGTAGATGGAAAGCCGGCCCAAATAGAGGTTCTGTTTGGCACTTTTAAATCTGTCTATCTGGATCAGGGTAAGCATAAAATAAGATTTTACTATCAGCCAGGCTTGTTTCCCGCAATTACCGTTAAGAAGGATTAATGATTATGTTAGATTGGCTCAAATTGCCTGAAGTAAAAAATATAAAAGACCTCGATGATCCATCGACTACTCTTCTGCATGGAAGGATTTTGCGTAATAAGAGATTCATGAGGGAACTTTATACCGATTTTTACGGACAATTTAAAAGTGCGATTAAGGATGCTGATAAAAAAACACTTGTTGAGCTGGGAAGCGGAGGAGGATTTATCAAAGATATAATCCCTAATGTCATCACTTCCGATGTTCTCAACGGGGTTGGGGTTGATAAAGTATTTTCAGCGACAAATATGCCCTTCAACGATGAAACCGTAGATGCCTTTTTTATGTACGATGTGCTTCACCATATAGATAACCCTGAGAAATTTTTTACGGAAGCCCAGCGGTGTCTGCGGCCGGGCGGCATGATTATCATGATTGAGCCGGCAAATACACCCTGGGCAAGATTTATTTATAAGAATTTTCATCATGAGGGTTTCGATCCTCAAGCCAAGTGGGGGCTTACAAAAACAGGACCTCTTTCCCAGGCCAACGGCGCTATACCATGGATTATTTTTGTCCGAGACAGATTAATTTATGAGCGTTCATTTCCCCGGCTAAAGATTTTATCACTGCGGAACCACACACCTTTTCGCTACCTTATAAGCGGCGGGCTTACGCTGCGGCAGTTATTGCCCGGGTTTACATATCCTGTGATTAAGGCATTAGAATGCCTGCTTAAACCTGCAAACAATTTAGTTGGTATGTTTATGACGATTGTTCTTGAAAAAAAAGATGATGGAAAAGCCGTGAAATGAAAATCCTGATGATAAATTATGAATTTCCTCCAATCGGGGGCGGTGCCGGCCAGGCTCATCTGTCCATACTAAAGCAATATACCCGAAAAAGCGAACTGCAGGTGGATGTTCTGACATCTGCGCCAAAACCCGGGTTAGTGACTCAAAAACTCTCAAATAATGTCACAATTTACACTATTGGTGTTCATAAAAAAAATCTGCACTTCTGGCGTAAAATCGAAGTTTTTGAATGGGTACTGAGGGCTATACCTCGTTATCGGCATATGCTCAATGAAAACCAATATGACCTTGTTCATGCCTTTTTCGGTTTGCCGACGGGGTGGCTGTGCTATAAAACAGCCCATCGTCTGCCGTACATAATTTCATTACGAGGCTCGGATGTGCCAGGCGGACATGCTCGACTGCAGCTCGAATACAAGCTGCTGGGTCCCCTGCTCAAAAGAATATGGAACAATGCTTCTGCATTGGCTTCATGCAGTGAAGGTTTGAAGGAAAGGTCTCTGAGGTTTTTACCTTCTGCAAAAATAGATGTAATTCCAAATGGTGTTGACCTAGATAGATTCCATCCCGCAATAAATAAAGAATTATCAGGGGAATTAAAGCTTTTAACTGTCGGCCGATTATCAGGGACAAAAAGATATGAGATGCTTGTCGATGCCGTTGAAATACTAAATAAAATGGAAAAAAAAGTTCGTCTGACAATTTCAGGCGGAGGCGGCTTGCTTGAGCAGTTAAAAACGATTATTGAGCAGAAAAAATTGAAAAATATCATTAATCTTACCGGCAGAATTGAAGCTGAAAAAATGCCGGATATCTATAGAAGCCATGACATGTTTGTCAGTGCGACAATGCAGGAGGGGATGAGCAATGCAATGCTCGAAGCTATGGCCTCAGGATTGCCGATAATAACTACAAAATGCGAAGGCTGCGATGAGCTGATAAGCGACAATGGTATTGTTGTTCAAAAAGATACCGCACAAGGGCTTGCCGACGAGATAATCAGATTATCGGCTGACCAGCAGCTTTATAAAAAGATGTGTGCAGCCGCCAGGCGTAAAGCTGAAAATTTCGGCTGGGACAAGGTTGCCGAACAGTATTTAAAACTTTATCAGCGTGTGCTTTCTCGAAAAGGTAAATAAATGCCGGGAATTTTCTGCATAACGATAGATACCGAGCCTGACTGCGATATTAACTGGAAACGCTCCAGTCCTGTGACATTCGAATCAGTGACCTTAGGAATCCCATCGATACTGCGGCCGATCTGGGACAGCTTCGGAATAAAGCCTGTGTATTTTGTCTCGCCTGAGGTAATTGAAAATGACAAATGCTGCCTGATATTAAAAAGAGAAATTAGTTTTGGAGCCGAGATAGGGACACATCTGCACAGCGAATATATCGAGCCGCAGAAGAAATATGATAAAATTGACGGGACTGCCAGCAATGAATTCCCATGCTTTGCATATGGTGCCGAAATAGAAACGGCCAAGATAAAAAATTTGACTGAAATGATTGAAAATAAATTAGGTGTAAGGCCGGTTTCTTATCGTGCAGCCAGGTATGGAGCAGACCTCGATACGATAAAGAGCTTGGAGAAGCTTGCTTATAAAGTAGACAGCTCTGTTACACCCGATATAGATTGGCGAAATTAC
Organism: uncultured Pirellulales bacterium; assembly: GCA_964431645.1. GTDB lineage: Bacteria > Planctomycetota > Phycisphaerae > Sedimentisphaerales > Anaerobacaceae > Fen-1362. Next base: position 12,050 of record CAYSKP010000002.1, read on the forward strand.
GGCGGCCCTGACCACTCACATGGCCCTAAACAGCCGTATTTTATTTCGGAAAATGATTTTTATTCAGGAGGAAACGGACCAATCCTTGAAGTTCCGATTACTGTTTCAGGCAAGAGACTGCCGTTTTTATCGGACAAATGGATGTTTTATCGATGGCTACGACCGACGCATATGACAACATTTGAAATGAAATCGCTTGTCCGTGAATTTTCAAAGAAATACATAGAACCGGTGCTGAATCTGATGTTTCATTCAATGGAGGTCCTGCCTGGCAAAACCCCGTTTGTCCGAACAAAACTTGGGCAAAAAATGTATTTATCTCGGCTAAAATCTATCATAAGATTCATAGTGAAAAATGGTTTTGAGAGCAGAACCCTTTGCCAAATATATTCTCAATTCTCCGGGAGAGTAACAAGTGTGCGGAATAGCAGGATTTAACTGGAAAGATAATGAAGCGGTTGATGCTATGGCCGATACGATGCGTCACCGCGGCCCTGATGACAGCGGGACATATCTCGATGATAATGTCTCGCTTGGTCATACTCGATTATCTATCCTTGATTTGTCCCCCAAGGGACATCAGCCGATGTATTTTCAAAATCTCGCAATCGTGTTTAATGGTGAGATTTATAATTTTCAGGAAATACGAAAAGAGCTCGAATCTTCGGGCTATAAATTTACTTCCGGAACCGATACTGAGGTAATCCTGGCGGCATATCATTTATGGAAAGAAAAATGTGTCGAAAAATTCAATGGCATGTGGGCCTTTTGCATTTATGACAGAGACAGACAGATTCTTTTTCTATCCCGTGACAGGTTCGGCATAAAACCCCTTTACTATTATTTTGACGGCAGCCAGTTTATCTTTGCTTCGGAGCTTAAGGCAATAAAAAAACATTCTGTCCCCTTCGAAACAGATTCCGCAGCCATCAATTTTTTCTTTTATCAAAAATATATAGGCGGTGATTTGACGATTTATAAAAATTGCCGCAAGCTAAAACCTTCGCACAGCATTCTTTTTGACCTTAAAAAAAGAAAACTTTCTATTTCGAAATATTACGATCTCGAAGCCCAAATAGCTAAACGCCAGGATATAGATATAAAAGCGCGTCTCGAAAATATAGAGGAAATCCTTAGTGATGCGGTTATGAAGCGGCTGATTGCCGATGTTCCTGTCGGAAGTTTTCTTTCAGGCGGTCTAGATTCATCGCTCATATCGGCGATAATTGCCGAAAACAAAAAAGATTTCGATACCTTTTCAATCGGCTTCAAAGATAAATCGTACAACGAGCTGGAATTTTCAAAAATAGCGGCCCAATACATAAAGACGGCTCATCATTTCGAATATATGAATATCGATGAAAATATTATCGAAAATATAATTGGGGCGATGGATGAGCCGTTCGGGGATTCTTCGGTTTTTCCGACTTATCTGCTTTCCAAGATTACACGTCAAAAAGTAACGGTGTCGCTATCGGGTGACGGCGGCGATGAGGTATTCGGCGGATATGATACTTACATCGCCTATAAACTCGCAAAATTTATTCCGTCGCCTCTTGCTAAATTTTCTAAATTATTTGTAAACGCCTTAAGCCCCTCAGATAAAAAGGTAACACTCGGTTTTAAGATGAAGCGTTTTTTGCGGGATTTTGATAAAGATTGCAATAGGAGGCATCTTGACTGGATGGCCACCTTTGCAGAACAGGCAAGAAGACAATTATTAAATAATAACTTTATTGCTGATGAAGCAATTCTGCCTTGCTCTAATGATAACACTCTTTTATCAGTGCAGTTAAATGACATTCATAATTATCTTGCAGAAGACATACTCAAAAAAGTTGACCTTGCGTCCATGCAGGTTTCACTGGAGGCCCGTGTCCCGTACCTTGATTTCAGGCTGGTTCCGCTGGTATTGTCTTTGCCGGAAAATTATAAAATCAGATATTTTACAGCAAAATGGCTTTTGAAAAAAATCGCTGAAAAGCACCTGCCGCCGCAAATAGTGCACAGGGCAAAAAGAGGCTTCACAGTTCCTGTCAGTTCCTGGATTCGCGAAAGCGATTTGATAAGGGAATTTATAATTGAGAAAAAATATTTTGAAAACGGGCCGGTTAATTATGAGCAGGCTCAACAATTATTTAATGGGCACATAGCTCAAAAGCAGGATAATGCCAGAGAGCTTTGGCTCATTTTTGTTTTTAATTATTGGCAATCAAGGCAGGTTGCGTCAGGATAAGATGGCAAATTACGACAGATACAAAGAGGAAACTGCCCAAACATACGAGAAGAAATGTTTGATGGATTATCTCGTAAGGATTCCATCGGACCGTAAATTAATGCCGTTTCTTTCCCAAATTAAAGACAAGAAAATTTTGGATGTCGGATTGGGAAGCGGGCGATATACGAAATTGCTTTTTAAAGATAATGAGATAACCGGAATTGACCAGAACCCGCATCTTTGCAGTTTGCCGATAAAGGTTCTTCAAGGTGATGCGACAAATTTGGGGCAATTAGTAGAATCAAAAAATTTTGATGTAGTTTTTTCTACATGGATGACAGAATACCTTAGTCCCGGGCAGTTAAGGGCCTTTTTTAAGCAGGCTAAAGAAGTTCTAAATGGTAAAGGCCAACTTATTACCACAATTATTTCGAAATGCGGCTTCGGTTTTCTATATATAACTGCGGCAAGGACGATCCGGAAAACAGATAAACATAACTATAGAAAAAAAGAGGTTATAAATTTGCTCAAAGAGGCAGGATTTAAGGATATTAAAATAATAAACCTGAGCTCATGGCTTTATGTCCCGTGGGCTTATCTTGTTATTGCTAGATAAAAAAAAAATTGCTTGAATGTTAAACGATATTAATAAAAATAAAATAAAAGTTTGTTTTGTTGCGCCGAAGGCATATCCGATATTTAATCCTGCCATAGGGACCTACTTCGGCGGGGCGGAAGTGGATTTGTATTACCTGGCTGTTGAAATCGCAAGGGACAATCGTTTCGATATAAGTTTTATAGTCGCTGATTACGGTCAGAAAGATATTGAAAAAATAGAAAATGTTCAGGTCATCAAATCGTTAGATTTTAAAAAGAATCTGTTAAATGGCCTGTCTAAAACATGGAAAGCCCTTAAGCAGGCCGATGCAGATATTTATGTCCTTAAATGCGCATCTCCTGGAGTGCCGGTTGTGGCGGAATTTTGCAAATTACATCACAAGATTTTTATATATCGTCTTGCCAGTCTGCTCGAAAGTGACGGAACCTATATAAAAGAACATGTTTTTTTGGGCAAATTATTTAAATGGTCATTGAGGCAGGCAAAAATAATATTTGCTCAGAATAAAACGGATTATGATAACCTGACCAGGACGATGGGGCTGGCGTCGCATGTAATTCCAAATGGTCATCCATTGCCGCCAATTGGAAATCAAAAGCGAGATACTATTCTGTGGGTCGGCAGGGATGACTCGGTTAAAAAACCGCAGCGTTTCCTTGAATTAGCAAAGTCTTTCCCCGATGAGCATTTTACTATTATCTGTCAAACCTTGAATAATGATGACAAATATAAAAATCTAATTGAAACGGCCAGGGCAATTCCGAATCTTGAATTTATCAGGCATGTGCCTTTTAACCAGATAAACTCATGGTTTGGGCGTGCAAAGGTCTTGGTCAATACAAGCGATTCCGAAGGTTTTCCCAATACCTTTATTCAGGCATGTAATTGCGGAGCCGCGATATTGTCTTTTGATGTTAATCCGGATGGTTTTCTCAATTCGTATAATTGCGGTTTATGTTGTAATGGCGATGTTGGACGGCTAACATATAATTTGCGATTTATGCTTGAAAGCAATCGGTATTTGGAATTTGGCGCAAATGCCCGCCGGTATTCCGAAAAATTCCACGATATAACAAAAATCGCCGCTGAGTATAAGTCTATTTTTAAACAGCTGATTCATAATAAATGATTTAAACATCCCAATTATAGGAGAAAGAAATGGAAAGATTCGCCTTCGGAGAAAACTGGCGAAATTTTTCTAAACAATTGACCAAAGAATCCTATTTTGCCGCCAAAAACTCTGTCCGTGAACTGCTGGGGGACTTGCATGGCAAAAGTGTTCTGGATATAGGCTGCGGCAGCGGACTATTTTCAATTGCAGCAAGCGCTCTGGGTGCTAAAAAAGTTATTGGCTTTGATTACGACCCGAATTGTGTCTCTACTGCAAAAGAAGTGCTTGAACATGTTCATCATTGGGACCCCGCTATAAAACCTGATTCCATTAAGTTCTCGGCCAATTCAATTCTTAATGATAATCTCAATATCGAGCCTGCGGATATTGTTTATAGCTGGGGTGTTCTTCATCATACGGGTGATATGTATAAGGCATTTGAGGCAGCTGTAAGGCTTGTGAATAAAAAAGGTACTCTGGCGATAGCAATTTACAATAAACATTTCACATCGCCTGTCTGGAAGATGATAAAATACACATACGTTAAAAGTCCAGCTATAATAAAAAAGCTTCTTATATGGCTTGTCTTTATTATCAAGGTCCCTGCAGTGATGATTACAACAAGGCATAATCCGTTCAGAAAAGAAAGAGGTATGAGCTATTATTACGATATAGTTGACTGGGTAGGCGGCTATCCATATGAATACGCGTCGCCTGCAGAAGTCACTGAATTTTTCGAGCACCGAGGCTTTAAACTTAAAAAGATCGTAAAAACACAGGGATTTACCGGCTGCAATGAATTTGTTTTTGAAAGAGTTGAATAATGTGCGGAATCCTTGGCTTCAACTGGGAAGATGAAAAAAAAGTAAAGGGGCTCGCCGAATTGCTTAATCATCGAGGGCCTGAGCAGGACGGCTTTCATGTCAAAGATGGAATTTCAATCGGTCACAAAAGACTGAAAATCATCGACCTTTCAGAAAAAGGCCGTCAGCCTATGTATAATGAAGACGGTTCGGTCTGCGTGACATTCAATGGCGAGATTTTCAATTTTCCTGAAATTAAAGAAACACTTGAAAAGCAGGGCCATATTTTCGTTTCTCATACGGATACCGAAGTCCTCGTTCACGGCTATGAGCAGTGGGGCATCAATATGCTCGAACGGCTAAATGGCCAGTTTGCCTTCTGCATATTTGACAAAAAGAAAAACCTTCTCTTCCTCGCCAGAGACCGCTTCGGCATCAAACCTCTTTTTTATTATTGCAATGAGAAAAGATTTATCTTCGGCTCCGAACTGAAGGTTTTTCTTAAAAGTGATATTCCAAAACAAATCAATAAAAATGCCATGGATTATTACATGCTTTTCGGTAATACCCCTTCTGAACATTCAATTTTGGAAGGTGTAAAGAAGCTGATTCCGGGTTCTATGCTGATTTATGACTTATCAGCTAAGAAGATAAAGGAATGCCGCCGTTATTGGACGCTTTCATTTGCCGATCAGCTCGATATGGATCAGGCTCAAATCGAAAAGGAGATTGTCGAGCGCCTCGACAGGGCGGTCAAGCTGCAGCTTGTTTCAGATGTTCCATTAGGCGCATTTTTGTCCGGCGGCCTTGATAGCTCCATACTGGTTTCAATTATGAGCAAATATGTCAAAGACCTTAAGACTTTCTCGATAAGATTTGACCGGCCGGATTTTAATGAATCCCATTATGCCAAAATTGTATCAGACAAATTCGGCACGCATCATTTTGAAATAGATTTCAATGCTGATAATGTAAGAGAGCTTATAACAGAGCTTCCATACTATTACGATGATCCCTTCGGCGACCCTTCGATGATTCCTACATGCCTTGTAAGCCGTGTAGCCAGACAGCATGTGACAGTTTCACTATCCGGCACCGGCGGAGATGAGCTTTTCGGGGGTTATGAACATTATAATGATTACGTCCGGCTGAGAACTCTTAATAATCTTCCTGTGCCGTTAAAATGGCTACTGAAACATTTCGCGGCACTTACAAATATTCTTGTAAAGGAAGAAAAATTAAACAAGCTTCAAGGTTTCCTTGGTAAGAAAGAAGACCCCGCGACATTGTATATGCGGTTGTTCAGTTATATGTTCCGGACCAAAGAAGAATCTTCAGACAAGCTGCTGCCATACAAAGACATCTCAAAACATTTCATTTACCCCGATGATATTAATAATGCGATGAATTATGATTTGAACGAATATCTTCCTGATGACCTGTTGGTAAAAGAAGACCGTGCCTCGATGGCAGTTACCCTTGAAGCCCGTGTTCCTTTCCTCGACCATACACTTGCGGAATTCGCAGTGCGGATACCGCCAAAATTAAAAATCAGGATGGGCAGCAAAAAATATATCCTTAAACGCGCCTTTAGAGACATCCTGCCGCATGAAATAATCTATCGTAAAAAGGCGGGCTTTGGAGTCCCCCTCATTCATTATTTCAGGAATGAGCTTAAAGATTTTGCATACAATGAAATTTTTAATTTCGATGGGCTAAATTATTATGATAAAGATACCTTAAGAATTTATTGGGACCGACACCAAAGCAAGAAGAGCAATTATTACCGTATCTTCTGGAGCATTATGATGTTCAATATGTGGTTCAAAAGATGGATGATATGAAGATGCGGCGGAGAAGCTTATTATGATTAACTGGAGAAAGCCTGTATTAAGGTCGGCCGCGGCCATCTTGAACCGAAAAATGTTCAAGTATTTGGAATATCTAAAAAAGATAGAATTCGAATCTCTGCAAACATTTGCCCATCTTCAGGAGGAAAGATTAAGCAGGCTTTTAATTCATGCCTATGAGAATATTGGCTATTATCATAAAGTGTTAGAGGCGGCGGATGTAATTAAAGGGGGAAAGGCGTATCTGGAAAACTTTAATCGCATTCCAGTCCTTACCAAAGATATCATAAGGCGGGAAGGCGAAAATCTGTTTTCGAAAGATAGAGATAGCCGTAAATGGTATCCAAATACATCCGGCGGTTCCACTGGAGAACCGACGCGTTTCATTCAGGATTTAAACTATAAAGACTGGAGTCTTGCAGCCTCTTTTTACCTTAATCTGATGGCAGGTAAAGATGTGGGTGAACACGAAATTAAATTGTGGGGCTCTGAAAAAGATATTCTTAAAGAACGCCAGACCTTTATGTCTAAGCTTAATTCATGTCTCTTCAATACTGTAATACTAAATAGCTTTCTTATGTCTGAAAATAACATGAGAAATTACGTCAACACCTGGAATAAGGTTAGGCCAAAACTCGTAAATGCCTATACAAGTTCTATATATGATTTCGCAAGATATGTTAAAAAATCCGGAGTAAAGATTTATCAGCCGAATGTTATAGTATGTTCAGCCGAAACTGTTACTAACGAAGTCAGGGATTTTATCGAGCAAGTTTTTAAATGCCCGGCATTGAATCATTATGGTTCACGAGAAGCGGGAACTATGGGCTGTGAATGTCTAAAAAAAGAGGGGCTGCATACATTTCCGATTAACAATAAGGTAGAGATTCTAGATGACTCCTTAAAACCTTGTTTGCCTGGGCAAACCGGGAGTATTTATGTCACTACTCTTGATAATTTTTCTATGCCCCTTATCCGGTATCGCATCGGTGATATGGCAGTTGCGGCAAAAAATGAGAAATGTTCCTGCGGCAGAGGCACACCATTAATTGCAAATATTATAGGAAGACATATAGAAGCTTTTAAAACAAGAGAAGGAAATGTTATTCCAGGCGAGTTTTTTATACATTTTATCGGCGTTGTTTATAATAAGGATATCATTAAGAAATTTCAGGTCATACAGAATGGCTACGATGAAATAACAATAAAATTAGTCCTTTTAGATAGTCAGAAGTTTGCCGGACTCAAAGATAAAATAATTGAATCCATCAGAAAAGTAATGGGGCAGAATTGTAAAATCGACTTTGAATATGTTGATGATATTGCGCCCACTGCCAGCGGTAAATACCTCTATACCATTAGCAAGGTGTCATCTTCTTAGTTCGATATGGTCTTTCCAGCCATCCGGTGCGATGAAGTCTTTTCCGAATAGTTTTGCTGTTTGCTCGAATGAAAAAGTTTGGCCATTTGTGCAAACCTTCAGTTCCTCGGGCCCGCGGTTTACGAGAGGATACTTGTAATCGGACTTAAATCCCTGCCGCAGCAGCGGAATTTTTTGCCAGTCGAAATGCATCAGGGCCGCATGTGCCATATCTGCGAACAATGATGAATTGGCAAAAGTCACTGCACCCAGATTTATCGGTTCTGGGGCGAGCGGCCCATTGTGCTGGCCGGCCACAATTCCGTCAGTCAGCGAATAGATGCGTCTTACCGGAGAAGGTGACATTGTTCCATCGATTTTCCCATAGAGCGCGATTCGATTCAGGTCAAGCACCATTCGCCATACCGTATCATTGCCGTACCAGCTTCCCTCAAGTGATTTATGCACATTGGGCGCTATTATCCACTGCAATTGAATTAATCCGTTCACACAAAAGCGCCAGAACGGGTAATCCGGCTTATTTATTCGTTTGTTGCTTATATCCAGAAACGATTCAGCCATACGTTTGAGGATAAAGCTGCCTTCATAGCAGTCGCCGCCCCGTGCCGAGCCGCCGATTCGATGATGAGGCAAATACCCTTTATTGCCATTAATTCCGACAAGGTTTTTAATGGCCGCTGTGATGCCTGCTTTTCTGTGGGCCTTTAATTTGGGCAAATTGATGATAACATCTGTCTCAAACGCTTCTTTTGCAAGCAGATACTGATGCCGACCCGGCCGATGAGTTGATGCAAGCGCCTTGGGGTCGTAATTAGTATTTCTAAAAATTCCTTCGGGTTTAGTGATGGGCTCGAGAAGACTATCATGTCCCAAATCAAACATTACAAATTTTTTCAGGTTGCGTTTGTTGGAATCTACCTTACGATTTTTATCTACGACATCTCTTCTGAAGTCTGTTATCTCTACCGGACACGAGTTGTTTATATCGGTTGTTTTCAGACTTCCTAAATATGACAGCTTATCAAATGCAGTATCTTGTATTGGTGCATCTGCTATTAGAACGCGTGACGGCCTTGCGGCAAGCACTTCGTTCAGCACCGATTTAATAAAATTAACGTGGGTTATCATGCAATCCATTCCGTAATCTTTTTGATTGTAATGAAGAACCCAGTTTGGTTTTAAAAGCACGCTCATCCCCGGTTCTATAATATCGGCTAACGGAATATCGGGACTCTTGAGCCCTAAGCCGCCATTTATCAAAGCTTTTTTTATAAGCTGCGTAAGCAAAGCCGAATTACCATAAGGGGAGCCGTTTTTAAAGGCATCCTCATCAGCAAGAGCCAGCCCAACAAGAGTTTCATCCATTTGAATCATTTTTCGATTTTATAATTTTATCGGCCTATTTCCATAAACCTATCATTTATAATGTCTTATATATATTCTCTTAATTCAAAAAGATTGTTCAAGATAAATCTAGTGCTGTTTTGGGTATCTTTGCTCGATATGCAAAGTTTTGCGCAGCAAAGGTCATTAACTGTTCCGTTGACCCAACAATGGAAATCGAGTATTTTGAATCAGACTATGACAGATAATTCAATGAATGCCGCCATTCAAAAGAAAATAAAGGTGTGTTTTGTTTCAATTGATATATACCCGCTGTTCAACACTCAAAGCACAGGTGTTCAGGGAGGCTCAGAAGTTGATTTCTATATGATTGCTACGGAATTGGCAAAAGACACTCGGTTTCAGGTTAGTATAGTAACAGGTGACTTCGGTCAGCAGGAGATTGAAACAGCAGATAATATTACCGTTTACAAGGCAGCAGGCATAAGAAAGAATCTTTTTTTGGGCGCTATGTCTTTATGGAAAGCTATGCGGCGGGCTGATGCAGACGTATACTTCAAAAAAGGCGCCTCTGTAACTACCGATATGGTGGCCTTATTCTGTAGATTTAATGATAAATCCTTTTTTCTACGCACAGGTCACGATATTGATTGTGATGGTTCTTATCTGCGACAATATCCTCTGAGAGGCAAAAGCTATTTATGGTCGCTCAAACAAGCAAAATATGTTTTTGTCCAAAAAACAAGCGATGTAAATAATCTTTTTCGAACCACAAGAGTAAACGCCATTGCTGTGCCAAACGGGCATAGAATCTCCGATTCACCCGGGCAGCTTCAGCGTGATTCCATACTTTGGGTTGGTAGAAGTGCGGATTTCAAACAGCCACAGCTTTTTATAAATCTCGCCAAACAAATATCTGCCGAGAAGTTCATTATGATTTGCCAGCAAACTAAAGGAGACAATTATTATAACAGCCTTGTATCATTGTCTGAAGGCGTTGCCAATCTGAAGTTCTTGAAGTATGTGCCGTTTCACGAGATAAAAGATTATTTCTGGCGCGCAAAAGTTTTTGTAAATACCAGCCAGGCGGAGGGATTTGCTAATACATTTATTCAGGCAGGAAAATGCGCTGTCCCTATATTAACTCTTAATGTAAATCCCGATGGCTTTCTCGAGAAATACAATTGCGGTATCTGCTGCAATGGCGATATGGATAAAATGGCAGCAGCACTGAAATATCTGCTCGAGCAAAATCGATATATTGAAATAGGTTTAAATGCAAAAAAATATGTGGAACAAAATCACGACATAACTAAAATAATTGAACGATACAAACAACACTTTGTCGAAGCTGTCACAAAATCATTTCTTTAATTCTGCTATTTTTTTACACCTATGAATATAAGGTATGGACTGAAAAAGCTGCTCTCCGAGCCTTTATCTTTAAATAGCCATGGGAATATTACGTTTAAAAAGGCCTGACACATTTTGCAGAAACTCAGTAAAAATCTCATAGGTGACTTTTCTTTGGTATTAAACAACCCGAAATCAAAGGTTCCATAATATCTGCAAAGCTTTACATCTAAAATTTCTCGGTCAAAAAGTCCGCAAAACTCTTTTTCCTGCATAATTTTGAGATTGTGCAGCGGTAAAATATCTTTATTAAAAATGTAGCCTAAAAAGTAATTGAATCCTCGTACATTCGGGATAATGACAATAAGAAATCCTCTATCTGAAATCAGATTAAAATGTCTATCGATTATTTCTTTAGGATTATCAAAATGTTCAATAAAGCCTACCGAGATAACTACATCAAAATAGCCTTTATATTTCTCCTGAAATTCAAGAGACGAAAAATCTGCATGAATCACATTATCGGGATCAATGTTATGCTCAATAAAATTCTTTCGGTTGAGCTCTACACCCGGTTCTGAGTATTCAACCCCGTAAGGAATAAGGCCGAAAGATTCCTTCAGCTTGATTAGCGTTTCACCAGGTGCACTGCCTATTTCTATGACTTTGAGTCCTTTATCATGAGGAAGATATTTGGGCAGTATAACATCCCACAGCAGGTAATCAGAATAATAGCGAAGGCATCGTTCTCCAAGCAGTTTTGTCGCGAAAAGTTTCAATCTCCCTCTCGAGGGACCGGCCTTTTTATCAGAATTCTGATTTTTATGCACCGAATCCCAGTATTTTTTATCACTTAGTTCATTCATCCTTAATTTATTTATCCTGTAATCGGTTACTTACATTATGAGCCAAATAAAAGTTTTTTCATTTTTGTTCTATAGTAATATTCGTAAATACCTATAACGAAAAGATAAGCGATAATAGTTCCATACGCTGCCCCATAAAAACCATACAGCGGCACCAATATTATACTCAGGGAAATCTTTATTATCATATGGATTATGTTTACTGTCTGAGAAAATTTGTATAGTTTCAGCGCATTGACTAAGGGCAGATAAAAAGTTAGGTATAAAACCAGTGCACACGCTATAAGGAGGATTCTCAGGACATTAATCGAGCTTTGATACGCATCTTTGTAAATAATCTGAAAAACATATGGGCATGCGATAAAAGTTATAATTAAAATGATAATTCCTAATACCAAAATACGCGGTCTTTTGCTGTAAAGATACTCACGCATTTTGTTTCTATCGTGAAGGTTCTCTGATATAAAAGGGAGGAAATAGCTATTGAGAATGAATATTAAAGTAATCAGCCCGTTATATATCTGGTAAGCAAAACTATACTGGCCGATAACCATCAAAGTTGCGTTGAATGCCTTAAGGACAGCGTTGTCTCCCCAGTCTATGAAAAAAGTTGCTGCCGCCCCAATAAATACCCATTTTGTGAAATCAAACATATCTCTGAAATGTGGCGTTGAAAATTCAAATGGAAAGAGCTGTTTCAAATCAACTGTTCCTATGAAAATAAATAGTGTAATGATGGCCGAGACGAAATAAGACAAAAACACTGTTTTTATGCTGAGCGTCCCCGTTGCCGCTAAAATTATGATAATCATCAGCATAATTACGCCATAGGTTAATTCAGATAATGAGTTTTTTATTCTCTGTCCCAGGGCTAAAAAAAGATTATTGTAAAAAGAATTTAATGCAATCCCACCAAAAGCCAGGGATAAATAAAATAACTCATATTTTGTGATATCCGCAAATTTGCAGATTTGACGATTAAATATTAGCGATGCGGCTGTGTAAGCCAATATGCCAAAAAGGAGGAATAAAATTTGTATTGAAAAAGATTTATTTATTTTTCCTGTTTGTCCCCGTTCCCTGCCGGCGTAAACTATAAAAGGCACTTGAGGAGCTGTGATTAGCAAAGTTATAAAAAAGAAAACTACCATTTTCGAAAGAGAATATACCCCAAATATTTCTTCTGAGAAAAATTTCGCGATTATTAAAGGGACAAGCTGCACAAGTCCCTTTAAAAAACCAAATTGCAGCAGGGTTTTGCCTTCGCTTAACTGTCGTCCTATTTTTTTAAGCATCAATTTATTGCCTTAAATGCTCTTTAAGATACCAGCCATTGTCCTGCCGTTCAAGCAGGTTTGTTTAAACTATCGTGCTTTATGGTTTGTTTCCTGAATTTTGTTTACAGTTTTTAGGTTGCTTGTTCCGATAATTTTTAATGTGATTATACTGGAAGAGGGTTATCCCCGTTCGTTAATGGGGACAAGTATGGCTTTTTTTATTGACAAATGAGCAAGATTTATGTTATAGTCCCATAATAGGTGTATGGATTGAATGGACACCATCTTAAGAGAATGAGTATTTTTTAGTTTTACATTCGGCAGGGACGCCTTGTATTCCGGATATTGTCTGTAAACTTAAGAAGGGAAGAAGCAGGCGTGAAGAGAGTCAGAAGGGTACCTCTGTTTTTCATTGTGTTATTTATCAGCACAGATTCCATTCCAAAGATTCTTGCCCTGCACAACTGATCAAATTTATCGTATCAAATTAAATCCCATTTTATTAAAATCTTTATTTAGGAGAGAAAAATGAGAAGTTTAATCTTTGTAGCATTTTTCACTTTTGTTTTTGCCGGTTTATTGCCTGCGGCTCAATGGACAGCACCAGTCCCCGTTGAATCAGGAATTAACACCAGCGCCACTGAATGGACTCCATATCTGTCATATGACGGACTATCCCTATATTTCGCTCGTCACGAAAGTGGGGGAAACGACAGAATCTACGAAGCAAAACGAAACCAACCATCGGGTAATTTTACGTCTGTAAGCCAGGTTCTAAGTTCATCTGGTCATGTAATTGAACCTTGGGTTTCTCCTGATAACCTCAGAATGTATTATGAAAATGAATCAAGCAGTTGGTATATAAAGATGAGTCAACGGGCATCAATTAATGACCCTTGGCCGCAGGGAACGCAAGTATCTGGTCTTCCGATTGATATCGGTTCACCAACTCTATCACAGAACGAGCTAACTATTGTTTATAGTAATCCTATCGTTAATGGCTGGGATTTGTATATGGCTACTCGTCCGGACAGAGATTCTGCTTTTAGTAATATACGAAGTCTATCTGAGCTGAACACATAGTTGATTGAAAGTTCTCCATCTTTATCGCCGGATGGATTGTCGTTATACTACTTTTCAAATCGTGATGGTCTGGGAAAGATATATGAAGCAACTCGTGGATCACTTAATGACCCATTTAATGCTCCAACGATGATAAGTGAAATCTCCGGAGCCCACTGGCCGTCCATAAGCATAAGCCCCGATGGTAAAGCGCTTTATTATGGTATGGGTACTACGCCTGATATTTACGTATCGTATTCTGTCCCTGAGCCGGCGACAATTTCATTGCTGGGCCTTGGATTATTGGCTCTAAGAAGCAAGCGAAAAAAATAGTTAATTAAAAATTGAATTTTACGGATATTAAAAGGCAGGGAATTCTGCAGCCAGTTCTTTGGTCTGTTCCCTGATACGGTTGGCAATCGATGAATCGAGCAGCTTGCCTTTAGAGTTGCTCAAAACAGTATCGATAAGTTCAGCTATGAGGTCTATTTCGTCAGGGCCCATTCCGTTTCTTGTGATTATGGGCGTGCCTAAACGTATGCCGCCTGGGCCATTATGATTCTCATCATAAGGTAAATGCATTTTATCGACGACTATGCCGCAATCTTCAAGAGTTTTTTGAACCTTTGTGCCATTAAGGCCGTTTGAACCCGTTGCAATGTTAACCAGCATCAGATGATTATCCGTCCCGCCGGTCAAAATGTTATATCCTTTTTGTATCAAAGCCCCGGCTAATCTTTTTGAGTTTTCAACAACTTTCTGCTGTCTTATTCTATATTCTTCAGATAATGCCTCTTTGAAAAAGACTGCCTTTGCGGCGATATTGTTGAAATATGGTGTCCCCTGAATACCGGGAAATGTATTTTTTTCAATCACTTGCCACAACGCCAAATCTCCGATAGCGGTTTTGATTTTGCAGTCAAAATCTTTACCTGACAAAACAAGGCCGCCCCTTGGTCCGCCGGGTTTATATGTGCTTGTAGTAGTTACGTGTGCATAATCAATCGGTGATGGATGAACTCCTCCCATTACAAGGGCCGAGAGATGCGAGATATCAGCCATCAATATCGCTCCAACCTCATCGGCGATTTGCCTGAATTTAGCAAAATCGATTGCCCGGGAGTATGCACTTGCCCCGCAGATAATCAATTTTGGCCCAAATTGCCGGGCCTGTTCTCGTATTTTTTCGAAATTTAGAAGGAATGTATCCCTGTCTACATGATAATTTTCAATTCTGAAAAATTTCGCTGTTAAAGAATCTGTAAAACCATGAGAATAGTGGCCGCCATGGCCTGTCGCCATGCTCAGGATTTTATCTCCCGGATTAAGCAAGGCCGTAATGACAATCTGGTTGGCTGTTGTGCCCGAGTGCGGCTGGACATTTGCGTATCTTGCGCCAAATACTTTTTTGGCCCGTTCTATCGCTAATTTCTCTACCTCATCAATTACTCCGCTTCCTCCGTGAAGCCGGGCAAAGGGAAATCCCTCACACGTTTTATTTTGCAAAATTGAGCCGATCGCAGCAAGCACCGGCCGTGAGCACTGGTTTTCCGCCGCCAAAAGCTGAATTGTTTCCTGCAAACGCTCATACTCTTTTTTTATAAGGTTCTGCAAATCGGGGTCAAATTCTAAAAGCGACTCCTGTAGATTATCATGGTAAAGCTGTGAGGTGAGCTTCTCGAGTGTTATTGTCATTTCAGAATCCTTTCTGATTTAGTTATCCTTATATATATTATATATATCGGTTTAGAAACCGAAAATTAAGCGCAAAATATCATTATATGTTACATAAAGCATAAGCATAAGAATCATTCCCCACGCAACATATGCTATTGCTTCCTGGGTTTTCATACTCAAAGGCGAACCTTTTATTTTTTCGATAATTAAAAGGACTGTAAGCCCTCCATCGAATGGCGGTAAAGGCAGAAAATTCAGCACTGCTATTGATGCACTTATCAAGCCCAGGAAATAAAGGTAATAGACAAATGGCTGTGCCGCAACAATCTTATAACTGAAAGTCAGTATTCCTACCGGCCCCATAAGCTGCTTTGGACTCAAAAGGCCGCCTATAAGCTGATATAATGTGATATATGTCTGAACGATGAATGTCTTTGTTTTTTTGTATCCCATTTTTATTGCATCTATTGGACCGTCAGCCTTATAAAGATTTTCCATATCCTTTAAAGGAAGCATTTCTTTTTGAGCGGGGAATGCCCGGACTATACCCCGTGTGTCACCGACTTCAATAATCGTGTTGCCGGCCTTCTGGTCATCTAATCGCCAGTCAATGGTGACTCGCTGCTGTGAGTTACGCTTCAACTGGTCGGCAATTTCATAAAAATTCGATACCTCAACTCCATCAATTGCGGTTATTCTGGCACCCCGAGGAATTGCCGCGGGATTGGGATACTGCTCTGTTGCTATCGTCGCCGCCGCCGCAGTTTCCTGCGTATTAAGTTCAGGAAGGATGCCGAGTACGACCCTGGCTGGTTCGGTTTCAGTATCGCGCCATGGAGTCACAGTTAACACCAGCCGCTTCTCATTGCCTTTATCATCTTTGCGCAGAACAGTAACGGGAAGGTTTTTGTTTTCGTATCTTATTGTAATTTCTCTCATTTCGGAAAAAGTAGGATAATTTACGTCATCCAAACCGATAATAATATCCCCGGCCTTTAGCTTTTCCCTGTTTTTACCAAACAAGCGTGAAAAAAGGTCCCTGAACATCTTTTTTAATGGACGGGGGCCTTCTGCGATATTTGCTATGCGCAGCTGCGGAACTATTCCGCAAATATTTGCCAGATTTGCCTCCGACTCTTCTCTGAGGTCATTGGATGGCATAAAACTTAGAGGCAAGTGCCCTTTGATTATATTTTGCTGTCCTGCGGTCTCAGTTCTTAAAGCTGTAATCGGAACATTTGCTTCAAAAACATTTTCTATTATTGGTGCCACTTGCCATGAATAATTGACATCGACGCCATCAACGGCCTTGATGTTATCGCCAGGCTTTAAACCCGTCATTGCAAATAAATGGCTTGCATCTTTGGGTGGCACTTGTGCAATTTTGAGAGAAAATGGTCTTTCAATCCCGAAGGCCCTCATTTTTGCACCCGGAAACTGTTCCGCGATAAGAGTAACATCATCGCTGGTCCCGTCGAGATGACGAACCTTTAAGGGAACCGGCTCATTTTCATCCGAAAGAACGGCCTCCATGACAATGTCACTGAAATCGAGCCTGCTGCTGTTGCCTGCTATTTCGATTACTTCATCTCCCGGCCTTATTCCCGCCTTTGCTGCCGGCGAACCGGCAACTACGCCTCCAACTATGGGTGCCGCCAGATTTATCCCTATCAGAAAAACTATAATATAAACTATAACTGCGCTTATAACATTGAAGCTGACTCCTGCAGCCAGAACTGCCGCACGGGCAAGCGCCGGCTTATTCGCGTATGACCTGGGGTCATCATTTGTCTTTACAGGCCCGACATCCTCCTGTCCGAGCATCTTGACGAATCCGCCGAAAGGTATCAGACCTATCATGTATTCTGTTTCTCCCGGCAGAATTTTTTTGCCTATTGTAAAACTTAAAAGTCCATCATCGGATTCCTTTTTTTCATTTTGCAGCAGCCCGGGCAATATCCGAACTCGCCACCCGCGATCTGCCTTTTTTATGCCGATTAAAACAGGGGGAAAACCTATTGAAAACGCCTCAACTTTTATCCTGCACAGCTTTGCAACAACGAAATGCCCGAACTCATGAACCACGATTACTGCGCCAAAACCCAGCAGAACCATCAGGATATTTTTTGAGACATCTATATTGCGTATGATGAGAACAATTATGGCAATCACAAGCATAATGAGCAAAATCAGCCTTGTATTTCTGGCTGGCTGATTTATACCGTCTGCCTGTTGTGTGTCTTGTTCTTTTTCAGACATTCTATTACCTCTTTCTTTGCCCAGTTATCCGCGTTCAATAATTCTTCGAGCGACGCATTGGTTTTCGAGATTGTTTTATCAAGACAATGCCGGACCAGCTCTACAATACTACCAAATTTTATTTTCCCTGCCAGAAATTGTTCGACTGCCGCCTCATTTGCTGCATTAAAAATTGCTGAGGCAGTCCCGCCTTTTTTCGCTGCCTCAAAACCCATCTCTATAGCAGGGAAAATTTCAGGGTTTGGCTTTTCGAATGTCAGCGTCTTTAGTTTGCTAAGCTCAAGTTTCCTGGCATTGCCTGCCAATCTCACGGGATAGGTAAGGGCATATTGAATGGGCAGAGACATTTCAGGGTACCCAAGCTGCGCAATAACAGACCCGTCGACATATTCGACCATCGAATGAACTATCGACTGGGGATGAACCATAACTTCTATTTTTTCCACCGGCACATCAAAAAGCCACCTGGCTTCGATAATCTCAAGGGCCTTATTCATCATAGTTGCTGAATCGACTGTAATTTTTGGTCCCATCCGCCATACCGGATGCGCCAGCACCTGCTCTAAAGTGGCGTTTTGTATTTCAGCCGGACTGGCCTGGCGAAAAGGCCCTCCCGATGTTGTCAGGATTATTTTTTCTATCTCATCACGCCTTCCTGCCGAGAGGGCCTGAAATATCGCTGAATGCTCACTGTCAACCGGCAGAAGCTCTGCATTATATCTTTTCGCCTCTTGTGTAATTAATTGTCCCGCTATAACCAGCGGCTCTTTATTTGCTATCGCTATCCTTTTGCCTTTGCGAACGGCCGCAAGCACCGCATGCAGGCCCGCAGCTCCTACGATTGCGGCCAAAACAGTGTCCACTTCTTCCAATTCGGCAATTCGACATAAACCCTCGGCTCCGGACAGGATTTCAACCTTTTGGCCATCAAGCAAATTTTTTAAATGTTCAATATTATTTGATTCGCTGATGACTACGTATTTTGGCTTATATCGTTTAACCTGTTCAGCCAGGAGCTTCACTTTTGTGTGTCCGCTTAGAGCAACCACCTCAAACTGCTGTGATTTATCCTTGAGTGAAGCGTTTAATCCCTCAATAACCCTCAGGGCAGTCGTGCCTATCGAACCCGTCGAACCTAAGATAGCTATTCGTTTGTGCATAAAAATGACGTCCCATAGTGAGCTTGTCGAACTGCTCAAAAAGATGACATTATAGCAGTGAAGTTAAAAATTTACCACCGTTTAAAATGTTTCTTTCTGGAATACGCATGTTGCTTTTTGTAAACATACTGACAGAATCTATCCTAATCTATCCTTTTATAGGCCCTGATGAATAAATAGGCAAAATAACGATGAAATTAGTGTTGCAAAAAAGCAACGCAATGCTAAAAGATGTTATTGAGTTTTATGGAAGCTAAAAAAGGTTTTTATATCTAAACTTATTGGGACTAATTTCTTAGCTTCGCAAAATTTTCATATTTTTTATCTTCAGACTAATGGCATATTATTTGCTACTTACCTAATCTACTTTAAAAGTGAATAATTGGGCGGGACGCTCAAAAACTCGGTGATAGGAGGAGGAGTCGTGTCCGCCCATTTGATTGCAATCAAAATCGGCTTTATCGAATAGTCGATTTTGTTATCCAATAAGAGGTCGTTCCGGAGGAGGAGTGACCTCGATTTTTTTGCGCACTCATATTTTGATTTTCACAGACCGGCACCGATGCTTTATAATCCTTGCTATGGAACGAGCTGCTTACAGGATAATTGATGCAAATTTTAATAGGGCACGCGAGGCACTGCGCGTGATTGAGGATTATTGCAGATTTTGCCTCAATTGTGAGCATCTTAGCGGCCGGGCAAAAGATATGCGTCATCGGCTTTCAACTATTATTGCGAAAGTTGATGCGGGACAATTACTTGCAAATAGAGATACACCAGGTGATGTGGGGGTTGGGCAGACAACAAAGAATGTTATAGGCAGGGGGAATTTGAAGGATTCGCTTACGGCCGCATGCAAACGGCTGCCGGAGGCGCTTAGAGTTATCGCGGAAACGCTGAAAAGCGATAAGCCGCAGATGGCAGATGACATCGAAAAGTTGAGATACGATAGCTATACGATTGAAAAAGATATAGTCTTGTTTGCGGATGCTCAAAGCAGGTTCAATAAGGTCCATCTATATGTCATAATAAGCTCAAATTTGCCTGCGGATATCTTTTCTCTTACAAATCAATGTATCCAGGGCAAAGCTGATTGCATCCAGTTGCGTGCTAAAGACTTGGATGCTGAAAAGTATTTCGAAATTGCCGCAGAATTTGTAAAGATGTGCAGGGATGCAGGGGTTTTAAGCATTATCAATGATCGGGTTGATATAGCAATTGCGGCAGGGGCGGATGGGGTGCATTTGGGGCAAAATGATTTGCCGATTGAGCAGGCGAGAAAGCTGCAATTGAAACCATTGATTTTAGGAAAGAGTACGCATTCCATAAAAGAATTGAAGGCGGCGATAGAAGAGCGGCCGGCGTATGTGTCGCTGGGGCCGATATTTAAAACGCCGACTAAGCCGGATATAAAGGTCGCGGGGATGGAATATGTCGAAAAGGGGTTGCCTATTTTAACAGATACGGGAATTGCCTATGTGGGAATTGGGGGGATAAATGGTGGAAATATCGAAAAGGTTCTGACGGCGGGAGTGACCAAAGTCGCTGTCAGTTCAGCAGTTACGGCTTCAAAGAATCCGAAAAATGAATGTAAAAAGCTAAAGTATATTATCGAGGGATACCTAATAGGGAGTAAGCAATGTCCCCGAATGCGGGGATCAAATAAACGGGAGTTATAGAGTTATCCACTTTGGTTTTGCAGGTTTGTTAAGACAGTTCGAGCTATTGATTAGAGATAATTTTACCCAAATTAAATATCTGGACAAATCTTACCTATTATAACCACCCGAAAAAGAGTCGTAAGTCACAAGGATACAAGAACTTAGCATAAGTCCGAAAACACTTAATTTTTATGTTTTGTTATGTTGGCAACAAATAACTGAAAAGTTGCATATCCTATTTGAATAGGGGACAAAAACTATTAACAAGTTATCCACAGCGGCCGAAGAATGCTAATCTTTACCGCGGAGGCCGCGGAGATCACAGAGAATATAATATTGAATAGCTCCCAAAAGGCATTCAAACGTTCGAAAACTTACTACAGACGACTCCCTAACGATACCGAGACTGATCCCTAACGATACCGATACGACTCCAGACGATACCATTGCGAACACCTACGGAGGACAGATGACGGAGGACTGAGGACGGATATCAGAAAATCAGGTTATCAGATGATCAGGACAGGTTGCCTAAATTAACTCTTTACCAAAAGACTCAAAGGCACTAAGAAATTTTTAGCCACTGATTCCACAGATTACACAGACTTTTTTAGCCACAGAGAGCACAGAGAGTCACAGAGAATTTTTAGCCACAAAAATGCACAAAAGACACAAAAAATTTTAAGACATAGATTACACGGTTTTTGTCTGCTTGCGTTCTTAGCAAAGGCAATGCTACAAACTAGTTTTGTGCGTTTGCCTTTCGCCTCGCCCGCGAATGCTTTCGCCTTCATACATTAGCAGACAAAAGACACAAAAATTTTTTTACCACGAAGGCACGAGGAAATATTTTGGGTTAGGATTTTTATTAAAACAGCTGTCCCCGGATTCACCGAAACGGAGGATGGAAGAAGACAGATCAAATTTAGAGTTTTAAGTGTTTAGTTTTTAGTTGCGGAATCGAGAGGATGGATTTTTATGGATTTTAAAAATAGATTTAAAACGATTGCTGGCGCCAGTTTCGGATAATAAACTCCTATGTATTTATTACTTTTCATTTTCTCTCAAAAAATAATGACCCTTTTTATTCCATATTATTCAATTGCAGAAATTGAGCCAAAAGTGGTACAGCGTTATTGGCCCTTTTGCTTTGCGAGAGTGTTTAGAGTCGTATTCACCGAGAGTTGCCGTATTAATCTTGCTTAATTTATCTTGTGCCTCCCATTTGGAATTCTGATTAGCATCACCGATTAGATTATCTATCCAGCCATTTATTTCTTTTTGCCAATAATCAAAATCCTCACCTTGGATATAACCTAACATAGCAGCAATATCATGATGCTGTCCATGTTCTTCTGTTTTAAATCTCCCAATGCCGGTCCGAACATAATCACGCCTACTAGTAGGGGGCAAACGTTTCGCTTCAATAACAAATAGTTCATTGGAAAAAGGTTGATATGGAGAT
>CAYSKP010000003.1:0-18908 GCA_964431645.1 uncultured Pirellulales bacterium
ATTCGTTTGGTTTCAGAAGTAAATGGAATTTCGTTAAATCGCGGAAACTCTTTATCAAGGTCGTCTTTTTCGAGCCCTATTTTAGCGGCAGCCACAACCAATGCGCCTTCAGTCGGGTCACCCTTGATTCCATAATGACCATCTTGTGTGTTGTGGACTATGTGCGCGTCCGAGGCAAGAACAGCCGCCTGCAAAAATTGTTTCAGTATGCTGGATGGCTCTACGGCAGCACCATTAAATGAATATTTGCCTTTTGGTTCATATCCCGCGCCCGAAACGTCCAGCACTTTTCCTGCGACATAAACCTTGCGAACAGTCATTTCATCTTTAGTCAATGTCCCGGTTTTGTCGGAACAGATAATGGAAGTGCTTCCGAGCGTTTCAACAGCCGCAAGACGACGCATCAGGGCATGTCTTCGAACCATCCGCTGCACACCGATGGCTAATGAAATAGTAACTACGGCAGGCAATGCCTCTGGGACAACTGCAACTGCCAATGCTACTCCGAATATCAACATTTCAACGAATGGCTGACCGCGAATCAGACCAAGAACGACAATAACACCGACTATTACAAGAGCAGCCCATGCCAAAGCACGGCCAACTTTATCAAGATTTTCCTGCAGCGGCGTTCTGCCAGTTTCAACTGTCTGCAGCATTTGTGCAATTTTGCCGAATTCTGTATTCATACCGGTAGCCACAACAACAGCACGCCCCCTGCCGTAAGTTGCAGCAGTCCCGGCGAAAGCTATATTCTTGCGGTCTCCAATCGCAGGATTTAGATTTTCAATTAAAGCGGTATTTTTCTCGACCGGAACTGATTCACCGGTTAGAGCTGCCTCTTCAATCTGCAAATTGACTGCTTCAATTAAGCGTGCATCGGCAGGAATTTTATCTCCTGCCCGTAAAACAATTACATCGCCAGGGACAAGCTCTCTGGCAGGAATATTGGTTTCCTGACCGTCACGCAATGCACTGGCCGTAGGAGCGGCCATCTTACGCAAGGCTTCAATAGCCTGCTCGGCACGATATTCCTGAATAAAACCAAGCAGAACAGCAAGTAAAACGATAATTGCTATCGCAATCGCTTCAATTTCATGGCCGAGAAAAGCTGAAATCACAGTAGCAATAAGCAAAATAATAATCAGCACGTTTTTAAATTGCTGAAAGAATATCGCCCAGGGTGAGATACGATGGGCAGCCTGCAGCTCATTGGGACCGTATTCATTGAGCCGGCGCTGCGCCTCCTGATTGCTGAGGCCGGCCGCACTGGTATTCAGTTTTCCAAGACAATCTGCCGATGACAGCATCCACCAGTTATCCATATATCATATCTCCTAAAAAAGGCTTTTTTTAAATGATAAAAAAATAAAATTTTAATCGCCGAAGCAGGTGCCTACCGCACGGGCTGATGTTATCAAGGGGTGGTTTACGGGGACATTGCGAGCCCCTTTTCCGGCTTCTTCAATGGGAACCGCTGTTATGTCGCTGCCGCTGACTGCTGCCATATATCCAAACTGGCGGGCTTGAATCAGGTCAATTGCCTTTGTGCCAAGTCGTGTCGCAAGGACCCTGTCGGTAGGGGTTGGCGTGCCGCCCCGCTGCAAATGGCCGAGGATAACCTGACGAGTCTCTATTCCAGTCGTTTCTTCAATCTGCTTACCGAGGACAAAACTTACTCCCCCGAGACGAACCTGTTCGGGGCTGTTTTTTACGATTTGCCGGATAACTACATCGCCGCCTTTCGGTTTTGCACCTTCAGAGACAACAACTATACTGAATCTTTTGCCCATCCGATTTCGGTCCTTTATTTTACGAATTACAGATTCTATACTGTAAGGGATTTCAGGAATAAGGATTATATCACCACCTCCGGCAACACCTGAATAAAGAGCAATCCAGCCGGCAGTGCGGCCCATAACCTCAACAATCATGACACGATGATGAGACTGAGCTGTAGTATGCACCCGGTCTATTGCTTCCGTTGCGATTGAAACTGCCGTATCGAAACCAAACGTAACATCTGTGCCATGCAAATCATTATCTATAGTCTTTGGCACGGCAACAATGGGAACACCCATTTTATGGAATTTGTTGGATACAAATAATGTGCCATCACCGCCTATACAGACCAGGCACTCGATAGCTAACTTTTTTATATTAGCAATTACTTCTTTTGAGACATCCTTATATTCAAGTTTATTGCCTTTTTCGATACCATATCTGAATGGGTCTGATTTATTGGATGTCCCTAAAATCGTGCCGCCAACTGTTAAAATGCCGGACACATCACTATAATGAAGCTTGCGCCAACGGCTGTTAATAAGTCCTTCATACCCATCCTCTATACCTATAACCTGCATTCCATATTTAATAATTGCGTTTTTGGCTACTGCCCTGGTAACCGCGTTTGTCCCGGGGCAGTCCCCGCCGCCTGAAAGTATCGCAATCGACCTTTTCATCATTATTTTCCTTTAAACGAATTTCAAAAAATTTATCAATTCAAAATTATCTAAAAATAATAAATAAAAATCCAGTTAAAAGCGTCTTGATTTGTGAAAGGAGAATTACAATGCGAAGCTTAATTGCAGTATCGGCCGTAATCTTAATTGTGGTTTCATCCTCTTTTGGCGAGCAGCAATCACAGGGAACATCATCGGAGCTTACGAACTTTATGCGTTATTTACAGAGAACGTCAACATTTACCGAATTAACAGGCGAATCGAAAGTCCAAGTACAGGCCGACACGGCAATTGTGGAAATCTCGGTAATAACTCAAGAAAGCTCATTAGAAACATGCTTAAAAAGAAACGAGGAAACACGAGAAGACATTACAACCAAATTAATCAAAGCCGGGATACCGGAAAGCAAAATCAATGGAGAAAAATTCGCATCGATTTTCAAAAATGAAAAGACGAGCCAGTACGAGGGACGAAACCTTATCAAAGTCACCATTACATCTGAAACAGATTTTCAGGAGACAGCTAAAATCATTGACGGGCAGGCAGGCGTTGAATGTTCGGCAATTAGTTTTAAATATTCAAAAGAAGATGAAATTAAAAGCCAGGCAGCAAATAAAGCTTTAGCAGACATGATGAAGAAAGAAGAAGAATATGAAAATAAGCTTGGTTTAAAACTTTACCTGCGAAGTTTTTCCGAACAAACGATACTTCCGCAATCTGGTCAAAATTACAATTATGAGAAGAAAGCAAATTCAGCCAGAACAGGCGAAGTACAAACGAAATTCTCTCAAGCATCTGATGAACCAACCCCAACAACATCCGAGAAAAATGCATTCTCGTTTGGCGAGCTTGTATTTGCCGTCAGGATTACCGGCGAATTTGAGATAAGGTAACCTAATTCACGATACTTAAGAGTATTGCATTTTTTTTAATTGTTTTTCCCTCCATTTGAATAAAAGCATATATCTCTTTAAAAACACAATAGTAACTCTGGATTTTAGACGGCAAAACTTGTATCTTTATAAAAAAGAGTGAGTAAAAAATTCCTGGTGGAACATATTCATAATAGAAAGGAGAAATTTTAATGAGAAACTTACTTGTAGTCTGTTTAATTATTCTGGTTAGCAGCTCGGCCGCGTTTGCAGAACCGGAACTTAAGGGAACACCATCAGAATTGACGAAATATCTTAATAATTTACCCAGGTCTATAACTTTAACTGGTGAATCGAAGGTCAATATCAAGGCAGATAAAGCAATTGTGGAAATCTCAATAAAGACCGAAAACACTTCTCTCGAAGCATGTTTAAAATCAAACCAGGCATTAAGAACAAATATTACAGCTAAATTGAATGAATCCGGAATAGCAGCAGATAAAATTACTGCTGATAAATTTTCATCGACCCCCAGGTATGGTTTTTTCGGCAAAAAGCCAAACAATTATGAGGTGAGAAATCTCATCAAAATAACGATTACAGATGAAAAGGATTTTCAGCAGATTGCCAAAGTTGTTGACCAATATCCCGAAGTTGAATACAAGGGTCTAAATTTCAAGCATTCCAATGAAGATGATTTAAAAAAACAGGCAACTGAAAAAGCATTTGACGACCTGATGAAGAAAAAGGCATCATACGAAAGCAAATTGGGTGTAACCTTAACGCCTCGAAGCTTTTCAGAGCAAATAATACCACAAGCGCCTTCGGTTTCAATTGGAGGAGAAGGATATTCAAGCTGGGGTTCTTTAAGAACAGGGTCAGCAAAATTTGCAGAAGAAGCACCGGTTCAAGAAGCTGGCTCACCATTTGGCGAACTCATATTTGCGGCAAATGTCAGCGGTGAATTTGAGCTTAAGGCAAAAGAATAAAACTAGCCCGAAGAAATTGAACGATTAAGCTGCCTTTGAAGGTCTTTTAGACGATTTGTTTCATCGAAGCCAAGCAAAATGATTGGAAAAGCGGTTTTATTATGCATTAAAGGCTCATCCAAATCCACCCATTTACGGCAAAGTTCACCATCTGGTGTCCCCGGGATTGGAGAAAAATCAGCCAGCATTCCACGTATTCCCAAACCATTTACAAAATGCATAGACTCTTCCAAATCGGCAATATTGGTTTTAGGATGCCCAAGAATCTGATAAGCCGTGATGTTATTGGCTAAAGCACCGGCTGATTTCAAATTTTCAACGGCGATTGCGAGTTCCTCAGAAAAGACTTTTGACCCGGTTTGCTTTTGCCATTCTCTTGAGGTGCTTTCAAAGCCAAGATAAAAACATTTAAATCCAGCCCGCACCATTAAATCGGCCAGTTCCTTTGTAACAAATCTGGCGTTTATGGCATTTGGGCTGTGAAAATTAACTTTTACATTTCGTTCAATGACCTGATTGAAAAAAGGAACCAGGACATTCTTTGCATCGAATAATAAGGCATCATCATAAAATGCGACATTTTTCACGCCAAGTTTTACAAGCAATTCAATCTCCTCCAGAGACCTTTCTAAAGACCTCGCTTTGAATTTGCCATACACCTTTGGAACAAGGCAATATGTGCATTCGAAGGGACAGCCATCGCTCAATTTTAATACACCTGTTTCCAATTTAGTGTATATTTCCCAAAGTCCGGGCTGATTTAAATCGGGCTCAATACCTATAAAATCCCAGAGAGGTTTAAGTTCATTTCCTTCAACTAACAAATCGCCTCCCAATTTTTCAGCATGATTTCGGCATAATGTCACATAATTGCCGCCAATTATGATTTTGGCAGAAGGGACTGTACCGCGGATGTCCCGGATGACCTCTTGAACGCCGGGATACCAGTATGTCATCACAGTACCGATAAAAACAAAATCGAAATCATTGTTTTTGGCGAGAAACTCATGGAATAATCTTTGCGGCAGACCGAATCTTCTAAACGTCCTCGGTATGTCTTTAAGGCATTCGGGATTGTCAATCTTCTCGAGATAAAACCTGCCTCTGCCCCATTGGTCATTTTTTGTATCACGGGCTTCCAGCCCGTGTTGACACGGCCAAGCCTGCCCTGAGCGAAGCCGAAGGGATGGCTGTACTACGAACGGATGCAGCCGGTCAAGGTAATCGAAAAGACTAAATTCCGCCCTGCCGCGAAGATATCCTGCTATGCTCAAAAGTCCATACGGCTTTATCCAGAAATCATAAGCTGCAAAATCATATATTGGAGGATTTACAAGCAATATTTTGGGCTTTTTTAACACAATGGAGTCAGCATCTAAAATTAAATTTTTTTGTCAACATTTTTTTTGCTGACGGGAATTAATATTTAATTGGAATGAACATCAACTGCTTTTTGGGGACCGTCGGGCCAACCAAGAATATCAAATAGAAAATGACTTGAACGTTTTATCATTTCAATCGGCGAACAGGGGGCCATTTCAAGAGAAGCAATTATATCGTTATTATATTTTTTTAATGACTCAAGCAGGTAATCCATTTGGCGGCTGTCGGCCATAGCCGAACATCCAAGAGGCCTATGGTCATTGAAACTTCCATTATGGGCGGCCAAGTGCAAGTGAGTAGTCTTCTGCGCAAGGGTTTCTACAAATTCATCAAAATCGTGATTAGTATCACAACTTGCAAAGGCAGTATCCAAACAAAAATTGACAGATTCGAAATCTTTGCTGATTTTGCGTAAAATATCTAATGGTCCCGTCTCAATGCAGATTTTTACGCCCTCCTTCTCAGCGATATTGACAATCTCACTGATAAATTCACCATTGTCGGTATTTTTGCCTTGCATACGCAAACTCTGCAAATCAGCAACGATATTGGCTTTGAGCAGCTTTGCGCAGCCTATTTGCTCGACCCATTGCTCAACGGTCGGATTATCGTTGCGGGAGCGCATCGAGACAAGCATCCCTTCAGTGGCCGAGGCAAGCCGGGGCCAATCTCTTTTATCATACCGGCACTCGTCAAGACCACCCATATTTGGCCAAAGTTCAACCCCAAAACCAAGACCTCGAAGCAATTCACATTCGTGTTCCAGGGACAACCTGCTTTGAGTCCCCCAAAATGCCATGGTTGATATGACGTATCTTATGTTCATTTAATGACCCTTAAGGTGTAGTAAAAATATTATCGTTAAAAAAGCAGCTACTCTTCAGCTATTTCTAAGCCAAATCCCATATCTCAACGTAACTAATTGATAATAACCCGCCAAACCCAAGAACCAAAAGTTGTCAAAATAACTATTGATTTATACGGGGATTACGTTAAAATAGTGCTTTTTATTGTTTGGAGTAAATTATGAAGAAAGACATACATCCGAAATATGACAAAGTCGTGGTCCGATGCGGCTGTGGGAATACGTTTGAGACCCGCAGCACGTCAAGTGAAATCCATGCGGAAATCTGCTCTGCCTGTCATCCTTTCTA
Source organism: uncultured Pirellulales bacterium (assembly GCA_964431645.1). Taxonomy (GTDB): domain Bacteria; phylum Planctomycetota; class Phycisphaerae; order Sedimentisphaerales; family Anaerobacaceae; genus Fen-1362. The sequence goes on from CAYSKP010000003.1 coordinate 6,861, forward strand.
CACCGGCAAGCAGAAATACGTCGATACGGCAGGACGTGTCGAACGTTTCCAGAAGAAATACGGCACCGACTATTTCAAAAAGCAGAAAAAATAGTTTTCAAGGTGTATCAATATCAGGGCTCCTTTTTTGGTTTATTCGCAAAAGCGGAGCCCTGATTGTTTATTGTGTTTTCAAATAATAATTAATGGAACAAACGATGCCTGAACCAAATTCAGCTTTAATTGGAAAATTGACTGAAATTGAAGCTCGCTTTGTAGAGCTGCAAAAGCAGATGGAAGACCCCGATATAGCCAGGGATATGAATAAAATTATTTCAATGGCTAAAGAGCAGGGGAAAATCAAGGGACTTGTTGCAAAATTTCGTGAATACAAGAAGGCAGCCGAAGAAGCACAGCATGCCCAACAGCTTATAAACAGTGACTCTAGTGAGGCAGAGCTAAAGGAGATGGCCAAAGAGGAGCTTGGCCAGCTTGAACCTAAAAAATCGTCATTGTTAATGGAATTACAGAATAAATTGCTCACTGCCGATGACGATTCAATTGGGTCAGTCATCATGGAAATACGTGCAGGGACAGGCGGAGAAGAGGCCGCATTATTTGCTCGTGACCTTTATACAATGTATACAAAATACGCGACGGATAGAGGCTGGAAGGTAGAAGACCTTGATTTCAGCACTACAGACAGGGGCGGATTTCGTGAAGTAATTTTCGGCATAAAAGGTGAAGGCGTTTGGACAGAATTGGGTTATGAGGGCGGTGGTCATCGCGTCCAAAGAGTTCCTGAAACTGAGGCACAGGGAAGAGTTCATACATCCGCAGCTACTGTAGCAGTATTAGCTGAACCGGAAGAAGTTGATATCCAAATAAATCCTGAAGATGTAATTGAGCAGGCGTGCAGATCGAGCGGCCCGGGTGGTCAAAAAGTCAATAAGACAAGCAGCGCAATAAGGCTCGAACATATTCCGACCGGAATTACCGTCAGGATGCAGGAGGAAAAAAGCCAGCATAAAAACAGGGCAAAGGCATGGCGAATACTGCGAAGCCGGCTTTTTGAATTTCACCAAAGCCAAAAAACGGCAGAACGTGACGCAAAACGAAAGACTATGATTGGCTCAGGGGACAGAAGCGAAAAAATCAGAACTTACAATTTCCCGCAGAATCGTGTCACTGATCATAGGATAAACTTATCGCTGTACACATTAGATAAGGTCATTGCCGGCCAGGCGGGCGAATTATTTAAAGCTTTAAAAGAATACGACATCCAGGAACGCCTTAAAAACCTTTAAAAGACCTGGGTCTTGTGTCTGGAGCCTTTAATATGGTCATAGTCGTTACAGGGATAGTGGGGCTGGATAAAAAAAATTACCTGAAGAAGGTATGCGATTACGCCGGCAAAAAAAGTAAAGATATAACGCTTTGCAATGTGGGCGATATGATGTATGCGGAGGCGCCCGATATTACACCGGGAAAAATCCTCGATATTCCTTTAAAACGGCTGCATGCCGTTCGCCGCAGCGTTTTCAAAGATATAATATCAAAATCTAAAAAGGCATCTAATCTAATTGTCAACACTCACGCTACATTTCGCTGGAGGCATGGTTTATTTCCCGCAATAGATTTTGACCAGATGCGGCTGCTTAACGCAGATATTTTTATCTGTATGATAGATGGAGTCGCCGCCCTGCACAGCCGGCTGTTAAGCGAACATTCAAGCGAACACACGCTTAAAGACCTGATTGTATGGCGGGAAGAGGAAGTTATCGGCACGGAAATGCTGTGCAAGGGTATTAACGAAAAGACACCTTTTTATTGTCTTCCCCGGGGCTATTCAGAAGAAACAATTGAGACTTTTTATAAACTCATCTTTGAACCAAAAATCAGGCGTGCTTACCTGAGTTTCCCTATGACAGCAGTTGCTGACTTGGATGGGGTAAAAAAAGAAATTGCCAGATTTCGCCGCACGATGAAAAAATACTTCACCTGCTTTGACCCTGGTGATTTGGAAGAGGCGTTTTTACCGAGGATAGCACTCGAATCGGCCGAGGCGGGGAAAGAGTCACTCGAAATTACGGCCGGAGGCAAAACCGTCCATCTGAATCTTGAGCAGATTCGACAAATTGAACGAGACATATACAGCCAGACCTATGCACGCGATTTTTTATTAATCGAGCAGTCAGAGATGATTATAAGCTTTATTCCTATACTTCCGGACGGCCGTGCAGCTATTTCCAGCGGCGTTGAACGCGAATTACAGCATGCCTACGAAGCCGCAAAGGATGTTTACGTCATCTGGCCGGCCAAGCAGATGCCTTCAGTTTTCGTAACACAAACAGCAACAAAAATTTTTGAAGATACAAAAACTGCATTGGAATTTTTTGAAAAGAAGAAATTAATCAAATCTTTATCAGCTAAATGAATTTAAATAATATATTTACCTTTCTGCCTGCAAAAAACAATACAACTAAAATGAAGGTTGCTCCCCCGCGAAAAGTCAAAAAACAAATCCTATGCCGATTGCACAACGAAATTATTTCCGCTGAAATCAGTCTTGATTCACTTAATGAAATTTTTTCTACCCTGCCTGGTGTATCAATCCTTGGAGGCAATTGCTCAAAAGAAACGGCAGATGGATTTTCATATTGGATGGCGATGCCTAAAGAAGTCTTTGAATTTCATGAAGGTCAAGTCTGCTCGTTTGAAAAATTGCAGCAGCTTCTTAGCAAATATAAAACAGCAAATCCTTCTCTGAGTAATGGTATGTTTACAGGCGGGTGGGTCGGATTCTTCAGTTATGAACTTGGCAGTTATTTGGAAACATTGGGAAGCAAAAAAACTGATGATCTAATTTTGCCTTTAATTCGCTTGTGTTTTTACGACCGGCTGATTGCTTATGACCATAATGAAAAAAAATTTCATCTTATTGCACTCGAACTCGAAGGCGATACAGAATCAATTCAACAAAAATTTTCCTGGCTTAAAGATTTACTTAATAAGGGGAGGACTGCTCGAATTCCCTTATCAATTCCTGTTGATATAGAAAACATAGATTCAGCTCAAATTTCCTCGAATATGACAAAGGATTATTATCTTAAATCATTCGAGAAGATAAAACGCCACATATATGATGGCGATGTATATCAGATAAACTTCTCTCAGCGTTTTTGTTGTCAATATCAAGCCCGGCCAATCGACCTTTTTCATTGGCAAAACCGCTATAATCCGAGCCCCTACTCAGTATATATTGATGCGGGCGATTTCCAAATTGTAAGCGCATCACCTGAAATGTTCATAACTGTAAAAAACGGCATTATCAGCACTAAACCTATTAAGGGGACACGCAAACGGTTTATCGAAACTTCATCACAGGCAAAGCAAATAAATTCAGAAAACCTTCAGCAGCTTATAAACAGCACAAAAGAAAAAGCTGAATTAAATATGATAGTTGACCTTGAGCGAAATGACCTTGCTAAAATCTGTGTTCCCGGCACAAGAAACGTCTCTCAGCCAAGAACTATAGAGATATGCCCTACCGTTTTTCATGCGGCCGCTGAGGTCGCAGGCAAGCTCAGAAATGATGTGAATTTTTGCGATATCTTAAAGGCAGTGTTTCCCGGCGGGTCAATCACAGGTGTACCTAAAATCCGCTCTATGCAAATCATAAATGAAATTGAGACTACATCACGAGGCATTTACACGGGCAGTATCGGCTATATCGGCCTGAACGGTAATGCGTGCTTGAATATAGCCATCCGCACGATTATCATTAAAAACAAATCAGCGTATGTCCACGCGGGCGGCGGCATCGTCGCTGATTCCGAACTGATGGCTGAATATGATGAAACCTTAACAAAGGCAAGGGCCCTGCTTGCCGGAATCGAAGCAGTAAATCGCGATAAAAAATGAACTGGAAAAATGATGCACTCTGGCTTTTACTTTTAGTCCCAATAATAGGATTAGCTTTTGCGCTTGGGACAAATATGAGCCGTGATATTGTATCTTTATTTATACTTGCGACTATAATCATCCTTTTCATTATTAGATGGAAAACCAAACCTAAAAATAAGGAATAAAATGCCTGATAAAGTTTTCTTAAATGATAAACTGATAAACTTTGATGAAGCCGGCATATCAGCCGGTGACAGCGGTTTTTTATATGGGACAGGATTGTTTGAAACAATGCGGGCTTATAATGGCATTGTTTTCCGGCTTAATGATCATCTCGATAGATTATTAAACAGCGCCAAGACATTGTTTCTCGAGCATTCTTACAATAAAGAATATCTTAAAGAAGCTGTCTATAATGTTCTTCAAGAAAACAATCTTACAGATGCAAGGATTCGATTGACACTAACCGCCGGAACATTTTCTAAAGAAGAGGCAAAATTAAAACCCTCATTGCTCATATCTGCGGCAAAATTACTGCCTTATCCGGAAGAATATTATAAAAAAGGTGTCCTTGTGGTGCTTTGTCCATACAGGCAAAATACAACAGATCCTGCCTGCGGACACAAGACAACAAGCTATTTATCCAGGATGCTGGCATTAAAACAGGCACACGAAAAGGGGTCTGCAGAGGCGCTGTGGTTTACAATCGACGGCCAATTGGCCGAGGGGTGCATCAGCAATGTATTTTTAGTAAAGGATTCGAATATATTCACACCTAGAACCAATACACCCGTGCTGCCGGGGATCGCAAGAAAAACAGTTTGCGATCTGGCATCTGCCAATAAAATTGAACTTATTGAAAGAGACCTTACAATTGATGACCTGCTGGGCGCAGATGAAGTGTTTATAACAAATGTTATTATGGAAGTAATGCCTGTTATAGGAATAGAAAAACATAATGTAAGTGAAGGCAAACCGGGAAAAATTACTCAAAAAATCCAGGAGCTTTATAATCAATTTGTAAAAAATATTTGCAGAGATAAAAATGAAGGTTAAAGACATTGCTCAACATATTGAAAAAATCGTCCCACTGGGTCTTGCCCAAAGCTGGGACAATGTAGGTCTGCTTCTGGGAAGCCAGGATAAAAATGTAAAACGCATATTGATGACAATCGATATCACTGCAGATGTTTTAGCTGAAGCAAAAAGACTCAAAACTGACTTGATACTTGCCTATCATCCTATTATCTGGGATGGACTCAAAAAGATAAATCCAAACGGACCGACAAATGTTGTTTATGAACTGATTCGTGCGGGTATTGCCGTATTTTGCATTCATACGGCTCTGGATGCCGTCGAAGGCGGCGTTAATGACGGCTTGGCAGAAATAATCGGGATACAAAATGGGCGGCCATTAGGTGATTATGTTTCCGCCCCGGCAGGAAACAATTACAAGCTGGCAGTATTTGTCCCTATCGAATCGGCCTCAAAAGTAGCCGATGCGATCTTTGCGGCGGGAGCGGGACATATTGGCAATTACAGCCATTGCAGTTTTTCATCACAGGGACAGGGAAGTTTTCTGCCGCTGGAAGGGGCACGTCCTGCCATAGGCAAAAGAGGCGTTCTCGAAAAAGTTCCTGAATTAAAATTTGAGGCGATTGTCCCGGCTGAAAAACTGGCAAACGCAGTTACGGCAATGCTCAAGGCACATCCCTATGAAGTGCCCGCATATGACATTTATAAATTAATCGACGAACAAGCGAAGTTCGGATTAGGCAGAATTGGCAAATTGATAAAACCAACACTGCTATCTGAAATAATTAAAAAAATCAAAAGCCAGACCGGCGCTAACGCCATTGGAATGATAGGCCCTGATAAAAAAAATATAAAATCCGCGGCCGTCTGTGCCGGCTCATGCGGCAAACTTATTAATATTATTATTTCTGAAAACACAGACCTTTATGTAACAGGCGAGATAAAACACCATCAGGCCATTGCGGCACAGGAAGCAGGATTAACAGTCCTTTGTCTTTCACATACGGTTTCTGAACGATTTATTCTTAAAAAATTAGCCAAACAGTTGCAAAAATCACTTTCAAACGTCACAATAAAGGTTAGCACTAAGGACGCAGACCCATTTAGATGGATGGAAATATGACAGAAGAAAATATGGCCGCATCTGCGGGCGAATCTGTTGAAAAAACAAGCCCTGCTGATGAACAGAATCTTATAATTGAAAATAAAAACGAAACTGAACCTGTCTCAGAAACAACAGAGGAACAATCTCCTGAGAGTTTAAATCAGGCTGAAAATCAATCTATTGAACAGACACAGATGATGGACACGCCTGAAGGTTTTGAGCCGACGGTTGAATCTGTTGTTGAAGCGGTGCTCTTTGCAAGCGACGAACCTCTCACACCGCCGCGTCTTTCTGAAATTGCCGGCACAAATGTCCGCCAGCTCCGCAAACACATTGGTGACCTCAATGAGAAATATAAGAGCAACAATAATGCCTTTAGAATTGAACAAATAGCAGGCGGCTATCAGATGCTGACTCTTAACGTCTATAGCCATTGGCTCAAAAAACTCGTTCGTGCACGGGATGATGGCAAACTAAGTCAGCCCGCACTTGAGACATTGGCGATAATTGCCTACAAGCAGCCAATTATACGTGCTGATATTGAAGCAATCAGAGGTGTCGCGGCGGGCGAAATGATTCGAAATCTTATGTATAAAGGGCTGGTAAAAATCACAGGCCGGGCAGAAATCGTCGGCAGGCCTATGCTTTACGGCACAACCAAAAAATTCCTCGAAATCTTCGGCTTAAATTCCCTAAAGGACCTTCCTAAAGCTGAAGAACTCAAAAAACCCGAATAATTTGACAGGCATAATGAAGTAACCAACGCGTATCACCCTTTTTAATTTAAGAAGACGTAGCCCATCTGTTTGTTAGAAACGTATTTTTATGTTATATTTATAAATTATGCCTAATGAAGAACAGCTAAAAACCCGAAGCATTTTTACAATTTTGCTGCCTTTTATTTTAGTATTCATCTCTAATTTTTGCCTTATGGCACTTGAGATGACAGCGGGTCGTCTTATAGCAAGATATCTTGGCTCTTCATTATATACATGGACAGCAGTTATAGGCGTTGTGCTTATCGGAATAACAATAGGTTATTACATCGGCGGCCGTATCGCGGATAGATTTAATACACCGAAGATTTCGCTTTTGTTCATTGCCTCTTCATTTTCATGCGTATTAATCATTATTTCTTGGAATTTAATAAGTGATTTGCTGATATTATGGCAATTTGGCTGGCCTATAAGGGTATTCAGCCACATGACTATTATGTTCCTCTTGCCTTGTATTATTATTGGCACAATTACTCCTGTATCTGCAAAAATTGCTCTTGAAAAGGGGATGCATAAAGGCAGAACAGTTGGAGATATATATGCCTGGGGAGCGGCCGGAAGCATCGCCGGAACTTTAGCTGCAGGATATTATCTTATCCCGACATTCGGCACCATACCGCTTATCTGGATTACAGCAGGAATTTTGGGTCTTTTTTCCTTAATCTCTCAATTCCGCTTTAAGCCTGCTTATCTTTGGCTTCTGTTTTTATGCCTTATTTCGTTTCTTGCTATTTCTCAGGTGCGTTGGGCCCAAATATTGGGCGGAAGCCTGCTGCTGCGTGAGAAAATAGATTCAAGAATAATTTATCAGGATGAAAGCCAATATTCTTACATCGCAGTTAAGCAGCTTTCGGTAATCCCGGACAAACGAATCTTCTTGCAGGATACACTCAGGCACAGTGATATCATCATGGGAGATATCAATGACCTGCAGTATGAATATACAATCCTTTACGGCGGCATTACCCGCATGATGAGCAAAAATAAAGATAAACTAAATGTAATGTTCATCGGAGGCGGAGGTTATGTATTTCCAAGATATATTGAAAACAATTGGTTCGGCAGCAATATAGATGTCGTAGAAATTGATCCTCGGGTTACAAAGGCAGCCGTTGCCGCCTTTGGTCTTGACCCTAACAGCTCAATTAAAACAATAAATTTAGATGGCCGCAATTACGTCGATGGACTGCTTGAAAAAAAGTCAAGGGGACAGCAAATTCCGAAATATGATTTTATTTATGAGGATGCCTTCAACGATTATTCTGTGCCATATCAGCTTGTAACTCGCGAATTTAACGACAAAATTTCGCAAATCCTTGCTGATGATGGTGCATATATAATGAATCTGATAGATATACAAAATAATGCAATGTTCCTGGGTTCGGTTGTTAATACATTGGAAAAAACGTTTCCTTATGTTTATCTAATATCAAAAGAAGGTTTTAATGCGACAGTCCGTGTAACATATGTCCTTCTTGCTGCTAAAAAAGCATTAGATATCAATGCTGTTGATTCAGAAGTTAAATTAAAGTTGTGGCACCCCAATGAAACAGATTTAAAAGTTTTAAAAAATACCTCTAATGGAATCGTTTTAACAGATGATTACGTTCCTGTCGAAAACCTTTTGCTTCCTGTTGTTCATCAAGGCTCGAAAGAAAAATTAGCCGAAAGGTATCATAATGAAGCAAAATCGCTCAAAGAGCAAGGGAAATGGGATCAAAGTATATGGAATTATGAAAATGCGATTCGCTATAATCCTGCAATATCTATCCTGGCTTATAATGAAATAGGCGTTATCTATGCACGGCAAAATAAGCCCCAAGAGGCTGTCAAAGCCTTCCAGAACGCCGTTGACTATTATAATCTTAAAGGCAACAAAGAGCGTATATTAGGCTCTATTTATCTTAATTTGGGTATACTTGTGCAGCAGATTAACAGAAATGAAGATTCAAGACAGTACCTGATACGAGCCGTTGAAGAATTCCAGAAGCAGCTTTCAGAGGACGCGAATTCAGCTATTGCATGGTCCCGGCTTGGACAAACCTTGGGAATGTTAAATGATGTTAATAATGCAATTGCGGCTATGTCGAATGCGATATTATTGGAACCTGGGAATATGGGTAACAGATATAGTTATGCACATATGCTTGAATTTCAAGGCAGGCTGGATGAAGCTATTGGCGAAGTTAAATCATCAATAGAAGCGGCTTCAATGGCAGGAGATACTGAATCAGTTCAAATTTTCAATGAATATCTAAAATCTTTAAACCTTAAAAAAGCACAGAATAGCCCCTAAAAGCAGGAATTCTAAAGAACCAGGGAACTATTTAAGCTGCTAAATGTCAAATATAATGAATTCCTATGATTAAGACACTGCGCATAACCAGTATCATAGCGGCTACAGCAGCAACAGTTCTGCTGGCTTTGCCGGCTTTTTATGGGGTGCGAAATGACCCTGAAATCGAGGAGTTTTTAAAATCGCCGGGAATAGTTGAAAAATACACTTCCATCAAAGACCAGCGCCCCAATAAAAGAGATACAGATTCGCCTCTTGTCGCCGCGGCGTCCCAGTATAAGAAACTCATAGATCCGCCTCCTGCGCCGGCTCAGCCTAAAGTTACATCAGGCACAGCTGCGCAGCAGGCGAGCACTGCACCAGCCCCGCAAATAACGACCGCAAAATTCGACCTTGTGGCGACAAGCTACTTTAGTTCAAAACCTGAAAAGTCTTTTGCGCTCATTGATGAGGCGGGAAAGGGCCTTCACTGGGTTAAACAAGGCTCTACTGTAGGACATGTCATAATAGATAAGGTAAAAGATGGGGCAATTGTTTTAAAAGAAGGCCAAAGAACATCTGAAATGACAGTTAAAACACAGGAACTCTGGAGGAAACTCGTAAAAAATCCGCCTCCTTCTACAAGGCAACTATCAACTTCACAAACAAGCGAAAATTCGGTTCAATCAACTGCTGTTAATTCCCAGCAAATAGAACAGCAAATACCTTCCGCATCAATTCCAGGCAGGCCGTCAAGCCCGCCAATCCCTTCAAGGCGAGGCCAAAGATTTCCTGCTAATACATCCTCTGGAGAAAGAATTACCTCCCAAACCCCATCTGTCCCTCCGCCAAATGCAATACCTGCCGCACTACAAGACGCTACACCTGAATCTCCGGTGGCACCGGTCGTCGAAATTACGCCGCAGGAAAAAGAAATAATGGCAAAGATAGAAAAACTCAATGCCGAAATGGAATCATCCAAGGATAGCGAAGAGATAACGGCTAAGATGATCGAGTTGACCAAATTGCTCGAGCAATCGGATTCGACAAATTCGCAGGATGTCAATAATTAATCGGTCCCTCTTCTGCAAAACTTACTTTTTCTTCTCACAGTTCGCCAGTTCCTCTTTCAGGCGAGCGTTTTCAGCTTTCAGCTTTTCCATATCGTTCAAAATAGGCGTAACTACCCCCTCACTCAACTCTCCCGATAGTTTTTCAATATCTTGTTCTGCCTTGTCTTGCATGGCTTGTTTTTCCTGAACACATTCCGCAAGCTGCTTTGAGAGGTTATCCACATCAGCATTTAGCTTTTCTTTTTCGGTCTCGGACTGCTCTTTTTGTTTCTTCGTTTCTGTTTGCAATTGCGTTTTTAGTTTCTTGATTTCCTCATCTTTTTTTTTCGTTTCCTGCTGAAGCTGTGTTTTCAAGTCTCTGTTTTCCGCGGCCATAAGACGAGACTGTTTTATATCCGGTGATGCCTGCTCCTCTTGACAGCCGCCCGCGCATAGGATTGCCATACTGATCGCCAAAACCGCCGCATACGTTTTTTTCATTTTATAGCCCTTTCTAATTCGTTTTCTGGAAATACTCGAAAAATATATCAATCCGAAAACGGCTGTCAAGCTTACCGTGTCCGTATAGATGAATTCTATCTAAACATTAGTGGTTTAACTCCCAATTCAAGAACCGGCTGCTAACTGACTTTCGCACAGATGGAATTGTCAACTTAACTGACGGCGGACAATCGTTAAATGTCATAATCTTGCATCAGCGACGATTTGAGTTTGGATCAGCCGGAATCGAAGGATGTAACATCTCCTCGAGCTGGTTCATACCCTGCTTATTATTCGAATCGGCGGGTGCGGCCCGTTTCACCTTGTAGAAAAGAATGGGCCCCATAAATACGTCGCCTGGATCGTCTTTATTCTGCGGGAAACGCGGGCCGTAATCGAAGAAGGTCATCCAGTCCGCCTGCCACCTCTTGCCGTCCTCCGAAACGCGCCCCGAGAATATATCAGTGCTGTTGCCGTCGACACCCTGCTCATAAAATCTCATGTGAATGGCTTTTACTGTTATGGTCACTGTCAATTCCCTCTTCAGCGGATCATATTCAAGAGGACAATCCCCCATTTCGACCGTGCTTACGTTTCCGTCCGCCATTTCAAGCATTGACATCTCGTTCGGTTTGACCTCGGTCTCAGTCATGGGTATTACCGCCATTATGACTTTCCCTTCAGGCGAAATCTCTATCACCCATGGCTCATCTGCTGCCTGCCAGATACCGGCGACTTCAGGAGGGAAAACCGGCTTACCCTGTCCGGTCGATTTACTACCGGGTGCTCCGCAGCCGGCCAAAAACACCAGCACAAACCCTATTACAGTCAAAATCACACTTTTTGCCTTCATTACCTGTTCTCCAAACACCTTTCTTTTCAACAAAATTGACACAAACTACAATTCTAAGCAATGGGAGAAAAATTGCAACAAAAAAGAGGCAAGCCAAGCCGGCTTGCCTCTGGTAAAACTAAAAACTTTTCTATCCTTTATTGCTTATTTGCCCGATGCGCAATTTCTCGTATAAGCGCCATTGTTCGTTGCGTCAGAAAGCGGGCAGTTTCTCGGTAAATGCTTCGGATTAGTGTCCGATGTAGAAGTACAATCTTGAGCCATCCAATTGGAAGTAACTCTCGCTAAGTCCCCTGTATAAACCTTGTAGCTATTCGGCGCTGCGGTTGCCTTATGGTCAATATCTGCGCATGGGTTAGCCCCAAGCGGGAAAACCCCGGCCTTCTTTCCCCAGTTACTTGTGACCAGAATCAAATCACCAGTGTAAATCCTGTAGTTGTTTGGAGGGGCAGTTTTCTTGCCGTCGGCATCGCCGTGGCACTGGAAACCGCTGCCTATCGGATATTCGCACCAGCAATTCGGATCCCATTTGTTGGTAATATACCCATTGTACGCCGTCCTCTGCG
>CAYSKP010000004.1:0-33774 GCA_964431645.1 uncultured Pirellulales bacterium
GGTCGAGATTCGGGCTGATGATAACCAGACAAAGGAAATTGTCTCGAAAATTGATGATAAGGATTCACACATAACTGCTGCGGCCGAACGCAAGGTCTTTGCGGCTTTGGGCTGCGGCTGCCACGCGCCGGCGGGGGTATTTGCAAAAATTAACGGCACCAACATTACAATCTTTGCATGCTTCAGTGAACCAGATGGAAGCAAGTTCCGCGAACATTCAATCAGCGGACCGTTGGGAGAGTCATCCAAATTGGCACAAGAAATAGCTAATAAATTAATTTCGAAATCCTAAATCAAAATACGAAGCAAATTCAAACTCTCAAATCAACTAATTTACAAATAATTATTTTTATTCAAACACTTCGAAGTAACCGTATAGATTGAGATTGTTTTTTGGTTAAATATAAGAAGATTTACAATAGGAATGATATTGCGATATGCTTCGTTTGATATTTATAGTTTTATTTTGCTCGGCAGCACTGGCAGACCCCTGCGATACAGCTTTGCGGGGAGACCTGAATAGTGATTGTGAGGTCACAGCGGCAGATTTTGCGATTTTAGCCCAACATTGGCGGCAAAAAAACTGCACTGGCGAATCCTGGTGCGGCGGCGCCGACATAGATAAATCAACCATTGTCGACGCAATCGACTTAAGTGAGCTTGCGGAAAACTGGCTGCGAGCTTCGTATACGCACTGGCGTGTAATGCCCATCCGCTCCCAGCAGGAATTCAATCTTGGATTAATCGGCGGAGAGGCAGAACAACATCCGCATTCCATCGCACGGTCGCCATCCGACCCCAATATCGTATATCTTTCTCATGATGCCTGTCAAACATGGAGGTCCGGCGATGCAGGGCAAACCTGGAATAAATCGCTTGGCAAGGGACTTTTTCTTACGGCCGGGCAATCAATTGAAGTTGACCCTGTTGACCCGAACATCGTCTTTTTCGAGGCAGCGGCATCATACAACTGGCTGCAGACAGACTTGGAAGGAGTTTACCGCTCGGCTGACGGCGGCGATAACTGGTCGCTGGTTTTGCAAACTGCCACAAATTTCGATTCATCCATTCACCGGATTTACAGGCACAATATCGCGGCAGACCCCGCATCAGCCGGACCAACGGGCGCGGCCCGGGTTTACGCGGCCTTTCCAAATAACGCGCTGTTTCGCTCGGACAATGGAGGATTGACTTTCAGCAGCGTGGCTGATTTGTCGGGACATTCCATAATTTACGGTGTTGCGGCGCATCCGACAAACGGAAATACAGTTTATGTGGCATCGAGCAACGGTTTGTATGCAAGCTCCAGCAGGGGTTCGGGTCTTGCGCCTTTGGGCAATCTTCCGGCAGGACATGTCACAAGCATTCAGATTAATCCAGTGAATCCGAGCGTGATATACGCAACCGTTAAATCGACAGGGTTATACAAGTCCGTTAACGCGGGGGCAACTTTTAGCCTTCTGCGCTCTTTTGACGCTGCTTATGTTTTTATGAATCCCGGCCATCCCGACACCCTGTATCTGGCGGGCGTAAACGCAAACACAATTACGACTCATAACGGGGGCGGCACATGGATTACAAATATGATAACTCATCCTGCGCCGGGCCTCGGCCGGGACGGCTCTTCCTGGAAATCTAAAATCGCGGGTTTATTGACCGGAATCGTGTGCAATCCCGCTGATGACAATGAGGCGGTCGCATTCTCCCGGGCTGCAATATGGAAAACAACCGATGGCGGCCGAAATTTTTACGACTCGTCTTCTCTTTTTACAGGATTTTGCTGGGGATGGTGGAATTACGGCGTCGCGTTCGATTCTTTCAATCCCAACCGCTTTGCTAATTTTAATATGGATGTAGGGATGGCAATCACATCAACAGGCGGCGATTTTTTCGAGCGGAGAAACTCTAATGCATCGAGTTGGTATTCACAGGGCCTTATTTCATGGATAGGGACATATAGCGGCGCGTTTCAGCCGGTGCCCGGTTCTAAAATAATTGTCGCCTCAGTGGGAGATTATTTCAATACACAGCTTATGCGCACCACAGATGAGGGGCTTTCATGGTCTTTAGTGACTACTTCCCCTGAACAAAACCTGTTCATTGCCTTCCATCCGAATGACCCTAATATAGTTTATGCGGGCGATAAAATATCACATAATGCCGGCGCTACTTTTTCGAATGTCAATTTCGGCATATACAATACATACAATCCGTCTATTCTTGGGATGTGCCTGAATCAGGGTGACACCATTTACGCAATCGACTCGGACCGCAGCCGCATACTTCGCTCCGACAATCGTGGCGATTCTTGGTATTTATATACACAGCCGGGCTGGAGGTTCAGGCGGATTGACTCGCTGCCTACGTTTGCCGTTTCGCCAGACAATCCCGACAAGATATATACCCTCAATTCATCCTATGACCTTGCCGTGTTTGACGGCACCACGTGGCGAGGTACAGGCGTGCTTGCTTTAGCAGGCGGAATCAATATCAATAATTTCGTGCGGTCGGTCGCGATTGACCCTCGTTATCCGGACATTATTTATGCCGGAACCTTCGCGTCAGGATTACCCTGTATTTTCCGCTCGACTGATGACGGGCATACATGGACGGATGTCACTTACAATCATCCCAACGCCGGAGGCAGCCCTCTTATTGTTAATCCGCACACTGGTGAGCTTCTCAGAGGGTCAGTATTCGGGACGTGGTTACTGCCGCCTCCGTATCCATCTGCAAATGCTGTTTATCATAAGCTGCAATTTCCGCAATAGTTCGCCGGTTTTTTGAAAAGGGGTCTGACCCCTTTTTATTTAGGCGGCAGGACGGCTTCGAGCAATGGTTTACGGAAGCTTTTGGTCTTCTGGTTATAAAGGCCGAACTCGTTTGCGCAGAATTCCCAGTAATGAAAGCTCATACCTTTTTGAATTGCGGTATCGGCCATGAACTTTGTCCATCTTGCCCGTGAATCCATATCACATTTTTCATACGTGCCGAATTCACCAAGATTAACCGGCCGGTTGTTCTTTTTGCCCCATTCGGCGGCAAAATCGAGGTCTCTTATAATCTCCTGCCTTTCATCTTCTGTCGGCGTCCACTTTGTCCCCAGCCACTCATTTGAGTCACCTCTGTTTAGCCAGGATGCACCCTGATGCGTAAAGGTAAGCGGAAAATAATCGTGTATAGTGACAATGATATTTCGGTCCTCTTTTGGGATATCAAGAAGAGTAAGATAATGAATTTGATTATAGTGCGCAGAGCCGATAACGATAGTCCTGTTTGGATTCGATTGCCGCACTACGGCAAGGGCTTCTTTTAATTGTTCATTCCAGGGCTGTGCTTTTAATTCATCTTGCGGCTCATTCAATAATTCGAAAATTAAAATATCAGGATAACTTTTGAAGTGCTCAGCAATCTGTTTCCAAAACGATAGAAATCTATCCTTCTCTTTGGCGGGATCTGCATAAAGCTCTCCATAATGATGGATATTAAGCATTACAGGTATATTTAATTTCATTGCGCAATTGACTGCCCAGTCCACCCGTTTCATAAATTCCGGATTAATGGTATATGGCGGCTCTTTTAATGCATGCGCCGACCAGCGGACGGGCAGCCGGATTGAATCGAATCCGGCGTCTTTTATAATCTGAAAATACTCTTCTTTAAGAACAACACCCCACTGGCCTTCACTCGGGGCATCGAGGGCGTTACCCAGGTTAATACCCCTTCCCAGGAGATGGTTGGTCTTGAACGGGTCGGGCGGATTTGCTTTTTGCTCATCTGCCGCCATGCAAATTGAACCAAAAATAAAGATAGACAATAATGAGCCGACAGAAATAATTAACAGTATTCCCGCTTTAGACATTCTTTTTCTCCAAATGATTATTTTACAGGTTAGAAAACCAGTTCTTGAGGGCCCGATTGAAATTATGAGTATTTACGTTATTAAAAACTTTCGGCAATGGCAAACCTTTATAAAACACGACCGCAAGAAGTCCGAGCAGCAATAATATAGCAGGTTCACCTATAACGGCAACACGATAATAAATTCCTCTTGCTATGGCTAAAAAGTCGCGGGTAGAAAAGGTATCAAATTGCCTGTATTTATCAATGCTTGCGGCCGCAGCCGATGATTCATTTTTAAGGGCCAAACTGTGCCTGCCGCCGGCGGCAATGGCGACAAAATCTTTCCCCCCCGGAACATCGCATTGCTTAAAGGAATTCCACCCCCAGCTTGCAAGTGAGCCGTCGAGTTTCAGTGCGATTGTGTGAAAACCGCCGCCTGTAGTTACAGCAAAATCATTTTCAGGAGGTATATGCTGGGCATATTCATTTAAACCGAAGACTACCGTTGAGCCATCTGTTCTTACGGCCTTGCTGCAATAGCCGCTTGCCTCAACCGCGATGAAATCTTTTCCTAAAGGAACCTTGCATTGTCCCTGAGTATTATCACCCCATGCGGCAAGAGAGCCGTCGGACCTTAATGCAAGACTATGATAACCGCCGCCGGCAACAGCAATGAAATTAGGTCCGGCAGGGACATCGCACTGATGAAACTTGTTCCAGCCCCATGCGATAAGTGAGCCGTCGTTACGGATAGCAATGCTGTGATGGGCGCCGGCTGCTATGGCGATGAAGTTTCTGCCCTGGGGAATATCACATTGACCATAGGTATTATCTCCCCATGCCTTTATTGAGCCGTCATCTTTCAATGCAAGGCAATGAAGGCCGCCCGCGGCAATGGCTGAAAAATCTGAACCTTTGGGGGCGTTGCACTGGCCATAGGTATTGTCTCCCCAGGCGACTATTGAAGCGGCAAAACAGGGAGCTGAAGTGACCGAAATTGCGGCAGTTAAAACAATGATGCCTAAATATTTCATCATCTACCTCCTCGTCAAACACCCGCCCCTTCAACGGCAATATCTTAAAGCCGGCCAAGAGTTTTTCCCATTTCACGCTGACCAGGAAGCAATACTACATTTAATTATAACGCGCCTAAATTCGAAATCAAGCTATTTAATAACCTAACGGAAACAAATAATAAATGATTTATATAAATGTTAGATTATCCTGTCCTACTATCCATATGTCCAAAACAAATGTTTTATACAAATGTTTTAATAAAATCTTATAATAGCCAATTTATGCCCTGGAAAGCGAGTACTTAGCAGGCTTTTATGTATGATATAGATGATAAAAAAACTGGATATTCCACAAAAGAGGCACAAATCACTCGCGGTTTGCTGCTCGAAGCCGCCCAAGAGCTTTTTGCCAGGCACGGTTTCGATGGAACCGCGATACGCGATATTACTTCCAAGGCAGGACGCAATATCGCATCTATAAATTATTTTTTTGGCGACAAACGAGAGTTATACGAAGAACTTTTCCGTTTGCGTCTGCGGGAAATGCGTGAAAGCCGGCTTAATGTTATCAAAATGGTTATGAGCAGCTCCAGTCCTTCAATCGAGAAATTATTTTTCGCATACTGCACTGATTTTCTAAAACCGTTTGCAGACCCGCAGAAAAATCAAACATTTATGCGTCTTTTTTTGAGGGAGATGGCCGAACAGCGGCTTGCTAAAAATATGTTTTTCAATGAACTTGCCAAACCGACATTAACAACGATGGAAGATGCGCTTTTAGCCATCTGCCCTAAGCTTTCAAAAAAGGATGCGTTTATGAGCATTCTTTCGCTGACTGGTCAGCTTGTTCATCTTATGCAGATCAAAATATTGTTCGAAGCGGCACAAGGTCATCCAATCTCATCTATAAACACCGATGAAGCCGTAAAGCATATAGTTAAATTCTCAACAGCCGGCTTAAAAGCATTTGTGAAAGGGAACCGGAAGTGAAAAAAATAATATTAAACCTGACAATCTTATGTCCCTTTTTTTTGCTATGGGGCTGTATAAGCAAGGAAGAGTTCACAAATGACGTAATTTTATCGCGAGAATCGGCATACAAGCAATGGGAGAACCGAAAGCAGGCGGAAAAACAAGCCCAGCCTGTAATCTCGGGGAATCTTTCTATTAATGATTGTCTAAAGCTGACGCTTACAAATAATAAAGGGCTTTTGAGAGTTCTTGAGGAACGCCAAGCGGCCCGCGGCATAGAACTTGGCTCCTATTCAGCGATTTTACCCAGAGCTGATATTTCGGCCGGATATCAGCGCTTGGATGAGCCCCAGTCAGTTTCACTCAACGGCCAAAAAGTTCTTCTTGGAGATGAAGATAATTATTCCGCAGGTCTTAGCGTCAATCAGCCAATTTTCGAGGGCGGGGCAATACCGGCAAGAATTAATGCAGGCAGACTGAGTGTTTTATTAGCAGACCAGACGGTGCGAAATGCTGTCCAGAATTCGGTGTATGCCGCCGAAATAAATTACTATATCGTTTTACTTGACCAGTATCTCTATGACATCAGCAATGAAGCTGTTAAATCGTCTGAGGCGCATCTAAAAGATGTGCGGCAAAAACATAACGCGGGTGTAGTTTCGAGCTATGATGTCCTGCGTGCAGAAGTAGATTTATCGAACTTCACCGCACAGCTTATTCAAAGCAAAAATGCCATAAATATCGCAAAGGCAAATCTCATAAAAACAATGGGCGTCTCTCAGGACAGCAATTTTATCCTTTCTGATAAACTTGAATATTCTCCCTACAGCATCACTATGGAAAAAGCAGTGGCTCTGGCATACAAAAACCGTCCTGATATTTTCACAAGAGAGCTGAATATTCGCCAACAAAAAGAACTTCTTACTATTGCGCAAAGCAGTTATTGTCCTGCTGTAAATGGATATTTTAATGAGACGGGGAGAAGACCTGACCCGCATGACCCAACGATTATCGAATGGGGCAATGCATGGAATTTCGGCTTCAATGCAAACTGGACTGTTTTTGACGGGTTCGCCCGCGAGGGAAACGTTATACAGCAAAAGGCCCGTTTGAAGCAATCACAGATAGACCTTGTCGATACAGAGGAAACAGCAATTTATGAGTTAACAAAAGCGATACTGAGCATTGAAGACGCCGTTGAATTTGTCGATTCACAGAAGCTCAATCTTTCCCGCGCAGGAGAAGGATTACGATTAGTTCAGGCCGGTTATAAAAAAGGGACAAATACACAAGTTGAGGTCCTCGATGCTCAAACGGCGCTGACAACGGCGCGAGCTAACTATTATCAATCAATTTACTCGCATATAATCGCGAAATTAGACCTTCAAAAAGCTATGGGGACAATTACAGGTTTTGGGCCTGCCGCGAAAAATTCTCCTGCTGATTCAAATACTGATGGAGCAAAATAAATGATAAAAACGATAATCAGAACAGGGCTGCAAAGAAAAGCATCAATCGGCATAGCAGCCGGAATCGCAGTGCTGATAATAGTAATGGTATATATATCATGGGCGGCCAAGCATGAATCAACAGATGACGCGTTCATAACGGGACATATTATTTCAATAAGCGCGCGTGTAGAAGGTTATGTTGATAAGGTTTTAGTAAATGATAATCAATCAGTAAAACAAGGCCAGATGCTTGTCGAGCTTGACCCGCGAGATTTTCAGGCTTCATTAGATTCGGCACGCGCTAATCTGGCCGCCGCCGAGGCATCTGAAACGCAATCCCGTGCACAGGCTGATATGGCATCTGTAGAGGCGGGCAGAACTGAAAAAGACTACAACAGATACAAACAGTTATTCGATGCTAATGCGGGGATTACACAGCAGCAGCTTGATAATGCACTGGCGGCACAGAAAGCGGCAAAGGCACAGTTTGATTCGGCGAAAGCACAGATAGCGGCTGCCCAGGCCCATGCAGCAGCTTCAAAAGCCGCATTGGAACAGGCTGAGTTAAATCTTTCATACACGGTAATAACTGCGCCTCAGTCCGGCAGGATTGCAAAAAAATCCATAGAAACGGGCGAACGTATAAATAAAGGTCAGCCTTTGATGGAAATTGTCCCCGCAGATATCTGGGTAGTCGCCAACTTCAAGGAAACACAATTGAAGCAAATGAAGCCGGGACAATTTGTTTCCATCAAGGTCGATGCTTATCCAGACAGAAAATACAAAGGGCATATCGACAGCATTCAGCCAGGAACAGGTTCGATATTCAGTTTGCTGCCTCCGGAAAACGCGACAGGTAATTACATCAAGGTCGTGCAGCGGGTCCCGGTCAAAATTTTATTCGATGAAGACCAGAATGATTTATCTATGCTTTCACCCGGTATGTCGGTTGTCCCCACAGTTAATCTGAGATGAATAATACAGGGGACAAACTCGAATTGGCGCAAAGCGAACTTCCGCACCATCCATGGGTGCTGGCGGGGGCCGTTATAATCGCACCTTTTATGGAGGTCCTCGATACCACGATAACTACTGTGGCCCTGCCTCATATAGCAGGCAATCTTTCCGCATCTTCGGATGAAAGCACCTGGGTTCTAACTTCATATCTCGTCTCGAATGCAATCGTTCTTCCTCTTGCAGGATGGTTTTCAGCCCTTTTCGGCCGCAAGCAATTTTACCTGGCCTGTGTTATACTTTTTACAGCAGCTTCTTTTTTGTGCGGGCTTGCACCAAATATTCAACTTCTTGTATTTTACAGGATTTTACAAGGGGCAGGCGGAGGCGCGCTTCAGCCGATTGCGCAATCCATTCTTATCGAAAGCTTTCCGCATGAAAAACGCGGAATGGCAATGGCGATTTTCGGCCTTTGCGTCGTAACCGCTCCAATAATAGGACCGACGCTGGGCGGCTGGATTACAGATAATTATAACTGGCGATGGATCTTCTTCATAAATATCCCTATTGGGATACTTGCGGTAATTCTCGGAATGTTCCTGGTCCATAATCCTTCTTATTTTGTGCGCAGAAAGATTGGTAAGGATTTCAAAATAGACTATATCGGCCTTGGTCTTATCGCATTGGGACTCGGCTCACTGCAGATTATCCTTGATAAAGGAGAACGTGAAGACTGGTTCGATTCCAGTTTTATCGTAACGCTTTCAATAATTTGCGTGGTTTGCCTTGTTTTAGCGGTTTTTTGGGAATTGCGGCAAAAAGACCCTGTTGTAAAATTGAGTATATTAAAAGACCGCAATCTGGCGCTGGGAGTTATTGTAATTTACGCGATTGGATTTGTTTTATACGGCAGCACGGCGCTATTGCCTTTGTTTTTGCAAAATCTTATGGGATACTCTGCAATGGATAGCGGACTTGTTATATCACCCGGCGGGATAGTTACAATGATATCAATGCCTTTAGTGGGATTTCTTGCAGCAAAAGTTCAAGCAAAATGGCTTCTTATAGTGGGTTCAATATTCGGGGCAGCGGGCCTTTTTATATCGACAGGATTCAACCTTCAAATCAGCTTTTGGGACGCTATGTGGTCAAGAACGGTTATGTCGGCAGGTCTTGGATTTCTATTTATCCCTGTCAATGTCGCGGCCTATTATTATATCGCCAAAAAGGATACTGATTACGCATCAGGTATGATAAATCTTGCGAGAAATCTCGGCGGCAGTTTCGGCATCTCTATTACAATGACATTACTTGCCCGGAGGATGCAGTTCCATCAAAGCAGACTGGTTGAGAACGTTACTGAAACTAATCCTTTTTATCAGAATTATTTATCAAATATCCAGGCGATGCTGGTCCAGCAGGGAGTCGATGTTTCAACTGCGGCAGCAAAAGCCAAGGGCCTTATTTACGGTTTTATCCAGCAGCAGGCGGCAATGCTTTCATATCTCGATGTCTTCTGGCTTCTGACTTTGGTATTTCTGCTTATGATTCCAATGGCGTTTTTAATGAAAAAGACCCAGCCAGGAAAAGGCGTTCCCGCCGCGCATTAATACTTTTATAAACAACACCCGTAATTCTATTTTGCACAAATAAACGGCTTCACAGTATAATACTGTGAATTTATTTGTTTTTTAGAGGTTTTTCAATATGGAAGAAAAAAAACCGAACGTTCAAATTGTTTCAAGTGCTGAGGCACTTGCGCACAGATGCCTCGATTTGCTTATCTGTTCTGTTGAAGAGACCCTCAAGAATAAAGATGTATTCTGTATGGCAATTTCAGGAGGACACAGCCCAAAGAGATTTTTTGAACTGCTTGGCACCGAAAGAAAATCGCTATCACTTCCATGGGAAAAGATACATATTTTCTGGGTTGATGAAAGATATGTTCCTCATGATTCGCAATTCAGCAACTTTAAACTGGCCGCAGATACCTTCCTGTCAAAGATTCCAATACCGCAGACGAATGTTCATCCTATTGCCACCGATTTAGAAGATTTTGATTCCGCGGCAAAGCACTATGAAAAAACACTGCGCATCGTTTTTGGGAAAAAATCAGGATTGCCTGAATTTGATTTTATAATTTTAGGAATGGGCCCTGATGGCCATACTGGCTCCCTATTTCCAAATACTAATGCCACTTTTGATACCAAAGACCTTGCCGCAGTTGTTTATCTGCTTGATCAGAAATTGCCTGATGAATTGCTCACCAGAATAACGCTGACCCATCCTGTAATTTGTGCCGCTTCGCAGATAATAGTCATCGTCAGCGGTTCAGAAAAGGCCCATATTTTAAAAGAGGTTCTACAGGGTCCGCCAGATGAGGTCCGTTATCCTATTCACGTCCTTTGGCCAGTGCTCGATAAGGTCATATGGCTGATTGATTCGGCCGCCGCGGCACAGTTACATTAAGATATGCTGCAGGAGGATTTTGACCCCCAGCCCGATTAAAACGATGCCGCCGATTGCCTCGATGCCGCTTTCGAAGAAATGCCCGAACTTCTTTCCGATATACACACCGGCAATAGATAATCCGAAAGCTACTATACCGATAACTACAATCGCTTCGGCAATCTGCATTGTAATAAGAGACAATGTTATACCAACAGCGAGGGCATCTATGCTGGTAGCGATTGCCAACATTAGTAGCATTCCAATATCCGCCGGGTGCATCGCTTTTCTTTCCTCTTTTATTTTAAAAGATTCATATATCATCTTGAGCCCAATTGTCGCAAGTATGGCAAATGCAATCCAGTGGTCGTAATCCGATATATAATTACTAATTGTCAGTCCCGCGAAATACCCGACCATAGGCATAAATGCCTGAAATCCGCCGAAAAATCCTGCCATACGCAGTGTATGCCTTATGTGCAATTGCTTGTAAGCCGCACCAGTTACAATTGACACGGCAAAAGTATCCATCGCAAGACTGACTGCTAACGCAATTACCGCAAGTAATTCCATACAAATTCACATGAAAAAAAATTTAAAATCATTTAGGAAATTGTTTCTTTTGCTGAATTTCACTTAATTCATAAAATTCATTTGCCAAGATAAAACCATGAGGACCATCAGGGAGAATAGGATTTCCGTATCGGATATCCATTTTGCTTCCATCCTTGGTTATTATCACATAGCTTGGCAAACCGTTGCATTTCGGTGTCTCAAAAGCCATAACATTGCAATCTTGCTCAATCCATAAGGGGACATAGCAATAATCATCGAGACTAAAGATAATTGGAGGCACAAGCTCGTCTTCAGTAAAATTACGTTTGGAAAATTTGACAAAATCCTCCGTTGCCAGAGAAACTTTCAAATGATATTTCCATCCATTCTGTTCAGCGAACCTGATTACATCCTCTTCATGATAGCTGTCTTGTTTTGCTTTAAAGTTTATAGCACCAAAACTTACAAGAATGCCCGTATTTTGGCACAGCACATTGGAAATATTTGCTTTATCATAGTTGAGCCAAAAGCTGCCATAGGGACAGGCTTTATGAAATTTGTAAATCTCTAAAGCTCGTGGAAGTGAACCGGGGGGCAAGAAAGTAATGTGACGGAATGGAATAAATATGAAGACACAAAAAAAAGATAATGATAGAGCCATCCAGGCAAATATTTTTCCCTTCTTCCGCCGCAGACCAAAGAATGAAAAAACTAATCCAGGCGCGGCAATTAATAAACAAATTAGAAGAAACAAAATTAGACTGTCTTTATAAATGGAAATCGTAATAAAGAAAATCACACCAAAAAATCCTGTCAGGGAAGTCAAAAAAAACAACACGGCTAAAATGAAACCTGTAATAGCCGCTTTGTTTTTCTTTTCAGGCTGGTTATCGTCTATTTGTTCTCCGTTCATAATACCTATGCTTCACCATTTACCCACAGTTCTGAAAATTTTTTCGTCTTAATATCATATTCAACTGAAAAGAAACAGTACCAACCATCCCAAACGTGAATCAAACGCTGTTTCCAATCATCTTCTTGAGTGCAAAAGAAATTTATATAAATTTTTTTCCTGCCATCTACGATTGTCCCAACATACTGCCTTCGGTATTCTCTGAATTTATCTGGTAAATCTTCCGCAAAGAAGTATTGAAGATCCGCTTCATTGCGCAAATATTTTTCAAGTCTATCCTCCAAATTATCAAAATCAAAATTTCTTATTGTCCAATAATTATTCCCATCAGGATCGTCCTTTAGAAAATACTCCTTCGGAACAATGACTCCCTTTACGGTCTTAGACTTAACATCTATAAATTCAACCGTTTTTGATTCTCCAATGCTTTTTATATTTTCTCTTTTATTAATAGAGCAGCCATGAACCAACAGAAAAACAAAAATAAAAAGCAGAACTAATAATGTATTGGTTACTGTCCTCTTCATAATCATATTCTCTAAATAATTCCGTGAGGTATTTTATATTGCAACAGATTTCATTGCCTTTACATCCTCTATGAGATTGTATTTAAATGATATCTGAGATTTATCACCCATCAATTTATTCACACGAAATCCGTTTGTTATGTGAATTTTATTATCAGCATCTATATCGTATGATGAAACTTTAGCAGCAATTACTTCTATTTTGCCATCCTGTGAAATTTTTATTAATTCCCATGTTCGCGGCACAAGAGAAACATTATCCAAATTGCGAAAACCTTTCCTGATTTTTGCCAAGTCAATAGTTTGACCGAGCACCGTAAGATATTTATTTTTAATTGGCTGTTTAAAATCAGGTCCCTCGGTCTGAAATGGTTTTTGATTAAAGAGTTTCGTAAAAGCTTCAAGAAAATAAAAGACCGCAACAATAAACCGAAACGGAAAACATAGAATATTCCATAGAGTTCTCCAGATGGATCCATACCTGGGTCCCAAATGCGGCCGCCGAATGCAATAAAGATTGCCTTGCGAATCATCTTTTGGAAGCAAATAATCAAATCTATCATCAGATAAGATAACCTGTATCTCTTCTGTTTTCAAATTCAGGCTGCAGATTGTTTCGGGGCCGTACATTAAAATAAAACCGTTCTCGTCCCGCACAATTCCTGCCGACTGGAAGAATACATTCTCAGGATTTTGTCTGCTGAAAAAAGGATTGGTATCTTTAGCATCCCCGCCTGTCAATCCATGTTCATAAGAACCTTGCTCGTTAAGCAGGTCTAATCCCGCACTCGCGTCTTCAGTAATCGTGGAAATTGCGAATTTCCTCAAAACAGGTGAATAATCAATTCCCTGTAAAATCAAATCGTTCTTATGAAAAAGTCTCTGCTCATAATTCTGGTCTATGGTGTACTTGAAAAGACCGGTAACAAAATTATTTGATAAAAGATAATAAAGAGTATTCTGGTCCTGGAATCCTAAATTCTTGAATCTGAATTTCATAGAAGGGGTCATGCTCGATTGCTGCCCCCAAATCATGCCGCTATTAAATGGGCCGCCAAAAGCTCCGTCTTTTGCTTTCCATCCCTGCCGTGACTTTGTCCTATCAGCCATATCCTCCTTTTCGGCTGCGAATTTACTTTCTATTTCTTTTATAGAGCCATCATTATCGCACAAATAAAGCCGTCCATCAGAAAGAAAGGCGTATTGCAAAGTTCTATCCTCCAAATTTCGTATCTTAATATGATTGTTTTTCTTCTCAGAAATTATAGAGCAGAGATAGTAAACTAACAAGTCTCATATTTCTGTATTAATGCTTTGAAGGGTGAATATCAAAAACCGTGACTTCAGGCCGGCAAAGGAAACGGACTTTTGGGGCGGGGGTGTTTTCAAGGCCGATACCTCTATTTACATAAAGTTTCATTCCATTGATATCATAAAGGCCTGACTCATATTTTTTGCCAAAGTGCGAGAGCGTCACCAATGCTCCATAAAATGGCATTCGAACCTGCCCGCCGTGAGTATGACCAGACAGGTATAAATCGATATTAAGTCCCTGCAATGATTCGGCCAAATCAGAATAATGATACAGCAGGATATTAAAATTACCAGCAGACAACTTTTTCAGCACACCTTGATAATCATTCACGCTACGCGCTCTGAAGCCGCTAAATGAGAATTTTTCACCATCCTTGCTGATTTCGGTTGACTCATTAACAAGCTCGCTAAAACCTGTGCCGGAAAAAAGGTCGAGGTATTTCCAAAAATTAGTGTCGAAATTACCCCTGACGGCGAACTTTCCATACGGGGCCTTCATATTTGAAAGGGTTTCTTTGAGAAGCGGCAAAGCCTTCGGAGAATTCAGTGAATCACCGGTAAAAACGATGATATCCGGATTGAGGGATTCGACAATTTCAATGAGCTTCTTTTCATTTCTGGGCCGGGTCTCACAATGCAAATCAGAAAATTGAACAATTCGCAAGTTTGTAGTTTTCAGCTTTGGCGATTCTATTTCTATTCGTGTCACCTCTATCCATTTTGGCTCGATAAAAAAGGCGTCAATAAAACAAAATATTCCCGCAATCGCGAGAAAATGAACAATAAAGAAATACCTCGATTTAGAAAACCGCGGAGATTTATTTTTTGAAAATTTAGATTTTATAAGAGATATAAAAAAACCCAGTTCGAGGCCGTAGATGACAGCAATTATAACAGGAATGATAATCACGGCGGCAAGTTCTGATATCCTCATCTTTATCAATTTCCTTTTATTTGCTGATATGATTCCAAACTCGCCTTAAGCTGATTAACAATATCAGTTTGGCCTTTCGTTTGAGCGATACCGATTGCCTTTTGTGCCACCTCGGCAGCCTGTTTAAAATCCCTTTTTGCGGCGTAGGCCTGTGAAAGATAAGCCATCGGCTCGGCCATTTTATAATCAGACAACAGGCACGCCTTTTGAAGCTGCTCTACCGCAGAATCGACATTGCCCTTTAGGCCATAGATTAATCCTGCCTTTTCATACAATTTAAAATTGTCAGGCGCTTTTAATTGCAAGCCATTAATTATCCCCAGTGTTTTATCGAAATGGCCGCTTTCTTCAGATGCCTTATACAGATTATTCAACGCGGATAAATTATACGGGTCTGACATCAAAACAATTTTGAACTGTTCAATTGCCTCTGCATGCTCGCCTTTCTGCTGTAATGTAAGCCCGAGTTTTTCATGTGCTTCCATCCAGCCCGGACGAATTGCCACTGCTTTCCTGAAATTAAAAATTGAATCATCGACTCTTCCTTTGCTTCTAAGGACCTGGCCGTAATTGCTGAACATCACGTAATTATCTTTTGTGACATCCAAAGCATGCCTAAATAATGTTTCACTATCTTTCCAGTACCCGGCCTGCACTCGGGTAACCATCAATAATATAACAAGAATGGAAGCGGCGCAAACTGCAGGAACAATTTTAGATAGATGTAATCTTGCGCAAATTTCAGCCGCAAGCCATGCTGTTATAATATAGATGCCTATCGCAGGCAGGTACATGTATCTATCCGCCATAGATTGCACTCCCACCTGGACAAGCCCGATTACAGGCACCAATGTCCCCAAATACCAGAACCATCCTGTAAATAAAAATTTGTATTTGTGACGTAATAAAATAATTCCCAGTGTTATTGCAATAATCAGCAAAAGACATCCGGCTGTTTTCCATAATTGATAATCACCGGGATTAAGCGGATAAAGGACCGCTAAATTTTTGGGATAACATATTTTTATGAGATAATTTACATAAGAGATTATTGCGTTTTCTGTACGCATACCTATGGGCAATGCTGCTGCATCAGTCCCAGCCCCCGCCTTAATTTGCGCCAAATACGTTATCACACAAAATACGGAAGATAACATTATTAGCGGTAATTTATCTAAACAGGATCGCCATAACCACTTCCAGCCTTTCAGATTTGCAAACCTGTTGATTGGCCAGTAATCCAGCAGAATTAAGGCAAAAGGCAATGTCACCAGCATTGACTTTGAAAGAAGTCCCGCTGTGAAAAGAACCATAACCGGAATATAGCGGCCCAATCCCGGCTTTTTTATATACCGCAAATACGACCATATAGTTAAAAACGCAAAAAAAGTGCTTAAAACATTTTTGCGCTCGGCCGCCCAGGCGACCGATTCCACAGACAAAGGATGAATTCCAAACAATGCTGCGGCAAGAGCGCTTGGCCATACGGCGTTTGTCATTTTATTTAATATTAAAAAAAGCAGGATTACATTGATGATATGAAGGCCGAGATTAACTAAATGGTGTCCGGCAGGATTCATCCCGAAGATAGAGACATCAATAAGGTGACTAATCCAGGTCAGCGGATGCCAGTTACCCTGATGTAAAGTTGTAAATGCCCATTTTATTGAATCAAGACTCAAACCATTTTTGACATTTTCATTGGCCGTAATATATTTATCATCATCATAGTAAACAAAATCATTTGTCCGGAGGCGTTCAAACGCGGCAAATGTCAATATTGCAAGACCAATACATATCAAAAGGGTATTAGAATTGTTTTCTTTTCTGTTTTCTATTTCACTAAGCGGCATATCTATTTTGACTTAATCTTCTCCGGATGGATATCGATAACTGTAATCTCCGGCCGGGCAAAAAAACGTACCTTTGGATTAAACCCCGCGGCCAATCCGATTCCCCGGTTTACATAAAGGATAATATTACCGACCCTATACTGGCCGGCTTCATATTTTTTTCCGAATTTCGAAAGGGTGATAATTGCCCCGTAAAAAGGCAGGGCAATCTGGCCGCCATGGGTATGACCGGCAAGATATAAATCGACAGGGCTGTTTAAATCTTCTACGAGGTCCGGGAAATGATGAAGAAAAATACTGTAATTTTCCGCGGGAATTTTTTTTAGCACGTTGTTAGTTTCTCTTTCTTTTTCGCAGGTTATACCTGTAATCCAAAAACTGTCCCCATCTTTTTTAATTTCAACGCTGTTTGCATCCAGTTCGATGAATCCTGTTCCATCAAAAATATCTACACCTTTCCATTTTTCCTTTTCAATATTGCCTTTAATGCCATATTTACCAAGGCCGGCGTGCAGTTCGGCCATTGTTTCTTTGAATTGCTTTAAGCCTTTAGAGCTATTGGCTGAATCGCCGGTAAAGAGTATGACATCCGGATTGATACTATCTATCGTTTCAATAATTTTTCTCTTGTTTCGCTGATTGTTTGTGCAATGGGTATCGGAGATTTGGACAAGTCTTATCGTGCTTTGATGCAGCTTGCTTGTCGAAATTTCAATTCTTTTAACTTCTATCCAGTATGGCTCAATAAAATATCCATAGAGAAGGCAAATTATTCCTGCAATCGCCAGCAGATGAACAATAAAAGCCCATTTAGATTTGAATAGCGGCGAAATTTTTTGTCCTTTTCTCCTGCTTTGCACAAGATGGAAAATCAAATACGCCTCAAAGCTGTAAATAAATATTAAGAGCCCTGCAAAAAGAGCAACTGACGCAATTGCCTTTAATGTCAGGAAGCGTCCATGAAAAATAATTACTGATAATATTTCTTCTGTCATTAGCAATTTTCACCTTTTATTATGCCTTCACTTGTCAAATCTTCTGTAATTTTGTGCCCGGGCGGCACAATCAAAAAATCTTTATCATCCCATTTGCCATCCACAAGCCGCTGCATCAGCTCGCAATCTCCTTTGACTTCATCATAATTCCAATGCAGATATTGGGCCGCTCTTTTTGTGAATTCTTTTTCTTTTTCATTATTTGCAAATTTCCAGTCTATATATGTCGCCCAATTATATTCCTTGAGCCAGTTTTGCTCTGTTTCCATCAGGAACCTGGCGTTGTCCTCGCCATATTTTTCGATATACTCCCTGAGCGTCCTTTCAAACCGTTCTTTTCCGGGCTGATTATCCGTTTCAATCCAGCCGGGACTAAACCAGTAAACGCCGCGATGGCCTTCAAAATATTCTTTATATACGTCTTTGGAGCCTAAAAGGAGCGTTATACAGTCATGGCCCCGGGGCACAATTATTGGTATTTTTGAAGATAAGCCGACTATGCCATTGCTGCAAAGGCCGTATCCTAAAAGTGATGCATCATAGGGCCGGCCCTGGGAATCAGTTGTAATATCGAGTGATTTTTGAACCTCCCGGCGGAGTTTTTCCGGTTCATTGTGCAGCCCCTGCTTCATTATAACTATATCAACAATATTCGATGAGCGGGCGGCACAATAATACGCCTCTTTCTGCATCACCTTGCATATTATAAATTGCAGTCTCATTTTCGGCACAATACCATAAAGGGACGAAAATATAAAGATGGGCTTTTGCTGATTATTCTAAATCAAAAAGAGTATTATCGAGCGGTGAAAACCAGCCTATATTCTTATTAGCAGAATCAATATTGATTGGAAGACCATCCATATTAGCCAAAGGCATGGCTTCGATGTGGCCATCTGCCCAGCCGGCATTTACAAGCCCATAGTGACGAAAATGAATCGAAGGAGACGAAAACATCTGTGAATCAATTGTTCCATTAATTACAAGATAAGGCGGCTCGGCAAACGAATACTCAATTAAATATTCGTTTTGATAAAATGCGGTGTCAGCAAACATAAGCGTTGCGGCCGGTTTTTTAACTTCAGTCGCATTTGTTGTTTCGGCATAAGCTTTTTTCCATGCACTTGCGGTAATAATACCTCCCTGCCAAAGCCGGCTGCCGAGATACTGCATATTGTAGCCGTAGCCGCCGCAGCCCCGCTCAAAATTTATTGCCCCATCCTCGAGTTTGGTAAATTCAATAATTTCAGGACACTTTTTAACCTTTCCATCCGCAAGATAGCCTGCAAGTGGCCCCTTCAAAGGATCGAATGCGGAATCGGGCCCTGTTCGTTTTCCATGCCACCTGCATAAACCAGCCTGCATAGGGGCTATTGTTTTCCAAAAATCTTCTGAGGCAGGGACATAAAACCCTTCATGGTCATTCGAATATCCGATATTTGCCAGGACAATCTGCCGCAGGTTCGACCTGCATACAACGGCCCTCGCCCGAGACCTGGATGTTGTCAAAGCCGGCATCGTGACGGCCATAACCAGCGACACCGTCGAGACGACAACGAGCACTTCTACCAAACTGAATCCGTGTTTTAATCCGCCGTTCATAAAATAATCAATAATCAATTATCAATCATCAATTGCTTCGCCATTGTTCAACTTTGCGCCATTGATTTGAAAAAACGGCAAAGTCTTTCAAATTTACAGACATGTCCCCGGGATTAGCCAAATCGCATCGATTCAAATAATTTTCCTGTCCGAAATGGCTTAGCCAGCAATCCGCAAATATTTGTAAATCTTCGTAACTGACAAAACCATCAAGATCTATGTCCCCTCTGTACTCCTGAGGATGGAAGACGCCTATCGCCTCTAAATCAAAACCATCTGAGCCGAGAGTGGGCCATGAATCGTATATTGGATGGTTTGCATCGTAGTAATTCCAGTTAGGCCAGGTGCACGGGTCTATTAGTTTATTTGCGTTATCATAAAAACTGCCGTTTCCCGGGATATCTACAATGCGAACATACGAGATGCTGTTCAGGTCCACAAGGCTGTTTAAAACGTTCGGCTCATTTGCCGCATCACTCAAATTAAAAGGCGTCCCTGTAAGCTGGTCCGGAGCAGCTCCCTCGCTGAAAAGATTTGGATGCTTGCCCGCGAGGTTATAAACCTTTGTAATATCAAAAGCATAATAGGCCGGCATATTTGTATCAGGAACCCCCGTTGTAATCACCGATGGGAACCTCGCGAAATCAGTGCCATTGGATGAAACTTCAACATATCCGAGTTCACAATAATAATTATCCCCCAAAGAGTGGAAACCGTTTTCAAAGACAGCAAAGTCATAGCCCTTCTGGTCCCTGATTGTCTCGGTGAATGTTAAAGTAATTTGTCCCGGCGGCACACAGGATTCAATTTCGGTTTGTGTCAGGTCGCCGAGGCTTGCAGTATAAACATCATCCGTATCGGTCAAACTTAGACCAAGCGCTTTTAGAGGGTCGAACCAGAACAGATACCTCTGCGGCTTATAGGGTGTAGGCTCATAGCTTAAATAATCCGTTGCCCAGCCGCGAAATATGGGATTTACAACGGCATTGGGGTCCGTCGGCACTGCGGGTTTGTGGTCAGGCCCCGTATAAGACGATATACCCTTCTCTCTGTATGGTCCGCCTAACACTGTGGCACCAAATATTCCAAAAAGTAAAAACAAATTCAGCAAAACAATTCTTTTCATCAGCCCCTGCAGCTTGTCTATTGCAGTTCTATTTAAATAAATGCTTTCATTTTCTGCTTCTTAAGCCAAGCAATCCCGCCAATGCCAGCAGCATAAATGTCGCGGGCTCCGGCACTACTGTATCAATAACAAAATAACTGGGTGTGTTCATGCCCCACGGTGCCGTATCGCTCGAAGTCAGATTAAACTCAATACTCTTCACCACCCCTAACGAAGCCAAATTCACAAAACGCCAGTCATTAACGATATAATCAAATTGGTTTTCAGCAAACCTGAAATCCGCCAGATAAAAATCAACAGTTCCGGTTACCGCACCTTCAGTGTTTTTACCCGTCATGCTCAGCAAAAACCAGTCAGCGTCATTTCCAGTTGGCCCGCCGAACTTTTTGGCAAAGGCATCGCCATACAGCATCGAGTAATACGCGTAATTATTGTTTGTGACAAATAATCCGCCAACAGTCATTGGCTCATCTAAAACCATCGTAGGCGGCGTAATCCAGCCAGAATAACCTATCGCGTAATTAGCACTGCCGCTCTGGCCATTGCCTGTTATGGCGTTGTATTGGCTTGACCATCCCTGTGCGGCCGTATTTTTTATGTTTGAATACGCAAAT
Organism: uncultured Pirellulales bacterium; assembly: GCA_964431645.1. Lineage (GTDB taxonomy): Bacteria > Planctomycetota > Phycisphaerae > Sedimentisphaerales > Anaerobacaceae > Fen-1362. The sequence continues at coordinate 21,118 of CAYSKP010000004.1, forward strand.
CCATCCCATGACTGATACGTGGTGTCGTAACCATTATTAAACCGCGCACTTTGGCTGACAAATCCGCCCGAACCATCCGAGCCGTTCCAATAAGTCTGTGCCTCTAAAGCCAAATCATCAAAATCCGCTATTTGCTGAGCATTAACTAAACCGCAAATCCCCAAAAACAAGATTAAACCTCTCATCACTCTCACCGAAGCCATTTTTCCTTCTCCAAAATTCTAATTTTTCTCTCATAATGTCACCTCCATGTTCATACTGTTCTACTAAGTTTTTTTTTCAATTATTTTTGGCACGCACCTCCTTTCAGGCAAATCCGCGCAAAATAAAAAGCCGTCGTCCCGCGAGGAAACGACGGCCTATAACCACCGACATCAAAACAATGCCTCAAGAACGTGTCTAATAGACAAATCCGGCAGGCATGCCGGGCGCAAAATGCGCCGGCTGCGTAGTTCCATTCCGCGAGAACTTCGTAAAATAATTCACCACAGGCAGGTTTTCTGACTTGCGTCTTACCTGAAAACTCCTTCCCGTATGGCACTAATTCTCCACTCCATTATGCTGTCGAGCCGATTCTCCAAACCAGCTCATCATCACCCATTTAACAGCAATTAATGCCAGACAGTGGTTATCTGCTTTCAGGACTTTCGATTAAATCGAACCAGACGCTTACAGCCGCGGGTCGGTCTCGGCTTTAAACCGAGTTCCCATTTTATTATCCCAAGACTTGTGTCTTTAAGACCTGTGATTACGATATTTCTTTTCCAAAGAGCTTACTATGAACCTTTTATCTCTGTGTTTAAAAATCTGCAACAAAAAAATAGGAATTTTTTTCTTTTTTTTATTTTTCCTGCCAGACGGCGGCAAAATCGCTGAAATCAAGGAAATTAATGAGCCAGTCGGCATAGAAATCAGACCTGATATCGGGGCCTTCCATCAGCCAGTCAAAAGCAAACAAAATTAAATCATTAGAATCTATAGCTGTATCGCAATTGAGGTCGTACCTGTTGAAAGCAGTGAAATTCTGCTCTGGTAAGTCGCTTGTGACATAAATATAACTTATAGAATTTGGCTCGAAAGTATAATTTTTCTTATTTGGACTAACAGAACCTGACCAGCCGTAATCAACCCAAACTTCATAAACACCATTTGAATCTGTAATGGAAGTCACGGAATTATTATTCACAAAAGCGTTTTGTATGGGGACATTACATTCATTTTGTATCCGGCCGGAGATTTTAAATGTAAGCAGTGTCCCGCTAAAATCCTTATTGCTATAATTCTGATTTACATCTGAATAAACTCTGCTGTTGGGCTCAAATGAATATGCGTTTTTTACAGGGGTTATACTGCCGGACCAGTTGTAATCTACAATTAATTGATAATAGCCGTTGATATCAGTTATTGCGCTTCCGCCTTCGTTGGTCGTAAGAATATTTACCTCATTTATTGGCATCAAATTTTCATCTTCCATCACATAGCCTGAAATACAAAAGGTTGGGCCGGAAACTGTTATAGTATAATTTTGTATGTCGCTGCCTGCCTGGTTTATTGCCTCAACGGCAACATTAACTTCGCCAACCTGATTGACATCAGGAATCCATTCTATTAAACCTGTAACAGGATTAATATTCATGCCGGCCGGGGATTCAATTAACGCAAAATTCGGCTCAGGCATTCCTGTCGCATTTACATCATAAACGTAAAGCTCGCCTCTAATAGCGGCAGTTTCAGGGCTCGATGTAATTTCAGGGGCAATATTTGTATTTTGGCCATATATCCAGATTATCCCATCCCTGTCCCCGGCCGAAATAGTTCTCTTAACTTCACCATAGTCGCCGTAACCATACATAATTTTGGAATTATCGTTAATTCCATCACCAATATTGCCGTAAAGGTCGCGAAGATTGAGCCAATGCCCCATTTCATGGACCGTAATCGTCTGCACATCCATTTGAGATGATGAGGGCGAGCCGCTTGTATCCCATGAATAATCGCTGCCCATGACAATATCGCATTCGAGCATCGTTTCGCCGCTTGCCCAGTAATATGTCACTGCGATTGCACCCGAAGGGGCATTTCCCCACATAATTTCATTTTTTGAGTTATAGTTTGAAGTTACAGCCGAATGAGTGCCGGCATATTGAAAATCGAATTGGGCCCCCACAGCATTCCATGAGTTTGCCGCCGCCTGCACCGCGTCACCTTCACCTGTGGCGCTGGCGCAATTCTCATTTATCCAGTATTGAATAACAGGTGAATCTAAAGGCCATTTAATTTCACCATAGCCGAATGTAACGATAAACGGAAATCCACTGCTTGTGACGCCATTATTATTCGTGACGCTGACAGGCCCGCTGGATGATGATGCCGGATAATCATTAATAATGCCTACAGGAACGATACAACTGATAGATGTGTCTGACCAGGAAGTTACAGGGGCCTCGATCGTCGGCTGGCCGCCACTATAAAAAAAATTTACAGTACCGCTGCCTTGTGCCGCTCCGAAATTGCTGCCGGAAATCGTGACCAAACTATCTGTTCCCGCGGAGGCACCTGGCGGATTGATAGATGTAATCTCGGGGATAGCTCCGCCGCCGGAGGCTTCAATGGACATAAAAAAACCGCCAAACGGGTCGCCGCCAAACGGGCTATTGTTATATTTTCTATCTATCCAAAAACCATCCACATTTCCCGCTCCGCCGCTGGATAGCCACACACCTGTTGAGGTATTGGCAAATTCATAAGAATATCCAAAGGCACCCGCAGGCAGCTCAAATTGTTGAGAGCCATCGAGAGTTATTGCCGCGCTAAATGCGTATGCAGTCCCGGGAGTGGTCGAGCCGGAAAGGCCGGAAATCTCAAAGCTTGTAATTACTGAACCGCGAGTCGCACTTGTTGTGCCCGAATAAAATTGAATTGTTATTATTCCGGGGTCTGCCAAAGTAGTCACATAGCCGATTGTAAAACTCGTTACAGTCCCGCCGCCGGAGGAGCCAAAATCGATTAGTTCTTTTCTCAATCCGGGCGCGTACCAGCTTGAGCTGGTCACAGTATTGTTATAAATGCTCAAGGCCGAAATCGGTCCCGGTGCCGTTTCGATTTTTGAAATTTTTGAAACCTGTAATTGTGAAGTAGTTTTTTTTGCCGAAGGCGCGCCGATAAATTTTCTTATCTTTGATTTTAGCTCATTAACCGTCATCTGACCTGCCGGGCCGTATGCTTTTCCATTTTTAATAGTGAATTTGCCGAAAATTCCCGCCGATGGCCGAAAACAATTCACATCTTTGGCTAAAGCTATAATCATTTCCTCGTCTTTTTTCGCCGAAGGCGTATGAGTAACGCGCTCAGTTATATCGCCCGCAGTCCCTCCCTGAAATTCGATTATTATATTTTTACTGCCGGCGCCTTTTAAATACTCAAGACATTCAAGTGAGGCGTATGTATAGATATGCCTGCCGCGATGGTCGTTAATCCATTTTGCATTAATTGATTTTACTTTTCCATGTATGACAATATCGCTTTTTGCGACAATATCATTAAGTTTTGGCTGTTCGGCTTTTTGGCTTGCTGATGCCTGCGAAATGAAAATAAGAATAGAAAAAATGACTATGCAGAAAACTGCACTTTTAAAAGCGGATAAATAGTATTTCCCGGCCCTCCATCGCCCCAAATTCATCCTCTCAACTCCAATGTATGAAAAAAGTTTAGAAATAAAAGCATCATCCGTGAATTAGATGAGCTGTAATGAATATTTTAAGCTATTGACCCTTTTAAGTCAATCTAATCAGGATTCGCAATTAACGCGGCATCTTAAATTCACGTTAATAGAATCAAAAAAGCGTTTTTTAAAAATAAAAAACGGTGAAAAAATTTTGTGCTGCCGGTCTGATAAACAAGAGACTCTTAATGAATAATCATAGAAATCAGCTTTTAGGAAGGCTTGTTAGGCCATTTATCTTGAATTTTATTTCTATTTTTGCAACAATACATTTTGAAATTACATTTACTTTGGGGGGAAATTAATGATTTACACACGGTTCGGCGGACAAATCTTATATACAATTATGATGATGCTTTTTGTCGCGGCGATACTATTTGTATTCACAGGTTCAAGCGACAAGGTTTTTGCCTCGAGCGACTGTCAAAAAATAAAATCACAAATCCAGTCTTTTAGCCCTTTAAAATCCATAAGCAAACCAACTATGGGAGTTATAAACGGCATCATTTACAATCCCCCGTCATCCTCCGCAATTGTAGATGGGATAATAGTGCACCCCGGCGATACGATTCACAATGCCATAGTTCTATCGATAAATCAAAATACAGTCCAATTTGCCAAAAACAATATCACCTGGTCCCAAAACGTCCTCGATACTCCCAACCCTGCATGGCTTCAATAATGATTTGCCGCGAATCCGGCTCTGTTTTCCAGTAGTCTGAGTTATTCTCATATTCTGCGAATTTATAATTCCTCTAAAAGACATTGTTTCCCGGCTAATTTTATATTTACCTTCAAATCAGTAAAAAGCTTATTGAATTCTGTATCTCTATTGTGGAATCTTATCGAACAACCAAATAAGGATTGTTAAGCAATACGATGCAGATAAAGCAGTTTTGTGAGAAATAATGCAAGTATTACACGTTGATTTACAGGATGCAGAGAAATATGCTCTGTCGGGCGGCTTGTTCGGTATCATCGATTCGGCAATGGATGCTATTATCACGATAAATGCGGCTCAAAATATTCTCTTATTCAATCCCGCCGCTGAAAAAATGTTCGGCTGCGACGCACAAGAGGCTATTGGAAGCAGAGTTGACCGCTTTATTCCCGAGCGTTTCCGCGAAGCTCATAAAGAGCATATCCGCAAGTTTGGTGAAACGGGCGAGACATCCCGCAAAATGGGCCAGTTAGGCGAAATCAGCGGATTACGGACAAATGGGGAGGAATTTCCCATTGAGGCCTCAATTTCGCAGGTCAATGTTGGCGGTGTAAAACTCTTTAGCGTAATTTTGCGTGACATCACCGAGCGAAAGCGGGCCGAGGAAGCACTGCAGGAAAGGATGAAGGAACTTACCTGTCTCTATGCGGTCAGCCATGACATACAGGAAGGCTTGCCCGGTGACGAACTTTACCGTCGCGCTGTCGAGCATATAGTTCCAGCCATGCAGTTCCCGGAAATCGCCGTGTCGGTGATTAAACTGAATGGCAAGCAATTTACCACCAAAAACTACACCGATGCGCTATCGCACGGCCTCCATGCGGATATCAGAATAAAGGGCCAGGCCGTTGGGCACTTAAAGGTCTATTATACACAGGACAAACCCTTCCTGACTGAGGAGCAGAATCTTGTCAACGGTGTTGCTGAGGCCATCAGTATAGCACTTGAGCGCAAGCAGATGGAGACGGTGATTGCGACCAGTGAACGCAAATTCAGGGCCATTTATGAACAGGCGCCGCTGGGTATCGCCTTGCACAATTCCCAAACCGGACATTTTTTGGAGGTCAATCAAAAATATTGCGAATTTGCCGGCCGTACACCGGAAGAGCTGCTTAATATGGATTTTCAGACCATAACTCATCCTGACGACCTTCAAGCCGATCTCAATAACATGGAACTGCTGCGTGAGGGAAAGATAGAATATTTCAGTATGGAGAAGCGTTATATTCGTCCGGATGGTTCCATTATTTGGGGGTTCCTGACAGTAGTTCCAATGTGGCAGGAAGGCCAAGCCTCCGGTACTCACATCGCCATGGTGACCGACATCACCGAGCGTAAGCGCACCGAGGAGGCGTTAAAGGAAAGCGAAGAGAAGTTCCGGATGCTGGCCGAAAGCGCCAATGCGATCATTGGCGTTATACAAGGCGAAAGGTTCGTGTATGTTAATCCTTACCTTGAAAAAATAAGCGGCTATACCCGGGATGAATTACTGCAGATGCCGATTGCCAACCTTACACACCCCGACTACAGAGCCCAGATACTTGATCGAGCCAGAAGGCGCCAGGCCGGAGAAAACCCCATATCTCATTATGAATTTGCCATGCTGACAAAATCCGGCCAGAAGAAACACCTGGATTTTTCTGTAGCAAGGTTCCATTATCTGGGACAAATTGCGTTAGTAGGTATTGCCATCGATATAACCGAGCACAAGAATTTGGAGTTGGCTCTTGCGGCCAGTGAACGGCAATTCAGGGCCATTTATGAGCAGGCCCCTCTGGGTATCGCCTTGCATGAATCCCAAACGGGCCGTTTCCTGGATGTCAATCAAAAATTTTGCGAATTTTTCGGCCGCACACGAGAAGAACTGCTTAAGATAGGTTTCCAAGGCTTAATCCATCCTGATGACCTTCAAGTCTGTCTCAAAAAAATGGAACTGCTGCGCGAGGGAAAGATACCGTTTTTCAGTATGGAGAAGCGTTATGTTCGTCCCGATGGTTCCATTATTTGGGGGATCATGACGGTAGTTTCAATGTGGCAGGAAGGCCAAACCACAAATACTTTCATCGCCATGGTGACAGACATCACCAAGCGTAAGCAGGCGGAGGAACAGATAAGGCAAATTAATGAAGAGCTTAAAAACTCAAACGAAAAACTGCAGGATTTCGCTTATATCGCAAGCCACGACCTTAAGGAGCCGCTTCGCGCTATCAATGGTTTTATGGAAATTCTTCACAAGAAATATGTGGATAAGCTCGATGAAAAGGCCAGGCAATACATTGACATTGCCCGCAAGGGCTCAGTTCGTATGGATATCATGCTCACAGGATTGCTCGAATACTCACGCGTGCAGACGAAATCCAAACCACTCACGATGACTGCCGCACAAGCTGCCTTTGATGGCGCTATCGCTAATCTTGCGGCAAGTATAACAGAAGCTCAGGCCGTAATTACCTGCGACCCGCTTCCGCAGGTAAAAGCCGATGACACGCAGCTTTTGCAATTGTTCCAGAACCTTATCGGCAATGCCATCAAGTTTAGAGGCGAACAAAGGCCCGAAATTCATGTCGGCTGCCAAAAGCAGGCAAACTTCTGGCAATTTTGCGTCCGTGATAACGGCATTGGCATTAAGCCGGATTCATATGAATTAATCTTCTATATTTTCCAGCAGCTTTATCCCGCTGAGAGGTATTCCGGCCATGGTGTAGGACTGGCTATTTGCAAAAAAATTGTCGAGCGCCACGGCGGCAAAATCTGGGTCGAATCCGAACCCTCAAAAGGCTCCACCTTCTATTTCACCCTCCCCGCCTGACAGTCTCCTCTTGCGTAACGGGTCATTGCGAGCTTTACCCGCCTATGGCGGGGCAGCGAAGTTTACCCGCCTTTTAACGACCTGCCTGCCCCAGCATGTCTTAGGCTGGGGTCTGGCGCAGCTAGTAGAGCGAAGTCGAAAGGCGGGCAATCTCACTATTGCATGCAGAAAGGCCGGATGACTCCCGCCACCCGGCCAGTCTTTTTAAATTTAGATTATTTTGTTTTATTTAGGCGAGTCATTAATATCGCCAATCAGAACAAGATTTGCGTCCTCGTATTTGTATTCCTTGCGGGCAATTTTATCCACGAATATTTCCCCATTTTTTAATCCAAGCTTCTTATAAGTGAACATCTCTTTGTTAATAGGTACATTTAAAATTGATTTCACAAATGAAATTTTAGAATTAAAGCTTTTTTTAAGGTCGGAGGAACGAAATGTTATATAATCAATTGTCTTTGGAACGAATACCCCATCGGTATTTTCATATACAATATCCATAGTCTGTAATACTTCATTTTTTCGACTTAGTACTTCGCGATGGATTAAATTGTATCTCGCTGAACTATCTAATATCATGTTTATATTTACAATATCAATGTTAGGATCACATCCTTTACAAGTCTCGCTTCTGTAAAAAAGTGCTTTTATATAAATTTTTGTTCCCTCTCTCATAATGCTGATTTTAGGATCTTTTCCTTCTGGAATATCAGAAGGGGGATTTGCTAAATAATTACTTAGAGACTCAAGCTCTTCCCATATCATTTTATTACCTTCAGAAAAATATTTTCTCGGGTCTCTTACATCTCCCCATTGTTCATTTTTAGCTCTTTCTAATGGCCATCGGAAAGCTTTCTTTCCTACCCTTTTTTCATTCACCTTTTTTCCTCCGTAACCATAACTAAGGTTTGGCATGAAGCTCAAATATTCGTCAGATGTTACTATTGAAGTTATTGGAGAATATAAACGATCTAATAAAATGTCTTTATTCAAATCCAAAGCTTTAAACTTATATTTTGGCATAGATTTTGAACAATATAGCTTGTTGTTTTTAACATCTATAGCAAATTCCTGCGATAAAGTTATACTTCTTTCAATAGCTTTAGAGTGAGCAGCAGGGTCATTTGAATTAATATCAAATGATTGGCACTGCTCACCGTAATAATAATTTTCTTCTTTTATATTGAATTCGCCCTGCCAAGTATCGATCTTTTCATAATTGGCTTTTATTAATGAGGCTGCTTTATTCAGAAAAGTTATATACTCTGATTCGGGTAGTTTTTGAAGTGATTGTCCAATACTGAGATTATAATTAAAAATTAAAAAAAAGAATATAATCATTTTTGTTGATATTATATTTTTCTTAGTTTCCATTTTAAATTTTCCTTTCAATTGGAACAATTTTATGGCATTACACATCTATAACTATTTTCTGTATCATTCTCCCACTCGCCTCCTCCTATACATTCCTGGCAGTAAGGGGAAATCTGGGGACACCATACCTATTTCCTAATTTTTGAAGTTATTATTTTCATTTCTTCTTTTGTTTTCTGCCCGCCTTTTTGGGTCGCAGCGTCCTATCCAGAATTCTTTCAAGTTTAATGATAAAATTCTCGCTGCCCAGCGGCCTGCCGGTCTGCTCATGCTTATGCATCTTTTCAGAAATCGTTATATCCTCCGGCTGACGAAAATATTGAGCCCAATTATCAACTCTTTCATTTAAGTCCTTAGTTTTCACAAAAGGATCATTCTTTTGATTAAGATAGGCGGCCGCACTGCTCCAGCGATATAGTTGCGGCCGTTTAACAATCCCTGCTCTAACGGGATTCATAGCTATATATCGCACAGCTTTCATAAGATATTTTTCATCCATAACAAACGATGAAAATCTTCCCTGCCACAAATGCCCGCGCCAGTTCTCTCGAAAATTTATTCGCCGCGTATATCGCCGGTGCGCCTCGCCAATAGCCCTCCGCAAACTATCCGCAGATTCCGGCACAGCTATCAAATGAACATGATTAGGCATAAGACAATAAAACCATATCGAAACACCCAAACGTGAGCACCATTCCTTCATAAGATGAATATATGCCTGATAATCCTCATCACAGAAAAATGTCTGCTGCCTGCGATTGCCTCGCTGCGTTATATGATGAGGAAAGCCCGGAACCACTACTCTTGCCAATCTTGCCATACTGGAATATTATGTCCATTTATGATAACTGTCAATAAATCAGTATGCTGTCCATAGATTAACTTGAAAATGAAATACCTAACGGTTGGGCTCGTTGAAATCTTTATTTTTCGTCTTTTGAATCTGTTTTAAAATTATATCGTTCCTTTTTTGTTCAAATTCATTTTGAACTGGAGAACTCTTAGCTGTTTCAACAATAAGTATTGCATTGTTGGGATCGAGTTTCTGAGCAGCGCTGGTTAGGCTCCTTAAAACAGAGATATTTTTTTCTTCTTTTGCAACTTTACATAAAATGGATATAGGGTCCTTGCCTTCGGCTTTTAAACGTCTTTCATCACCTTTTGCGATTTCCACAAGAGTCAAAATAGCCTGATTTTTCTGAACAACTAATTGTCCAGTAAAAGCAAGTTCGGCCGCCAGTTCATAACCACTGTAATCGCCCAACTCTGCTAAGACGGTACTTACCCAGAGTGCTTCTACGTATTTTGAATTTCGCTCATCCTCCATTCTCTTTAGATCTCTTGGCTTCATGTTCGGTTCAGGTAGTGCCGGCCTTCCATTATCAGGCGCAAGTGCGTGAAGGTCTTTGCGCATTTGTTCCAGCCCGCTTTTATCGCCTAATGTCCCCAATAAATGTGCAGCCCTGTGTCTAACTTCTACTTTTGGATCAGACAGATAAATCTTTAAAGTGGGAATCGCATCTTGCCCTATGCGTTTTGTAAGTTCTTCTAGTGCCACATGTCTGATTGCATAATTATCACTTTTTGTTGCGTTCATAATATCATCGATGGTTTCCGTAGGGTAACCGAATTGTTTAAGAAAGTGATTTGAATCCATTACTCCCGTATTCCCTTGTCCAATTGCAAATAAAGGAACAGCCGAGAATAGAATTAATAACCAGGAAAGTTGCATAAGATTTTTTATTTTAATTATTTTAATTTTCATAAAGTATCCCTTCAAAATTATACTACTAAATTATTCAATAATAAATACGATTATCGACATGGGCTGCAATTCCAAACTGAACAAATAGATGTAACTAAATCTGAGAAACATTCAGCTGCCATTGCTATAGCCGTAGTTTCGCCTCTTAAATTGTAATTCCAAGCTGCACGCCACCATGCTTCAGTCACATCAGCATTTATATCGCCAATTCTTGCATCTCTTGCCGATTGGCAAGAACAAGTAGAAGGATTATCACAATTAATTTCCATATCGCTGAGAGAGGGTTGTCCTCTAAGCCAAGCTTCTTCTATTTCCACACAATCCATCCACACAAGATAATGCCCTGTTTCATGCATCCGAATACAGGAGGCATTCCCCCAAGGTGGACATTCTGGTTCAGTACCACATCCACCGAATGCAGATATTATTGAACATAAGTTATTTTGTGTAATATCCGGATCACTCCCACCGGATATTTCAGTAAACAAAGATGGGCATACATATGATGGCATATCAAGGCTAGAATAAACACTAAATACCCAAGCGCATTCGTTGTAAGTTGGAAGAGGAACATCGGTGGTAGGGAGTGTTCCAGGACCAGTGGAACCACATGCAATACAGTTAGTTGATTCAGTCACCAAAAATGATTCCATTGTTACTGTTTTGCTTCCACCAATACTGCATCCGTCCGGGAGAACAACATTAACCGAACGTTGAAAATCTCTTGGATCATCATCACGTGTACCGCCTCCTCCTGGACATAAATTATACATCGGATCAGGGATATCATTTGCATTTAGTTTGATTGTTATCGATCCTATGCATGAAGGTGCCTGCCAATAAACAGAAGATTGTGTTTTATCACCTATAAATATACCTATAGAAGGATTACTACCAGGAATTTGATCCCACATATATGTTAATGAATCATAAGGATATGCATCATACTTATCAGGGCAATCTCTGTGCCAATGATCTTCATCGCTAACCAGTGAATCGAATACTGTTGTTAAACATAATGGTATATCGGTTTCCACAAAGATTTCACCTTCAATTGATTTCCCTTTATCCCAGCAATAGCATTCTACACAGTTTCCATTTTCACATTTGCAGCATGTACCAAAACGTTCATTGCAGTTTTTACATACTCCATTTATGCACGCTTGACAGGTTAGCGAATCACAGCATGAGCCATTACAGCAGCTTTCATTCCAAGTACAATTGTGTGAACTGCCTGGATCATAACAACATTGATGAGTTCTTTTATCAATGCATGTGCCATTGCAACATTCTTTATTTATATCTCCCCCGCAAACTTTGCATTCGCCATCTATACATGTTTCGCATTCACTTGCTTTACAACAGTCCATAGATGTAGAAGTTGCGCAACAGGTTTCCCCCGATCTGCCTCCACAAACCAGGCATGAGCCGTCAATACATTCCTGACATCCATACCACAAATTACAAATACTTTTGCAGTCACAGCAGGTTTGTTCAGGCCAGTTAAATTTTTCCTGACACTCAGGTCCATTAGCCCCGATAACACATCTATAACAGGTACTGCATTCAGAATCACATCCGCTGCATTTTATAAAATGACCTTCCCCATCATATTGAGCCTCAGAACATGGATACATCCAACATGGCCCAATACCAAAGCTATTTTTAATTTGTATTGTTAACGTTAAAACCACAGCTAAAAGTAAACATTTCATTAATCGATATGCAATAGCCTTTTTCATTAATTAGTCCCTCCTTGAGCTATAATCTGGGCAATTTTGGCTTTCGCATCTTCTCTTTTCATCATAATCTTTTTATCCGAACTGCACTTTGCCTTTGCTGTATCCAAAGATTTGGTTAATTCCAGAAATTGCTGATAATAATATAAAGCTGAGGCTTTATCACCCTTTGCTAACATTATTCCACCGAGTTTATAAGTGGCATCTTTAACCGCATAACAATTCGGATATTTACTCAAAATCGCCTTGTAAGCATCTTCTATAAGTGGATTTATCCCTTCTTTTGGAACACTGCCGGAATCTCGCAAATTTTCTAAAGATCCCGCAATTGAATGCTGACAAAGGCATGTATAAGGGAAATCAGGCCAGTTATCTAAAAGTTTTTGGAAATTAGAAATTGCCTCATCCCATTTTTCAAGCAAAAGATAATTGGCGCCTGCATAATAATACAGATAAACTAAATCTGTCGTTATATTGAGATTATTACTTTGAATTTTTTCCCACACATCCGCAGCTTTGGCGGCATAT
>CAYSKP010000005.1:0-6424 GCA_964431645.1 uncultured Pirellulales bacterium
GGAAAATCTCAGAAAAAGCCGCGAGGAATATCGTCACCTTGTTGAAGGTTCAAACGCCATAATAATGCGGGTTGATAAAGACTTGAATATTAGATATGTCAATGAATTCGGATTAAAATTCTTCGGATACTCCCCCGAAGAGATTATCGGAAAAAATGTCATCGGCACAACAATCCCCAAAATTAATGGAGAGGGCAAAGACCTTGCCTTAATGGCATTGGATATAATAAAACACCCGGAAAATTATCCAACCAATGTCCATCAAAATAAGCGAAGTGATGGAACACTCGTTTGGATGTCATGGTCAAACAGGCCTATATACGATGAAAAAGGCAATCTTCTTGAGATTTTGGCAATAGGAAACGACCTGACCAAACTTGTAGAGGCACAGGAGCAATTAAAAATAAGCGAGGAGAAATTCTCATCGCTGTTCTCTACGATGACCGAAGGTGCTTCAATTAATCAAATTATTTATGACAAATCACACAGGCCTGTCGATTATGTCGTAACTGAAGTAAATCCGGCGTTCGAATCGATTACTGGTTTTAGCAGAGACCGGGTGATAGGTAAAAAGGCATCAGAATTCTTTGGCGGAAAAATTCCTTATCTCGATATTTACGGAAAAGTAGCCGCATCAGGCAGGCCGGTGACTTTCGAACCTTATATTGAAGAATTAAAAAAGTTTTTCAGCGTGTCTGTTTTTTCTCCGGCAAAGGGAAAATTTGCTACCGTGTTCCAGGATATTACCGAACGCAAGCGGACAGAGGAAAAAATCAGGCAAACGGCGCAGGAGCTTATCCGCTCAAACAGCGACCTTGAAAAATTTGCATATATTGCCAGCCATGACCTGCGCGAGCCGCTTAGGGCAATCAACGGCTTTATGGAACTGCTTTATAAAGGATATAAAGACAAACTCGACGAAAAGGCAATTGAATATATCCGATATGCCACGGAAGGTTCAAAGCGAATGGATGACCTGCTTTTAGGACTGCTTCGATACTCAAGGGTGCAGACCCACGGCAAGGCATTCAGGCCTGTTTCGGCGGAAGCCGCACTGAAGGGGGCCATTACCAATCTTGAAAGCAGCATTACAGAAACAAAGGCAGTGATTACTAACGATGAACTGCCGGTAGTTACGGCCGATGATATACAGCTTAATCAACTGTTTCAAAACCTTTTGGCCAATGCAATAAAATTTCACGGCAAAGAATCGCCGAGAATCCATATCGGCTGTCAAAAAAGAGATGAATGCTGGCAATTTTCCGTAAGTGATAATGGCATAGGTATTGACCCGCAGTTCAGTGACCGTATCTTCCAGATTTTTCAGCGGCTGCACACGCGCGAGGAATATCCTGGATACGGAGTCGGGCTTAGTATCTGCAAGAGAATCATCGAAAGACACGGCGGCAAGATATGGGTGGAATCAAAAGCGGGAGAAGGCTCAACTTTCTATTTTACAATTCCAAGATAAAAAATTGAGTATCACTTGTGAACACCAGAGGTGGGGGTTTATTTTATAACTATGGATGTTTTAATATATGGAAGTGGTGCGGTGGGATTAGGACTGGCAAGCTGTCTTATTAAATCGAAAAACAATGTATGTTTTATAGCACGGCCGGATACCGCTGCGCAATTGCAGCAAAAAGGACTGGTAAGGACGGGAATATTCGGGCGATACGATGCCGGACCTGAATCTTTTTCGGCATATAAATCACTCGATGAGTTAACATATAAAAATTTTGATTTTATTCTGGTTTGTGTTAAATCATTCGATTCTTCAAAAGCAGCCCAGGATATTTCAATGCATAAGGAAATCCTGGGACAAAATACAAAAATTGTTCTTTGCCAGAACGGCTGGGCAAACGCTGAGAAGTTTACAAAATATTTTCCAAAAGAACAGATTTACAGCGCCAGAGTAATTACAGGATTTAGACGGAGTAAAGCGAATGAAGTTGAAATAACTGTTCACGCCGATTCGATTCATATAGGCTCCCTTTTTGGGGGCGATGTTAAAGATGTCCGGCCGCTGGCGGATTCCATTTCGAAAGGTGACATTCCCGCGGAAACTGTTTTAGATATCGAAAAGGACCTTTGGGCCAAGATGATGTATAACTGCGCTCTTAATCCGCTCGGGGCGATTTTGGATGTCCCCTATGGATTGCTGGCCAAAGACAGCAATAGCAGGAATCTAATGAATCATATAATCAAAGAAATTTTTGATGTAATGAGTGCCGCGGGTTTTCAAACGCATTGGAAATCGGCAGATGGGTTTTTAGAGATTTTTTATGATAAGCTCGTCCCCGACACTGCAAAACATAAATCTTCAACTTTGCAGGATATTGCCGCGGGTAAAAAGACTGAAATTGATTCGTTGACCGGGGCCGTATTGAACCTTGCGGATAAACATAAATTGGAAGTTCCTTATAACGCTTCGGTATTCTCGATAATTAAATTTGTTGAGGCCAGGAGAATGGGGTAATTATGAATAACATCAGACTAATTACCTATTTTAAAAGTAAGCAAAAAAGATACTTGACAAAATTCTGTTTTTCAAGAAACTTATGGAAAGTAGCCGATTACAATAAAGCATAATAAGGGGTGGGCTTATGAATAATATGAGGCTTAAAAAGCGTGTTCCAAGCGGCAGAGAAAAGGACCAGGCGGCAATAGATAATCTTGAGCGGCTCAGAGAGAAGCTGTATAACGATAATCCATCTGTTGCCCGGCATGCCGCTTTCAATTTATCATGGATGCAGGAGGATGGTTTAGATATTCTCAAGGAAGCACTCTTCGGCACTGCCTGCAGGGCCACAAAAGGTGCGGCCGCATACGGATTACGAAAGATGCGCGGCAGGATGAGAAAAGAAGGACTGGGACTGATTGTGGAGGGAATTAAACATTCAAATGAGGGGACACGGCAGGTCTGCGCACGCGCGATTTTGCTTGAAAAAGAAGCAAGAAAACAAGCTGCTCAGCAGCAGCCGCAGCAGCAGCACGCAAATTCTCAGCCGCAGCAGCCCCGATTTAAACCGAAATTCCGGATTTCTGAAATATCTCATAAATCAATGAGAGAGAGGCCCAGGACCGGAAGAGGAAATCCGCCGCAGACTTCGAGATTTAATCGTTGACGTTTTTTAAAACTGGGAGCATCATTCTCTTAAAAAATTAAGTTAAAAGACCTATAATATCAAACCTGTCTTCCTTTTTTTCCGCTTTGATTATCCGCAGAGTTTCTTTTCTTGAATTTTTTCAACAAATTTGATAATATAAGAAAGGTTGGGACTTATAATTTAAAAAATACGAGGGAGTTAAAATATACGATGTTAAGCGCACAAAGACAGGCAACAGCGGCAAAATCTGCAATTATTGAGCAATTATCAAGCAATCGTTTGAATCTTGCGGATAACTTACGTTTAAGACAAATGGAAATAATGCTTCTGCAGACATCGCAAGCACTTGAGCATGTAAAAATACGATTAGATCAGCTTGAGAAAACAGTGTCAAAGCATGGTGATGATAATCCTGTGTTTAATCCTGAGCATCAGATTCAATCTTCAACACCGCCTTTGCCGATTGCTGAAATAAAACAGCTGGCCGAAATGGCAAAACGTTTCAAATAATAATCAAAGCAGCAAATAAATATTCAAAACGAAAAAGCTCCATTGAAAAAATCTTTTTTATCTCATATCATACCTGCTGAGAAAATCATTTTATCGAGCCGCGATTGAGAGGCGATTATGATATACTTAGCTGTTCCAATAGCAGCCAAGACCCTGCAGGAAGCACAGGAGCAGATAGAAGCCGCAGTAAACGCAGGCGCCGAACTTCTTGAATTGCGAACAGATTACCTGGTTGATTTATCTGTTAATCTCGCTATGGAGGTTATTGATGCGGCCAGGCAAATTGCGGCAGGGATTCCAATTATTGTTACATGCAGGGATTATCATCAGGGAGGAATGCTTAGGCATCCAAACGAATTGCGTGCAAGTGTTCTTGCAGCCGCAATTCGAGCCGCGGCGGAATTCGTAGATATCGAATATCAAAACTATATCTCTACGTCATTTAGCGGAAAAATCTCACTGGCACTTTCGGGCGCATCAAATACACGGCTGATTTTGTCTGACCACAATTTTCAGACTAAATTCAAAAATTTATCAAAACATTACTGGGAAATAGCCAATATTTCGAGCGGCACAATACCGAAGCTGGTTTATTCTGCTCACCATATAAATGATTGCTTCGAGGTTTTTGATTTACAGCACAGTGTAAAACAGGAGATGATTTCATTCTGCATGGATGAGCCTGGATTTATCACAAGAATCTTCACTAAAAAATTAAATGGCCTGGTCACATTCGCTAGTATTGGTGAAAAGACGGCTACTGCCCCCGGCCAACCCACAGTCGAGCAGCTCAGGTCGTTATACCGCTGGGATTCAATAGACGCCCAAACCGAATTTTATGGAGTCATCGCTGACCCGGTTGCTCATTCATTAAGTCCCCGGGTCCATAATGCTTGTTTTGCTGAAGCAGGATTGAACAAGGTGTATCTGCCTCTGTTGGTCGCGGGCAAGCAGGCCGATTTCAATACATTTATGGATAATGTTTTGTCGCGTCCCTGGCTGGACTTTAAAGGATTCAGTGTCACTATTCCGCATAAGGAAAACGCGATCGCGTATGTAAAAGCAAAAATGGGGACAATAGACCCGATAGCCCAAAAAGCGGGTGCCGCAAATACGATAATCATTAACGGCACAAAGCTTTCGGCATATAACACGGATTGCACGGCGGCAATCGATTCGATAACTGCCGCACTTGGAATTCAGCAAACGGATTTAAAGAAAATTCCGGTCGCTGTGATTGGCGCAGGCGGTGTAGCAAGGGCGCTGGTAGCCAGTTTGACACAAGCTGAAGCGAAAATAAAAATTTATAATCGAACCGTAGAACGAGCAAAGCATCTGGCCAACGATTTTAAATGTGAATACGCATCCCTGGATAGTCTTCATAAATTAAAAGAAAGGCTTATAGTTAATGCAACAAGCATTGGGATGCACCCGCATTCGGACGCGTCACCTATCGATTCCGGAATGCTGCAAAAGCATATGGCCGTGTTTGATACTGTTTATAATCCGGCCGAAACTAAGCTTTTAAAGCATGCAAAGGAAATAGGCTGTAAAACAATTTCCGGTGTCGATATGTTTATAAGACAGGCCGCAGACCAATTTAAGCTCTTCACAGGCAAAGTCCCTAATCTTGCGACAATCAGAAAAATATTCGAGTAAACAGGTTTTTCTATTCATTGTATTGCAAGAATCCTCTCTGTATAATACCTGCTTTATAATATTAATCCTTTTGAGGAAAGTATGGCTAAAAACGAGAAAGTAGTATTGGCGTATAGCGGCGGATTGGATACAAGTGTAATCCTGCCATGGCTGAAAGAAACTTATGGCTATGATACGATTGCTTTTGCCGCTGATTTGGGGCAGGGCGATGAGCTTTCAGGAATAAAAGAAAAGGCCCTAAAAAGCGGTGCAACAAAATGCATCGTGAAAGATTTAAGGAAAGAGTTTGTAGAAGAATATCTTTGGAAGCTTCTCAAATCCGGAGCTGTTTACGAAAATGGGTATTTGCTTGGGACAAGCATCGCCCGCCCATTGATTGCTAAACATCAGGTTGATGTTGCGCATCAGGCGGGTGCAATGGGTGTTGCTCATGGTGCAACAGGCAAGGGCAACGACCAGGTTCGTTTTGAATTGACATATATGGCTTTGGACCCGAAGCTGAAAATAATTGCCCCGTGGAAAGACCCGAAATTTGAACTTACAAGCCGGGAGGCAGCAGTTGATTACGCGGATAAACATGGTATTCCAATAGACCAGAGCAAAAAAAAGATATATTCGCGAGACCGCAATATCTGGCATATCAGCCATGAAGGGGCGGATTTAGAAGACCCTGCAAATGAGCCAAAAGATGAATTGTGGGTAATGTCTAATCCTGCTTCTAAAGCGCCCAATAAACCCGATTATATCGAGATTGGTTTCGAGCAGGGCGTCCCGGTTAAATTAAATAATAAAGCCGTCGGCAGCGTGAAGCTGCTTGAAAATTTAAATGAAATCGGCGGTAAGCACGGTGTGGGGCAGATTGATTTAGTTGAGAATCGTCTTGTCGGGATGAAATCACGTGGTGCTTATGAAACACCCGGCGGGACAATTCTGATGACCGCTCACAAGGCGTTAGAGACACTTACGCTTGATCGTGAGACGGCTCATTATAAGCAGCTTGTCTCATTAAAATATGCTGAAATGGTTTATTACGGCCAATGGTTCTGTCAATTGCGTGAAGCACTCGATGCATTCATCGATGTTAGCCAGCAGAATGTCACAGGTTCTGTTCGAGTGAAATTATTTAAGGGCCGCTGCACACCCGC
>CAYSKP010000006.1:0-13330 GCA_964431645.1 uncultured Pirellulales bacterium
TTGTCACCTGCTGAAAAAAATAGGGCAATCGCTATGCCTTTGATACGGCCGACACAGGCTGATATATACAAGGGAAAAGAGGTGCTGGCTGAAAACGGCATTGTGCCCGGCTCAAAACCGATAGTGATTCATCCCGGCAGCGGCGGGGCGCATAAATGCTGGAAGCTTGAAAATTTTCTCTTTATCGCCGGGAAAATTCAACAAGAAGGTTTGAATACTGTATTTCTGCTTGGGCCTGCCGAGAGTGAGAGATTGAATCAATCAGCACTAAATGAAATCAGAGCGGCCGGAATTTTATTATGTAATTTGCCGCTGGTTGATGTCCTTGCTGTCTTGAGCTGCTCACGCGGCTTTTTAGGTAACGACAGCTGGATAACTCATTTGGCCGCGGCAATGTGAATAAAGACAGTTGCAATATTTGGCCCGACTGAGCCGGCTGTTTATGCCCCAATTGGTTCTTCGGTAAATATACTGCATAACGATAGTGCTGATTTTACTTCTTCAATTTCACAAAATTTACAGCAGCAGGCACTCTCTTTGCTGCTGACCGCGGGTTGACCGGCACCGATTTTCTGCTATAATACCCCGCAGATTTGATAAAAGGCCGAAAAAAGTCATAAATTTTTAGAAAGTGGTTTTATGATTACCAAGACCTTGGGCGAACTTGCGCAATATGTAAATGGACGAGTCTTCGGGGATTCAAACGTAAAGATTTCATCTGCGGCGACCCTTGGCAGGGCCGGTGCAGGGGACATCAGTTTTCTCAGCAATGATAAATATGAAAAACAATTGCTTTCAACCAAAGCAAGCGCGGTGATTGTCGGCAAGGATACTGTCGCGGCGGGGAATGTCCCGCTTTTAATCGCGGAAGACCCTTATTACGCCTTTATGCAGATTATGGTTTTGCTGCATGGTCATCGAAAACATAAAAAAGTAGGCATCAGTCCGCGAGCGATTATTTCAGACAGCGCCAAAATCGGAGCCGGATGCAACATTCATGATTTCGCGACAATTTCAGACGGCGCAAAAATTGGAGACGGCTGTGTCATTTACCCCTGCGCCTTTGTAGGAGAAAATGTCCAGGTAGGCAATGATTGCATCCTGTACCCCAATGTCGTGATTTACGAGGGCTGCAGGATAGGCAGCCGGGTAATTATAAACTCCAATGCCTGTATCGGCGAGGACGGATTCGGCTTTGCCACACATAATGGCGTGCATCATAAAATTCCGCAAATCGGCAGCGTTGTTATAGAGGATGATGTGGAAATCGGCGCCTGCTGCGGTATCGAACGAGGCACGCTTAATGACACAATAATCGGACAGGGAAGCAAGCTCGGTGATTTGATTGCGATTGGCCACGGGACAAAGGTGGGGGCGCATTGCCTTCTTGTGGCACAGGTCGGCATTGCAGGCTCAACGACACTTGGTCATCACTGCATAGTCGGGGGACAGGCGGGTATCGTCGGTCATATTGCACTTGGAAATCACGTGGCTGTCGGTGCGCAGGCCGGGGTAATCAACAACGTCGCAGACGGCAAGGTGGTTTTAGGGGCTCCAGCGATAGACGCGGGACAAGGTAAACGCGCTTATGGAATGATTCAGTATCTGCCGGAAATGAAGCAAAGTATCCGTGACCTTCAGATACAATTAAAACAGCTTTTGGCCGGCGGCGAAGATGAGCCAACAAGTCCGACTGAAGCGAAGAATCCATCATAACAGTTGGTATTTCTAAACCAGAGAATAATATGAATAGCGCCAATGTAATCGGATTGATTGCCGGCGAGGGGCGATTGCCGTTTATGATAGCAGCCGGCGCTAGAAAAGCGGGCTGGTCAGTTGTATGCGTAGGGCTTGATGAAAGCTGTGAAGAATCTTTGGCAAACGAAGTAGATTTTTTTTATACCGTTGGGCTTGCCCGTCCGGGAAACTGGATACGAAAATTAAAACGGCATGGTGCAACAAACGCCATTATGGTTGGAGGCGTCGCCAAGAGAAGGATTTTTACGCCATGGCGAATCCTCAAATATCTGCCTGACTGGCGTGCGGTAAGAATCTGGTATTGGCGGCTTCGAAAGAAAAATAAGCAAAATGAAACATTGCTTAGTGCATTGGCCGACGAATTGAAAAGCGGAGGCATAACACTGGACGATTCGACAAAATACTGTAAAGAGCATCTTGCCTCGAACGGAACTATGACCGGACGCGGCCCAAATACGTTTATTAATAATGATATTGAGTTCGGCTGGCCAATAGTCAAAAAAATGGCGGAGATGGATATAGGACAGGCAATCGCCGTAAAGGAGCGCGAAGTTATAGCAGTGGAGGCAATTGAGGGGACAGCGGATATGATTGAGCGGGCGGGGCGATTATGTAAAGCGGGAGGCTGGACACTTTTAAAGGCGGCAAAAGCAAAACAGGACATGCGCTTCGATGTCCCCTGCGTAGGTCCCGATACGATAAAGTCACTGGCAAAAAACGGGGCAAAATGCCTCGTAGTTGAAACCGGCAAAACAATAATTATAGATAAGCCGCAGACACTCCAACTGGCAGACACGATGGGAATCTGCGTTATAGGGAAATAAAATGAGATTAAATTTACCATCGAGCCTGAAATCTATGGTATGCAAGGCTGATTGAATAATGCGTGTAGTTTTTGATTTCGAAAGCATATTAGGAAAAAAATATTCCGGAATTTATACATACGGTGCCGGTCTGCTTCGGGGTTTTAATAAAGTTGCCGAAAAACCCGAGGCAATCGGTTTATATTCTGCTGGTTATGAACAGGATGCCAAACGACTGGTAGAAAATCAAAGTGGCTGGGTGACATTAAAAAAAGTTCCGCTTAAACTGCACTGGCTCGAGAATTACTGGAGATATTTCAATCATCCTGCGTTACAGACGCTAATCGGCGATTTTGATATTTATCACTGCCTGTTCAATTTTATGCCGCCTGTCCGAAACAGGCCGCGAATTATGACAGTCCATGATATGCGGCGATATAAGCTGCCGGGCCTGTATATCAATTCCAAACTCTGGAGGTTTGAGCAGGCATTTGCGCATGCCGACCATTTTATCGCGGTTTCACAGTCGACAAAGCTTGATTTGATTCAATTCTTCACAATACCCGAGGATAAAATCACGGTAATATATCTTGCGGCAGATGAGCGCCTAAAGCCGTTATCAGAGGATAACAAGAACCTGCTTAAAGAGAAATTTTCAAAGCAGGTGCAGGCTCCTTTGGATAGATTCATAATAGCGATTTCAGCATCTGATAAGAGAAAAAATCTTACAAGGATTGTTTCGGCTTTTAGGTATATTAAAAAAGAGCTGCCCAGGGGGACAAAACTGGTTGTCACCGGCGAATTGCCGAAAGATTTCGAAAATCCAAAAAGAAAAGAAGAATATCTGCATGAGGATGTTATCTGGACGAATTTTGTTGATGATGTAACTCAATGGATTGCATGTTCGGACGGCCTTATATATACAAGCTTATATGAGGGCTTCGGAATACCCATTCTCGAGGCGTTTGCCTGCGGTGTGCCCGTGATAAGCTCCAATTGCTCGTCTATGCCGGAAGTTGCGGGAGACGCTGCAATACTGGTTGACCCGTATAACAAAGCGGAAATAGGACGGGCCATTGCAGAGATTTACAATAATGAAAAAAAACGGCAGAAAATGATAGAGGCAGGCCTGCAGAGAAACAGGAATTTTTCATGGGAAAAAACCGCCTTGCAGACATTCAATCTTTATAAGCGGCTCATTTAATTCCAGGGCGCTTTGTATGTGCCCTGTTTGGCCAGCTCAAGGATGTAACCGGCAATTTTTACACAGTTGAACTGCTCGTGAACCCATTTCATTCCGGCATCGGCAATTTTTTTTCTTTCGGGTTCATTTGCCAAATACCATTTGGCAAGCTCGAAAAATTCTTCTGCAGAGTCAAAATACCGCAGGTGAAGTTTGTCTTTGAAAAGTAAATCCGAATCAGGAACTTTTTTGGCCAGGACCAGTGTCCCGCATGAAAGATAATTAGTTATCCGGTCAGAATGATACAATCGGATATTATTATCACCGTTTATGCTTAGAGAAGTCTTGGCACCGCTTATTGCGTAAAGACAATCCTGTCCGCCAATACCCGGTTTGCCGCAGCAGCCGTAAACAGCACAATTGGGCATTTGGCTCAATTTAGTGATAATTTCATAACGCATCCGCTCGCCGGGGTAACGCTTCGGGTCTTCCTCTATTAAACCGGTCCAGATAATGTCTTTTATCCACTCAGGGCCAACTGGATATCGATAGTCTATATCCGGGTCGCAGGCATTGGGCATAAATGAACATAATGGAACCTTTGCGTCTTTGTATCGCTGCAGAGAAGAGCCGTCATTTGAGGCGATTAAAATATCGATTTTTTTCGCGATTTCGATTCTATCGCGGCGTCTATCCGGCCATGGGTCATTATCAAAACCGATGATAACTGCCTTTGGTGCAGCATTTCTGATTACTTCAATTGTGTCTGTATTGAGGACGCGGATAAACCGCAGGTAAACAATATCAGGGCAGTATGCTTTCAATTCAGTCGCAAGAAGTCTATCAAGTTTTTGTTTATCGAAATACCCGGCAAGGGTCCTGCTTTTAAACCGGCTAACCTCCATAAGGGCATTATCATAGCTGAACAGGCGAACATCATGGCCGAGGCGTATGAAGCCTTTTGTCATTTTCATATGCTGATTGCGCAGGAGCTTGACGGGCTTATGGCTGAAATCTGCAATAATAAAAATCCTTTTTGCTGCTGGCATTTTTTTTCCTGTGTTAAGTTCCGTTTTTTTTTGCTAATACGCCGGATAAGCCGCTTATCTTTAATAAGATATTAAAATTAAATCTGATTATAATCAAGAGCCGAAATTGAAGTGGTATGAACATTATGCTAAAATTTTGAAGCTTTAGTTTTTATAGTTTGGTTTTCCTCAAATGTGTCGGCAATAATTTGGATTACATCAAAAGTGAATTGTTATAAGATTGATAAAAACGGAAGGTTGGGCGATTAATGAAAGCTGTTATTTTAGCGGCGGGAATGGGAAAAAGGCTGGGCTGTTCGATTCCCAAGCCGCTAACGAGTTTGACCGGTGAAAAGACGATAATGGATTTTCAGGTTGAGCGCCTGTCAAAATCAATCGGAGCAAATAATATATGCGTTGTCGTCGGTTATAAAAAAGAATTGATAAGCAGGAAATTTTCTAAGCTATCACTTGTCCATAACAAAGATTTCGCGAAAACCAATACGAGTAAAAGTTTACTGCTGGCCTTGAAAGAAGTTGAAGACGATGTTATCTGGCTCAATGGTGATGTTTATTTTGACGAAGATGTCCTTAAGCTGCTCTCCAAGCCGGCTTTTTCCTCCTGCCTTGTTGACCGGAAAAGGTGCGGCCGGGAAGAAGTCAAATATGACCTCAACGAGAATTCGTTCATTCATCATATTTCAAAGACGGTTTCCATGCCCGAAGGTGAATGTCTCGGCGTTAATGTAATACTTAAGAAAGATTTAGGTATTTTCCGAGAAGAGCTCGAAAAAGTTGACGACCAGGATTATTTTGAAAAAGCCCTGGAAAACCTTACAATTAGAAAAAAAATCAGCCTTAAACCGGTGGATGTCGGCGGTTTCTACTGCAATGAAATAGATTTCGAAGAAGACCTGACGGCAGTCAGAAATTATCTTCAAAAGCTGGATAGTTAAAAATTAATGAATAAAATAAGCCGGGCTTTCAAAACTCTCAAAATTTTGCTGGTCGGATGGGTAATTATTGTCCCCCTGGCATATCTGATTCCGCGAAAAAAAAACCTGGTTTTATTCGCGGGTAAAAATGACGGACTTTTTTTTGATAACGTGAAGTATCTCTATTTGTATCTGCATCAGCTAAAGCAAAATAATATCACTTACTCTTTTTTTACCTGTCATAAATCTGTTTATAATTTACTAAGGCAGAATAACCTGCCTGTGCTGCTGCATCCGAGCCTGCGTTCCATATTCTCACTGGTACGCGCTAATGTTTTCATTACATGCAGCGAGCAGTGGAGAAAAAAATTCAAGTATCATCTTTTAATAAAGGCAAAAAAAGTCCAATTATGGCATGGGGTTCCTCTTAAAAAGATAGGCCTGTTTATGGATTCTATCATCGAAGGGCGCAATTCCCCGGCAGGCAGATTAAGCAGCACAATCCATGGCAAAAACTATTATTACGATTTGTGTGTCACTACATCGGAGTATTTTACAAGCAGAATTTTTTCAAAGGCGGTAAGGGCGAAAAAATATATAGAATCAGGATATCCAAGAAATGATATTTTGTTTAAAAAGCAGCTTGTTGAGCTTGACATGATTGATGCCGATATAGAGACGCTTAAGAAAATTGATGAGTTAAGAAAGCAAGGGTTCAAATCCGTCCTTTATGCTCCAACATGGGACGACCCCCTGGGTAATGCTGTTAAAAGCGGATATTTAAATCTTGAAAAGCTTTCAGAGTTTGCAAAAAATAACAAAATTCTTTTCATATTTAAATTTCATCCATCTGTTCACTGCGATACGGAATTCGGGCAGTTCGACAATATTATTTATTACGACAGCGTCAAAGACATCCAGCCCCTCTTGAGAGTTACAGACATTCTTGTAACTGATTATTCGTCCGTATATATGGATTATCTGCTGCTGGACAGGCCTGTTGTTTTTTTCGCTTATAACTATGAAAAATATATGGAGTCGCAGCAAGGGCTTCTATTCGACTATAAATCTATGGCCCCCGGCGCTATATGCTATTTACAGGACCAGCTTCACGAAGCCTTGAAAAACATCGTTAACGGCCGGAAAGATGAATTTGCACAAAAAAGAGAAGAGGTAAGAAATTTAGCTTTTAATCATAAAGACGGCAAAGCCGGCGAAAGAATATGGAATTATATTATAAAAGAAATGATAGATACCGAGATGTAAAAGTTCAGGGGGTACTTTCGAAAACCGAAGTTTTTCGTTAGCCAACAACAGATTCGATTTCCAAAGGCGGTTCAGATGTTTTTTTGCCGAGAAGATTATCAAAATATTCGATAGTTTTCTTAAGGCCTTCGCGCAGAGGAACTTTTGGCTGCCAATTAAGCGTCAATTCAGCCAAACTAATATCGGGACAGCGCTGCCTGGGGTCATCGGAAGGCAGGGGCTTACGAATTAATTTTGAACGCGAGCCGATAAGGTCAATTATTGTTTCTGCAAGTTCCAGAATTGTGTTTTCGGTTGGGTTGCCGAGATTGACAGGCCCGGTGAAATCATCAGACGTATCCATAAGACGGATAAACGCCTCAATCAAGTCATCGACATAACAGAAAGAGCGTGTCTGCGAGCCGCTGCCGTAAATAGTAATCGGCTCATTTTTAAGGGCCTGAATTATAAAATTCGAAACAACCCGGCCGTCATTTGGATGCATTCGGGGGCCGTATGTATTGAATATCCTGCCTACCTTTATTCGCAGATTATGCTGACGGTAATAATCGAAAAATAAGGTTTCAGCGCATCGTTTGCCTTCATCATAACAAGAGCGGATGCCTATAGGATTAGTGTGTCCCCAATAGCTTTCGGTCTGCGGATGAACATTCGGGTCGCCGTAAACCTCGCTTGTGGAGGCCTGAAATATTTTGGCCTTTATGCGCTTGGCAAGCCCCAGCATATTTATTGCGCCATGAACGCTTGTCTTTGTGGTTTGCACCGGGTCGAACTGGTAATGAATCGGCGAGGCCGGGCATGCAAGGTTGTAAATTTCATCCGCCTCGATATATAAAGGAAATGTTACATCATGACGCATTGCCTCGAAGCGGGAATTATCCATCAAATGGGCGATGTTGTCTTTTCTGCCTGTAAAATAATTATCGACGCAGAGAACATCATTGCCAATTTTTATAAGCCGCTCGCACAGATGTGAGCCCAAAAACCCCGCTCCGCCTGTAACAAGAATCCTTTTCATTGCTACGCCCTTATAAATTTTTCGAAACTACGCATATTATATCGGCTTTGTGATGAAAAAAACAATAGAGAATTGACGGGATTGCGTCGATGCCTACAATTGCTCAAATATCTTAAAGGAAAAACGATGCCCCAAAAAGAACCGCTTGTTACGATTTGCGTACCGCACTGGCAGGTGCAGGAATTGATTACGCTTTGCCTGCGTGCGATTCGAAAATTTACTACAAAAATACCTTTCGAGATCCTGGTTGTAGATAACGGCTCGCAAGATGATTCTCTCGATTATCTTCGCGGGCTTAAATGGATTCGATTAATTGAGAGGCGTAAGGAAGATTTGCCTGATTTCTGGGTGGATGGATTTGTAACTGCGCTGGATATAGGCTTTGCAAATAGCTCCAGCCCATATTTTATTATCATGCACACCGATACCATCGTTAAACATCCTGACTGGCTGGAAAGATTATTAGAGCCGATGCAAAATGACCCATTGTGCGCGGCTTCGGGTGCATGGAAACTCGAATTGAGAAGCCCTCTTAATGAGTTACTTAGAAAAATCACCGATACAAAAAAGGCGCAGCTTTGGTTCAAACGCGTAATCCTTGGAAATAAAGATGCGCGACAGCGCTGCCACGAGTTATGCCCTCGTGATTATTGCGCACTTTATCGATCGGAACCGATCAGAAAATTCGGGCTGCGTTTCGATTCCTACGGCAAATATAAGGGATACACGGCGGCAGAGCAGATGTATTATCAATTAAAAGAGCACGGCTATCACGCCTCGGTGATCGATACGGCCGAGATGATGAAATATATGGTCCACCTGGCACATGCGACAGCGGGATTGCGTCCGGCCGAACGCCGCCTTGGTCATTTGCGGGCACAAATAAAGGCCGAAAATAAAATCCGAAAGCTTTTCAATTCCAATCTTGCAAAAGAATTAATGGAAGACCCAAGCCTGGATAAATGATTTGCAAGTTATCTGTTTTTGTACATCGAGTCGTAATATTTCTGATAATCGCCTGAAACGACATTGGCAAGCCACTTGCGGTTTGAAAGATACCAGTCGATTGTCTTTGCGATACCCTGCTCGAATGTTACGGATGGTTTCCAGTTTAATTTGTTAATTATTTTTGAGGCGTCGATGGCATATCGTCTATCGTGGCCGAGACGATCGGTAACGTGCTTGATAAGTGACTCAGGTTTGCTTAATCGATTAAGAATGAGTTTGACAACATCAATATTTGCCTTTTCATTGCAGCCGCCAATATTATAAATTTCGCCTGGCGCTGCCTCAGTGAGCACCTTCCAGATGGCGGTGCAATGGTCATAGACATAAAGCCAGTCTCTAATTTGCATCCCGTCACCATATACCGGAAGTTCTTTATTGTTAAGGGCATTATTTATCATCAATGGAATTAGCTTTTCAGGGAATTGATACGGGCCATAATTATTCGAGCAGCGGGTGATATTATATTGAACGCCGAAGGTATGCCCGAATGCGCGGACAAGAAGGTCTGCAGATGCCTTGCTTGCCGAATATGGAGAATTTGGACTAAGAGGCGTATCTTCGGTAAACAAACCTTGCCGACCAAGCGCGCCGTAAACCTCATCAGTCGAAATCTGGACAAACCGTTTTATTTTTTTATCCCTGGCTGCCTCAAGAAGGGTCAGTGTCCCTGTAACATTTGTCTCAATGAAAATTTTAGGTTCGCTGATGGAGCGGTCAACGTGGGTTTCAGCGGCAAAATTTACAATCGAATCAATAGCAAACTCATCGATAATCCGCTCGACGAGTTTGGCATCACAGATATCGCCTTTTACGAATTTATGGTTCTTGTGATTTTCAAAGCCGGCCAGGTTCTCGAGGTTGCCCGCATAAGTGAGCTTATCGAGATTGACAATGAAGCAGTCGGGCTGTTCGGAAAGGACCATTCGAACGAAATTGCTGCCGATAAATCCGGCACCGCCTGTAATAAGCACTTTAATCATAATTGTTTTAGAAATTCCTCCAAAGGCTCCTGCCACAGCCTTACAGGTCCTGTAAGCAGCGGCCTTATTTTGCTGCAATCGAATCTGCTGTTTAAGGGCCGAACCGCCGCAGCCGGAAAATCGTTTGTCTTGCAGGGGCTTATCTGCACATCTAATTTGAGTTTTTCAGCGATAAATTGTGCCGTAAGAAACCGGTTTGTGTACCCATGGCTTGCGAAATGGTAAATTCCCTTTGGCTTTTTATTAATCAGGTCGCAAATCGCCTTGGCCGCCTCTTTTGTAGCTGTTGGCGAGCCAAACTGGTCATCGACAACTTTCATCTCGTGTCGCGGGCTTCCAGCCCGCGCTTCTTCGGTCAGGCCTCGCGCCTTTTGAAGAATCTTCTTTATGAAATTATCGCCATTTAACCCGTAAGTCCATTCGACACGCATTATACAATAATTGCATTTGTTTTCTTCGAGAAGCCGTTCTCCGGCCAGCTTTGTTCTTCCGTAAACGTTAATCGGATGAGGGATATCTTTTTCCTTGTAAGGCTTGTCTGATTTGCCGTCGAAGACAAAATCCGTGCTTATATGCAGCACCCATGCCCCGGATTTTCTCGCCGACAAGGCAAGCGTCCCCACGGCCTCGCCGTTGACTCGAAACGCAAGCTCGGGCTCGCTTTCGGCCTTTTCAACATTAGTATATGCGGCGCAGTTTACAATAGTTTTTGCGCCATGAATCACAGTCAATAACTGGCGTTCGTTTGTAATATCGAATTGGGGCAAATCGAAGACTTCATAATCGATGCCGCGACTTTTGCATTCGGCCGCGACATCGGTCCCCAGCATTCCTTTTCCCCCCAGGATTATCACCTTGTCTGTCTGAGTGCTCATTTAAAATCCTTATATTGCGGCAGCTTATTTTGAGGAATATCTTTAAGCCGGAGAAGGCCTGCATCTCTTTTAGAAATCTGCGGAGAATCGATAGGCCATTTAATCCCAATATCAGGGTCATTGTAAATTATTCCGGCCTCGGTCTGCTGATTGTAATAATCTGTGCACTTATAGCAAAATAAAACTGTGTCACTGATAACGCAAAAACCATGAGCGAATCCCGGGGGGATATACATCTGTTTATGATTTTCAATGGTAAGTGTTTCGCCAAACCATTGCCCGAATGTCGGCGAGCCGGCACGAATATCGACCGCCGCATCGAAAACCGCGCCCGAAAAAACCTGCACAAGTTTTCCCTGCGGCTGCGGGTACTGGTAATGAAGGCCGCGAAGGACATTTTTTTGCGAAAATGATACATTATCCTGCACAAACGGCAGATGAAGTCCCGCCTCTTCATAGCGTTTGCTGCTGAAGGTCTCCTCGAACCAGCCCCTTGAATCGCCGAATACATCAGGCTCAAATACGAGGATACCGGGAAGTTTTGTCTGTATAACTTTCATTTAGCGCCTGTCGTTCAATAAATTAATCAGATATTGGCCGTACCAGTTTTTCGCCAAAGGTTCAGCAAGTTTTAATAATTGCCGGGCATCGATAAGACCAAGGTGAAATGCGATTTCTTCGGGACATGCAATCATCAGTCCCTGCCTGTGCTGAATTGTCTGGACAAAATTTGATGCTTCGAGCATCGATTCGGGTGTGCCGGTATCGAGCCAGGCGATACCCCGGCCGATCAATTCCACCCTTAATTGTTTTTTCGCCAAGTATGCATTATTAAGGTCTGTAATTTCAAGCTCTCCCCTTGCCGATGGCTTGATTGTCGCGGCGATATCGCAGACATGCGAGTCGTAAAAATATAGCCCTACGGCCGCGTAATTTGATTTTGGCTTTTGCGGCTTTTCCTCAATTGATACTACGCTGCCGGCCTTATCGAACTCAATTACACCGTAACGCTGCGGGTCCCTGACCCAGTAGCCGAAAATCGTTGCGCCTGTCTGGTTATCCGCAGCCTTTTTAAGTGATGAAAGCAGAGAGTGACCAAAAAAGATATTGTCGCCGAGTATCAGGCATGCGGGGCTTCCGTCGAGAAATTTTTTACCGATTATAAATGCCTGTGCAAGTCCCTCAGGCCTGGGCTGCTCCGCGTAATCGAGATTGATACCCCACTGCGAGCCGTCTCCCAGAACTTTTTTATACATGGGCAAATCAGCCGGCGTGCTTATAACAAGAATATCTTTTATTCCGGCCAGCATCAGTGTCGTAAGCGGATAATAAACCATGGGCTTGTCGTAAACCGGTATGAGCTGCTTACTTATGGCCTTAGTGACTGGGTGCAGCCGCGTGCCGCTTCCCCCCGCAAGGATTATGCCTTTATAATTCATATTGTTTCTCCGCCACTTAGAACAAACGTCTTTATTATGAACCTTGGCTTTAGCAGTTAGAACTGTGATAAAAAGCGAAGGTCGTTTTCATAGAAAAGACGAATATCGGTGATGCCGTATTTTCTCATGGCGAGGCGTTCGATTCCGAAGCCGAATGCCCAGCCGGTATATTTTTCGCTGTCGATACCCACCGCGTCAAAGACATTGGGGTCAACCATTCCGCAGCCGCCCATCTCGACCCAGCCCTCTTTGCCGGTTTTATCCGTCAAAAGCAAATCCACTTCCGCGCTTGGCTCAGTAAAAGGGAAAAAGCTCGGGCGAAAACGCCATTTCGCGTCTTTGCCGAGGAAAACTTTTATGAACTGGTCGATAGTCGTCTTCATATCGACCATGCTGACTCCCTCATCCACGACAAGGGCTTCGAGCTGATGAAACATAAACATATGTGTGGCATCAACGGTGTCGGGACGATAAACCCGCCCCGGCGCCACAACGCGGATAGGCGGTTTTTGCTTTTCCATTACCCGGATCTGTATGGTCGATGTCTGGCTTCGTAAAAGTGTATGGTCATCGATGTAAAAATTATCCAGCGGGTCTCTAGCCGGATGTTCCGCCGGGATATTCAATGCGACGAAATTATGATATTCATCCTCGACTTCAGGGCCGTAGGCGACAGTAAAGCCCATTCTGGAAAAAATCTCAAGCAGCTCATTTGTAGTTTGGTTAATGACATGCCTTTTTCCAATTTGCGGCTTTATGCCGGGAAGGGTGACATCAATCAAGCTGCCCGGCTTAGAATGCTGGGCCTGATTGATTTTTTCTTTGGCCTGCTCGAAGGCGGAATTAACCTGGTTTTTTATTTTATTACCTAACTGTCCCGCCGCCCGCCTGTCTTCAGGTGAAACTTTTCCAATTTCAGAAAGTATATTGGTAACCAGCCCTTTTCGGCTGAGGTATTTAATGCGGAATTGCTCCAGCGAGGAGCCGTCGGTGACAGATTTTAGCTCTTCGAGAGCGTCTTGGCCGATTTTAGCGAA
>CAYSKP010000007.1:0-9660 GCA_964431645.1 uncultured Pirellulales bacterium
TCCACTGAGCATTACTCCGGCGTGGTTTACTGGTATGGAATTGATTCACCGTCGCTTATCGTTACCGACCAGTTTAGTGTCTGCGACCCCAACGATATCGTGTCACATAATTATCTCTGCGAGCCGGACTCAAAGCCGTACGAATTGGTCTCCCGGTATGAGTGGGGGCCGGATCATTACGGTTCACGAGAGTTTTTCCCTGCCGAAAAGGATTTCGTGCGGGCGACCAAAGGAATATCCCAGTTCAAGGTTCGGCTCGATGCCAATAATATCGGGGTGATGCTGCGGCGCAAATTCGATTATGTATATCCCAACCAGCGGGCGAATGTGTGGGTACGGCCCCAAGGCGCAGGAGATTGGCGATACGCAGGCCTGTGGTACACGGCCGGCAGCAATACGTGCGTTTACAGTGACCCTAGAAAAGCCGGAGAACTTGGCGCCGCGGAACACAACATAATCACAAGTAATCGTCGATGGCGCGACGATGAGTTCCTTATCCCCCGCCGCCTGACTGTCGGTATCTCGTGTCTGGAGATTAAATTGCAGCTTGTGCCCGATAAACGGGAGCTTTTCCCGGGCCGGCCATTTGAGACCGAATCGGCGTGGAGCGAATCCAGATACTGGGTCTATTGCTACAAAATGCCGACGGTTACGCTGAAATTCTGAAAGCGTGGAGAGAAAAAAGTTATAAGCTGTTTTTACTAATTTGCTGGCAAACTTTCTCAAACACCTGTTCGACGGTGATATGGTGCATACCGTATTTCGGGTCGAAGCTTTCGATTTTCATACCCATAGCATTTAGGTCAGTGCCGACTATAGATTCAGGCTTTCTGTAGGGATGTAATCTGGCGGGATTTGTAGGCCCGAATATCATTACGAGTGGTACGTTTAATGCGGCCGCTATATGACCAGGGCCTGTATCGTTACTTATTACCAAAAAAGCACCTTTTAATAAGGCTATCAGCTCTTTTAATGAAGTTTGTCCGGCCAGATTCACAATTTTTGACTTTGCCGATGCTTTAAGGGTTTCAATATAAGGCTGCTCTGTTTGAGAACCGGCCGTTATAATCGATAATCCAAATTGAGATGAAATTTTATCAGCTAATTGGGTGAACCGTTCAATAGGCCAAAGTTTCTCAGGCCGTGCCGCCCCTGGTAAAATCACAACATATTTACCGCTATTAAAACTGTTTTTTTGCAGTATCTTTTGCACAGTCTCATCTGCTTTTGGATCCTGCGGCAATTTAAATTCCACCTTTTCTTTTTTAGCACCCGCTGCTGCCGCCATTTTCATATAATAATCAACAAGGTGAACGCATGCAGAATCGTGAATAATTTTGTGCGTATAGAACAAATGCGCAAATTCCCTTGCCCCCGCATTTCCGAATCGTCTGCCGCAACCGGTTACCCAGGTCATGAATCCTGTCCTAAAAAGACCCTGAAAATCAAAGACAAAGTCGAACCGCTCTTTTCTAAGCTGACGTAATAATTTCAGCAGCTCACTAAATGCTTTCGGCTTATACCAGCTCTTACCCAAAAACCGTCTGTCAAAGAGAATAACTTCGTTTAAGTCAGGATGCCCCGTCAATAAATCAGCATACTCGGACCGGACTAACCACGAGATTTTTGCTTTCGGAAAAGTTCTCCTAATCGCAGATAACGCCGGCAAGGCAAGAACTATATCACCTAATGCGCTTGGTTTGATAATCAAAATATTTTTTGGCTCTTCAATCATTGTATCTTTTTAGCTTTTTTAAATCGATATTTTGCCGCGGCTTTTTGTGCCATCCATCTATATATATGACCTCGTCTTTGCCTGGTAATCATCACCTCATCACAGTATATCTCGAACATACGGCGATAATCTGTTCTCGTAAGCGCCGGCAATTCCATTAATGAAGCTGCCAATTGCCAAAGCCCCTGCAATTGCCTGGACCGGCTTTTTGTAAAATATTTTTTAATACCATCTACATCAATAATTGTAACCTGATATTCTCCATCTTTGGACTGCTCAATTATAAAGTTGCTTGCCTTGGCATCTCTGTGCCAGAGTTTATTTTTATGAAGCTGTGCGAATATTTTTGCCATTGCCTTCGATATCTTGAGCATCACTTGATAATGGCTGTCGGGCATGGTCTGAATATTTTTTAAATAATCATACAGAGTTACCCCGTCCTTGTACTCAGTTATAAATATACTTTTACTGTAAAATAAAAACTTCTTGTAATAGACCGCCGCCAACGGTAACGCTGCAGGAATACCACAATTTATGATTTTAAGAGTATTTATAAAATTACGCACGGAATGCGGTTTCTGTATCGACCTGAAAAAACCCCTTACACCTTTTGGAATTCGCCGTTTTATAACAGCCTGTGTGCTGTTATCGAGATATTTGACTATAACTTTATTAAGCCCATTAATTTTGAGGATTTGACAAGGATTTTCATTAAGCTTTTCAGGCTGCCTCAGGAGCTGTTCCCATTGTGATGCTGAAAAAAGCTGCTTATTGCCGAAGCGCAATAACACGCGGCCGCGCCAGCCATCTGCAAGCTTTATTTCTGATATTTCAACTAAATTATTTAAAGCTGTTTCATCATTAAGCATATCTCTATTTTATGCTTATTCACGTATCGGGGCAATTGCTTATAAGCTCAAAATTAATTATGCTGTTGGTTATGAATAAAAAAGGCAAATACATTTATGAATGGCCCAGGCCTATGGTAACTGCTGATGCGATAATATTCGCAGTCACACCAGGATCAATCAAGCTGTTGTTGATTAAAAGAGGCAACGAGCCGTATAAAGGAAAATGGGCAATTCCCGGCGGCTTTATAAATATTGATGAAGAACTCGAGGATGCTGTTAGCCGGGAATTACATGAAGAAACGGGTTTAAGCGGTATTAAATTAGAGCAGATGCATACATTCGGCAAATGCGGCCGGGACCCCAGAGGCAGGCAAATCACTGTGGCTTATATGGGCATAATAAAAGATGGGTTTGACAGGATAAAAGGGGGAGATGATGCTGCTGAGGCCAAATGGTTCGATATCAACAATCTTCCCAAAGATTTAGCATTTGACCATAATGATGTCGCCAGATTTGCTATAGAAAAATTAAAATCCAAGATTAAAAATCAAGAATTATGAATTTGCTATCTGCTCATTAAATGTTCTAAGCCGCATATCAATGGCGCCAAGCGCCCATTCAATATAATGCAGCTTGTGCGAAGGTTTATTGTGAGCCTCATTCATTAATCCATCACGAATAACTTTCAGAAATTTCGTTATAATTTTTTGTTCGATTCTTGCAGGATTCGATGCCCATGTCTTTAATTCTTCGTATTCACGTCGTAATCTAGGGCTTTTTTTCAACTGTTCGGCAGTAAGATAGTCGGCCGGATTATAGGCAAGCTGAAGTCCTTTAAGGCCCATTATCAGCGGCTCGTAATTTGCACGCTGCTCAAGGCGTATAAATTTATACTGCTGAGTGTATGTAGTAGCCGATTTAGGCGTCTTGCCGGCATCTATATCGGCCCCGCCGACAAACCATTGGCGCTGACTTGTCCTTGCAAAAACAAGCTCTTCCCGGCTTTGAATCTCGTCATGGCCCATTCGAGAAATCCAAAGTCTGCCTGTTTTACTTACTTCTGTCCCCCCGCCAAGAACAAGAAGACATTTTACAAATCCAAGCGGAAGGACTTTTTGTTTGCCGATTTGCATTTTTCTCATCTGGAAAGACAGATGTAAACTATGCGGTTTAACATTGCAAAATGCCGTTATCTCATTTATTAGCTGGTTTAAAAGCCAGGGACAGGCCGTTGCAGGCCTGGATAATTCGAGGACCACATTTAATCTCCCGGGAGCAAGTTCAAGAAAACCCTGGCGCCTCGTTCTCTCGGTTGAACCGCTATGGTCATCGATATACCCACCCATCTTCCAGGTTAAAATATCAAGCTGGAAATCATGAAAATACCGGAAACAATCGTATACCGGATCATCTTTTTGAGAAGGTTCTAATTCCGGCTCAACAAAAGCGGCGCCGACATTGCTAAGCTCAGTTTCACACCCCATGGGCACAAGGCCGGGTTGAAAATTTGAACGGATTGAATTAAGCTGAGTTTCAACTACCCTTGCGTCAAATAAACTTCTGGCTGCCCTGACTGCGTATTTCACATAATCTATCAAATCGTTTTTATCAAAAGGCATTGTTTTCAAACATTGCCTGACAATCATCTCGACGGCTGAAATATTATTATTAATTATCTGCAGTCCTATTAAAAGACTTACCGAACGCTTAAAATACCGCTCTGATGATCGCATATGCTCAAGCTCAAACCGAAAGTTCGACTGAATTCTTTCATCTAACTGGTTGAGCAGCACCTGCTTGACCACAAAAGCAAGATAGTTATAGATATATTTGGAGGCCTGCTTATCTTGATATAAATGCCTGATGCTGGGCCTTGGCCTGTTGAGCTCGTGTTCCAAAAAATAATCACTTACTGCATCTGTTCTATAATGTGTTATAACCAGGTCGCGCTCAGTGGTCGCAAGAAGCTCTCTCTCGGCAAGACGCTCTAATTCCGCGTCAATGCTTTTATCTCCGGGCCTTGTCCTCTTTTTAAGAAAATTATCTATTCTCTTGCGAAGCCATAGTTCGTGAATAAGATTAACATGAAATCTGTCGCCAAAATGCTTTTTCATCGCCTCAGGGCTGACCAGGTATGCCTGAGCAGTAACTAAGCCATGGGCAGTATGGACTCTGACGGTCTCTCTCTGGTAACGCTTGCCTTCATAACGATCGATTTCGGCCATTGCCTTTTCTGGCACATCATGAATCACAAAACCTTCGATTTTTGAGCCAGGTGACTCTACAGCATAAAAATACACATTATCCGGGCTTACTTTTCTGTGCCCGGCCAAAAAAACCGGCTCGGCCAGCAAAGAATGAGCATCCACCTTGATGCTTTTTCGTGTAAAACTCATGCCGCATACCGATTCGAAAATTTGGGGATCACGTAATGAGCCGTATACGAAAAGATTAGTCGTGCTTTTCTTTTTTGTCTTTCTTTTAAGTTTACCCATCAATCCTTATTCGAACTTCTATTTACCTTTTCTTATCCTGTTATAAAGCTGAAAGAGTTCTTTGAATGCACGCAGAATAACCCTAAGGCTTGCCCCCGTCTGCTTGCCTGCTGTCCGCGGGTAATGATGAACACCAACCTCTGCTATCCTGAAACCTCTTCTTGTCGACCTGGCTAATATCTCAGCACTAATGAGGGCGCCTGCGCTTGACAGCTTCATACCTTCAAAAATCTCTGCCCTGGAAAGTTTAAATGCACAATCAATATCGCGAATGTGCATTCCAAAAAGCAGATTCACAAGTTTAGTCCACAGCCATCCATTGAGCTTTCTAATTAAGGGGTCCTTGCGGTCCAATCGATAACCGCAGACAATGTCATTTCTCTTAATCACGGGCAAAAGCAATTTTATTTCTTCAAAATCGAATTGCCCGTCCCCGTCAGTGAAAAAAATCAATTCTTTTTTTGAAGCCTTTATGCCTGATTGCAGGGCCGCACCATATCCTTGATTATGCGGATGATGCACCACCCTTATTTTTTTATTTTTGGCCGCGATTGCGTCTGCTTTTGCACCAGTCTGGTCTGAGCTGCCGTCATCGACAATAATGATTTCGTAATCTGCTTTTAGTTTTTCGAGCACCTCGCTTGCGCGCAGAACCGTGCGTTCGACATTATCCTGCTCATTATAACAGGGGAAAAATGCACTGATTGAAAGGGGCCAATTGGCCATACCATTCCCTGGGTTTGTGTTTTCATTCATAATCTTCTGTTTACCATCGTTTATACTGCATCTGCTCGATTATCCGCTGGAGTTCAGCTCTTTCCGTCTCAAAATGCGCGAGCAGCTCATTATTTTTCTGCTGAGCAGCAAAAGGCTCAAGATGTCCCATTGCCATAAGAGCGCCTATTGCCCTGAAATAATAGCCGTCGCTGTTAAGATATTTCTGCTTATTAGCTTCATAATCATCCAGGTATTTCTTCCAATAAGTGTCTATTTCAGGTCTAAATTGAGGATATATCTCATAAAATCTTTGTATAAGCTGTATCGGCGTGCGCGTGGGATTTTGAGAAAATGCGTCTAATGCGCAGTTTAATCCCTTTTGAAGCCTGCTTGCATCATTATCAACCATTGAATTATGTGAAATCATTATATTTCGGAAATATTCGTCAGGGTATTTTGTGTTTCCATTCTCAATTCCATTGAAAAGCTCCTGCCCCCGAGGCGTAGTAATGTCTACAAATAATTTTTGTTTATCATCAAGGAAAACTATTCTCCAGCTTGCGCAATAATCAAGT
The DNA here is from genome assembly GCA_964431645.1 of uncultured Pirellulales bacterium. Classification (GTDB taxonomy): domain Bacteria; phylum Planctomycetota; class Phycisphaerae; order Sedimentisphaerales; family Anaerobacaceae; genus Fen-1362. The sequence continues at coordinate 6,374 of CAYSKP010000007.1, forward strand.
CCTTTTACGAATGGTGTTTCAAACTGATTGCTTGGCATTAAAACCACCCAAACTTTATAATATTTGAGTCGTTCGTCTAACCATGTGCCTATCTGAGCATAATCTTCAGGAACCAGATTTTGATTTCTCATCCTGGCTTTTTGCGGAATCGGGCCTCCCGACATAAGCTCTGACCATAGAATATACGCATTATAGTTATAAGCTGCCTGGGCGCGACCATCCATAAAAAGCTGCAAAGGCGTATGACCATCAGGATCAGGGTCTTGCCCCCATGCGATAAAACCGCCTTCGGTCCAGTAATTAAACATTTTGCCGCGCATATTATTTTGGCGTATAAATTCACATGCATCAAACGGTTTGGCCGCTGATGCTGTCATCCTCATAAAAGCTGAACTCAGTTTACTATCAGTAGGCCATGGGTCCATATATACGTTTTTGAATTTCAATCCCCATGCTGTCCCTAAGACAATAACAATCAGCGCTGCTGTGCCTGTTAAAATATTTTGTATTCCAGAAGACATCCGGGGCAGTGCCGCCCTTCCGGATTTATGAAAATATTTTGAAGCTGCAATTGCTTGAATAATCTGGTCTATAAGAACCGCTATTACAGGACAGGTTGCGTAACCCGCAATCGGAATGAATCGCCGCGACCTGTATGCCATGTATACTGTCATTGCCGCCACAACTACCATCGCCGGGTCAATTTTCGGCCGTCTGTATTCACCCTCTTGCACTGGCGAATTGTTTTTAAGTGTCCCGCTCCAAAACTCCTTTAGGTAAGGTGCGATAAACCATAAACCTATACACAAAAGATTTATTATGTAAATCACCCGAAAATAATAGGGGTAAATTATATCTAAATTTGCTTCGTATGGAGAACTCCATTGTCTGGTTATATTTATAAATTGCTCCAGATGCCAAACGGGTTCTTTAAAATTAAATGGATCGCGAAGCCAAACTAAAATCAGCATGGTCACTATTGATGCTGCAAATACGTAAAGTATGTTAAAAATAGAATATTTGGGCTTCTTTGAAAGCTGCCAAGCCCCTAAAAACAGCATACAGTAGAACGGGATCGTCACAAAAGGAAAAATATACCTGCCTGTATAAGTGGGCGGAATTGAAGCGTATAATGCGATAAGAGAAAATGGCAAAATCAGGTAAATCAAATGAACATTCACAAACACTGATAGCCATAATATCCCAACGAATATTAAATTGAAAATAAAGCTCTGAACGCTTGCATCTGTAAGTGAGCATGAAATCATGACGGACCAAATCACCAATGCCGCAGCTAAAAAACCGAGGATATGGGCTTTAATATTCGTTCTCCCAGGCTGAATATTCATTTGAGTTTTTGGTAATTTGTTCTGCTTTGGCACCAGCATTCGGCTTATCGGCCATAAAATTAATAGCCCGATTCCAACAACCATCATTACCAAGAATGGAAATGCCGAGCCTACAGGATTATCCCACCTGAACGCAGGCCACCATTCATGAACATTTCTCCAGCCCTCGGCTACTGAGCTGATGCTGATTTGGAAGGTATGGGTGAGGTTGGTAAGATGGAAAGGATTGAAAACGATGGAAGCGAGAAAAGCAAGTGTGCCGGCGGCAGACAAATGTAAAATAGCAGCCGGGGAGGTCGCTAAAAAACGCTCTTTGAGGAAGGTAACAATTAGACCCATCGCTACAGAAGCGAAAAAGATGCCGACAAACGAAAGACGGGAAGTTTGAACAAACGCATCTATTTCCTTGATAAGTATCTTCATTTCAGCAGGGAAAAGCTGGCTGAAAAGGGCTATAAATACCACGATGGAGACGATAATATGATAACCATAGAAAAGCGGTGCTTGTACCGACTTTATCAGCGTCAGGATGATACTGACCACCACAAAGAAGCCAAGCAGTATCAACAGTTTTTCCTGCGAAGACACGGCTGAGGCAAATGGTTCCTTACCTATATATTTTAACATCATGACGAAAAGGGCAAGCCATGTTAAAATACTGTGCACAGAAACGGTCGCTCTTCTTGGAAGTAAAATCAATATTTGAAGCACAACGACAGGGGTAAGCATAATAAAGGTGTAAATATAGCCGCCGTGGAGGTTTGCCCAGAATATTGTTGCGGGGACCAAAAGCCATATATAAAGATAATTGCGATATGTCGAGAGAACGAGAACTAATAAAAACACAGCAATCATTAAATTTGAAAAACCAGCAGGTCTTATATCAATAAAGGAACGTCCTATGAACATTGATGCGCATGCGGCCGCCGCGGCAAGTGCCGGGTGCGCTCCCATAATCCTGCCAATGTAATAAATACAAACCACAGTTAATATGTAAACGGCAAATTTCCAGTACATAAGGGTATTGAAAGATAGCGTTTTCCCATCGGCGAATGGCGATTCAAAGGCAAGCCAGTGGAAAATGACATGTGTGAGCCAGTTTTGATTGACCCAGCTAGTCGGATGCCAGTATTTTACAGTATCTATACCAACCTTGTCAGCAATTGATTGAGCCCAATTTGGCCATGTAGCTATCTCCTGAACTGTCGGCCCGACACGATGGGAATTAGCGCTGAATGGTTCATTCGTATCGACACCATGATTATAAAAATGCCTCCCGCAGGCAAGTGCCACCCACGTATCACCTGCACCAACCATGTGAGTGCTTGCATGAAGGGCAAAAATAATCATTCCAATCCAGCCGATAATCATTGGCCAGCCGCTAAGAGACCTTTTCTTTTCCTGAAGCAATTCCGGCATACTGTTTTCCTATTCTTTTCTTAATAATATAAACCATAGTATACAAAGGCGTTACATTCCACATTCCGGTTTTTACCCTCCATTTAGACCGTCAGTAGATGGGTATAATAAAGCCTTAATAATATATCGTCAAGAACGCAGTAAGTTCGTGATGATTATCATACAAGCTTATAAAATACAAAGAGTTAGATACAAAAGACCGTCCAGAAATACAATGAATATTGGATTTCAGCAAAAGAAACATATTCTAACGAAAAATTTATAAAAATAAGATTAAAATATTAAAAATTTATTATTTTCAATTAAATGGTGCAAAATAAGAAAAATTTCGAGTTTTTTAAATAACTCACATGTTAATATTATGTTATAGTATCAATCAGAGGAATATATTTTAATTTCCAGCAGCTGCAAGCGAGGAGAACACTTTTGAAAAAGGATGACTCAAAAATGCGAACAAATATCATTTTTAGCTTATCTATATCCATTCTTGATTTTTTCAAAACTTTTGGATCTAAAAAG
>CAYSKP010000008.1:0-8855 GCA_964431645.1 uncultured Pirellulales bacterium
TGGATAATTCGAAGTATTCAATCATTTCCCAGAAAAATTTACTGTCCCACTGATTAGGGAAAAACGCGCTGTGGAATCTTGCAATTTCAGCAATTGTCATCCACCGGATAAGCCGGTGGCCTTCGGCGGCATAGCCGATCCGCTGGCGGATTGCCGGCGTGAGATTTTGGGAGTCGCAGCCCAGCAGGGTTGATGAACCCGATGTCGGATTTAAAAATCCCAGCATCAGTTTTATCGCGGTAGTTTTGCCTGAGCCGTTTCTGCCGACAAAGCCGCAGATAGAGCCGCGAGGAATCTTTAAATCAATATGGTCAAGCGCGAGCTTACTTCCATAGAATTTTGTCAGCCCTTTTGTTTCTATTACATAATCATTCATTTTTTCGCCTCCCGCCCTGACCGAGTTTTAATGAATTTTTCAAGTCTGTCTTTGACCATTGAAATTATGTCCTGTGATTCGAGCCCGAGATTAAGGCCTCGCGATATTATCGAATCCATTCTTTCGGCAAGCATATTTATGTCTGCTGCATCTTTACTTCGCAGCGTCCGGTCCGCGATAAATGTCCCCGAGCCTGTTTTGGTTGTTACAAGGCCGGATTGTTCGAGGATTGTATAAGCGCGTGCGACTGTGTTGGGATTTATCACCAGTTCAGAGGCGAGCTTTCTCACGGCCGGGAGCTTGTCGCCTACAGCTAAGCGGCCTTTGGCGATTGCCTCCCCAACCTGCTCAACGATTTGCAGGTAAATCGGCTCATCTGAACCCGAATTTATTTGTATCCATAGTGCCATTAAGTCTTCTTTCGTATTAGCCTGTATCTAAGTGTATTAACATTATTAATACAATATGTATTACTATAGTGCAAGATAAATTTTGAAAAAATGTAAAAAGTTAATCTGGGTTATCTATGTTCTTGCCCAAAAAAAACAATGACATCTGATGTCATCTGTGACTTAATTCGTGTCTTAATTCGTGGTTAATTTTGGTACCGTTTGGGGATAGTTTTGGGTCATTTAGGGGTATGTTTTGACCTGCCATGAGCCTGCCGAAGAGGAATTTGGGATACGTTTTGAGCCACCATTGTGAGCCGCTAAAAACGATTAAACCTTGACCAAAACATTAATTCCTGTTAACACTTATTATCTATATGACAAGTAATTTTAGCCAGATACCGGAAGTGCTTGAAGAGCTTCGAGCGGGCCCTTCGACAAGCTCAGGGCAAAAAGGTTTAGGATAGGCAATAAGATATGACTTCGAGTTTTAGTCAAATACAAGATGTGTTGGATGACCTTCGAGCGGGCAAGATGATAATCCTTGTTGATGATGAGGACCGCGAAAACGAGGGCGACCTTGTCTGCGCAGCGGAAAAAGTAACGCCGTATATTATTAATTTTATGGCGAAATTCGGCAGGGGTTTGATATGTCTGCCTTTGACTGGCGAAAAATGCGATGGACTTGGTCTTCATCCGCAGGTTTCCGATAACACAGCCCGGCTGCAGACCGCATTTACCGTAAGTATCGATGCGGCCGAGGGTATTACGACAGGCATCAGCGCATCCGACCGTTCGCACACGATACAGACGGCGATTGGTGATGACGCTAAGCCTGTTGATTTTGCACGTCCCGGGCATATATTTCCTCTTCGGGCCCGGGATGGCGGCGTGCTTGTTCGTGCGGGCCAGACCGAAGGCGCCATTGACTTGATGAAACTGGCAGGATTGAAGCCGGCCGCGGTGATATGCGAGGTCATGAATGATGACGGCTCGATGGCCCGTGTGCCGCAATTGCTGGAGTTTTGCCAGAAGCATAAAATGAAAATCGCCTCAATCGCAAAGCTTATTGAATACCGGCTTCTGCGCGAGACGCAGGTAAAGCGCATCGAAGCCGTCCATCTGCCGACGGATTACGGCGATTTCAAATTGATTGCTTACGAATCGATTTCATCGCCTGAGCCGCATCTTGCGATTTGCAAAGGCGGCGTAGGCGAGCTTGATGAACTGGGAAAACCTATTCAGCACGAGGAGGCCGTCTTGGTCCGTGTGCATTCGGAATGTATGACAGGCGACCTTTTCCATTCGCAGCGATGTGAATGCGGCAAGCAGCTCGAAGGCGCGTTGAAGATGATTGAAAAGCAGGGTAAAGGCGCTATTGTGTATCTGCGCCAGGAAGGCCGCGGTATCGGCCTGACTAATAAGCTGCATGCCTATAGATTGCAGGAAGAAGGCGTTGATACCTTTGATGCCAATATAAGGCTTGGCTTTTTGCCTGATAAAAGAGATTACGGGATTGGCGCACAAATCTTGCGTGACCTCGGCCTAAAGCAGATTAAAATCCTCACGAATAATCCCAAAAAAATTAACCGTCTTGAGGTTTACGGTATAAAGATTGTCGAGCAGATTCCTTTAAAAATCGAACCCACGCCGCACAATATCGATTATCTCCGCACAAAAAAATACCGCTTCGGCCACATCCTCGATAATGACTTGTAGAGATCCTTCGTTCGCCACAAAGGCGAACGAAGGATGACGCTCATACAGATGAGCGTCAATTATGGCTTTCTTTATGGCGTTTACTCCCATTACGGGTGAAATCAAGAGATACAATCAGGAGGGGCTCGATTTCCCACCAGGAATCGTGCTGGTCAAAAACTATGATTCTGCGTTTGCCAACGGCCACCATTTCGGGATGAGGAACAGGAAAGGATCGGCCATCTGTCAATGAGATTCTGAATGGCTTAAATGGCTGCTTATGTAAAGCATCTCGTATGCCTTGTAAGTCCATTTTTCGCTCCTGTAAAGTATTATTCTAATTTTCTTTACGTATTATGGCCAGAATTGTTGAAAAAAGCAATTGGAAAAACACCTATTGTTTGGCATACGGATGATATATAGATCCTTCGACTCACTTAACGCTCGCTCCCCCGACAACGTCATCGAGGGCAGGCAGGATGACCCTAACATAGGTGAGGGTCAATTTGTCAAACCGGCGATTGCGGCGCCGATGAGGGTGGCGTTTTCGACGCTGATGATTTCGTAATAAATGCCGAGTTTATTTTCAAGGTATTGTTTGAGATAAAAATCGACACGATTTTTAAGGCCTTTCATCTGGTAGAAAGTTGTGCCTTCGGCGACGATGCAGATTGGTTTTGTGGGATCGGTGCCGCGGCCGGATTTGATTGCCATAGCCGATAGGTCAATCGCGGCAAGCTTGGCCGCACGCTCGACTATCCGGTCGGCTAAAAAGAATAAGGTAATTGCATCCTGTTCGGTTCCCAGTTTGGATATTTTCGCAAGCGTGTTATCGCCGTAAGGGAACATCATAAAGGAATTCATTTCTATTGTGTCGAGAAGAGAAATTTGGCTAAGCGCATCGGATACTGTGTTTGAGAAAAGTTTATCATGACATGCGGCGTGAATAATTTGCAGGAAAAGAGGTCCAAGATATGCGCCCGAAATCATCTTCTCGAATTTCTGAACGCCTGGATTTATAGTTGTTTTGTCGAAGGTGAGGTCGATTTTGCCCTGTTTGATTTTATCGAAGTTGCCCGATTCGACATTGATGATTTGACTGCCTGTGGAGTCAAGATTTTTGAGTTTTTTGATATTGCTGTTTTTTTCGATATAACAGACATTTGTCCCTGTGCCGAGAATGAAACCTATATAAGAGCCGTATTGTTTATTTTTGTAATTGATGCCTGAAAGAAGCGTGACAACCGTATCGTTCAAAAGGACAATATGCTTATCGCCGTCGAAACCGCCATTTATGACGGCATGATTAAGATTTTCACCGATAAGTTCGCCAATAACTTCTTTTGCTTTTATTTCTTTGGAGAAACGGATAAGCCGGCCGTCTTTGTGCGGGAGCATTGCCACAGGATATGAAAAACAAAAACCGATATTGGTTGAGGCGGTAATAACGTCTTTAAGATAGTTTGCCATGATTTTGAAAAAATCAGTTTTGCCGACTTCGCTCTCGACGCCGGGCATTTTATACAATGTGAGATTTGAAATAATGGGTTTTTTATTATGGTCGAAATGCACAACAGCGACCCTGAAGTTTGTTCCGCCGGCATCGATGACTATAACGGGCTTGTTCAAGGGGACTTCTACATCGGCCTCAATAAAAGTGCCAATCATTTCAAGGGAACTTTTTTTGCCTGTGAGCCCTTTTTTCATCTCTGCCATGAAAGAATTAATTGCCTGGTCAAAATCGATGTCCAGAAAATCCATTTTATATTTTCTAAGAAAGCTAATTACGGATTGCTTTATTTTTTTCATTTAAATTGTTTCCTTTATTCTGAATATCCTCTTGGGAATTTACTGTGCCATTTCCAGGCGGATTCGACGATTTTTTCGAGGTCTGTCCATTTCGGCTGCCAGCCGAGTTCTTCTCTTGCTTTTGTGGAATCGCAAACAAGGGAAGGGGGGTCACCCGGCCTGCGGGTAGTTTCTAAAATATCGAAAAAGGTTCCTGACACCTTTTTTACGGTGTCGATAATCTGGCGGACTGAATAACCTTTGCCGTTGCCTAAGTTGTAAATGGATTCGGCTTGATTATCGAGTTTCTTCAATGCCAGTAGATGAGCAAGGCAGAGATCTTCGATATGTATATAGTCGCGGATACATGTGCCGTCATGAGTCGGATAATCTGTGCCGAAGATTTTTATAGAATCAAGCTTATCCATAGCTGCTAAAATCGTAAGCGGAATTAAGTGCGATTCAGGACGATGGTCTTCGCCGAGAGTGCAGTTATTGCCTGAGCCGCATGCGTTAAAATACCGAAGCGCCACGTAATGAAGTTTGCCTGCGACTGCCTGATGGTGACACATTTTTTCAACTGCCAGTTTTGTTTCACCATACGGATTTATTGGAATAGTCGGCAAGTCTTCGGTAATGGGCTGTTTTTCCGGCAAACCGTAGACGGCCGCAGTGCTGCTGAATACCAATTTATTAACTCCTGTCCATTCCATGGCGCTGAGAAGCACCTGTGTATTGGAAACATTATTTTGATAATACTTTAAGGGATTGGTCACGGATTCGCCTGCTTCGATAAAAGCCGCAAAGTGCATTACGGCTTCGATTCTATATTTATTTATGGTGTCAATGAGCAGTTTGAAATCCGCTAAATCTCCTTTAACAAATTCGCAACCTTTAATCGCGTCCTTGTGGCCTTTGCTGAGATTATCATAAATTACCGGCTGATGGCCTTCGGCCTTCAGCATTGCAACCATATTGCTTCCGATGTAACCGGCTCCGCCGGCGATTAAAATTCTCATGTTTAGTCCTTTATTTTATAAACACTGACTTACACTGACGATAACACTGATTGTCACCGACCGCTTCAGAGTTTTTTCTCGATGCGTTTTAAAATTTCAGTTTCCAATTGATTATCCCGGCCGAGGTCTATCCATTTTATAGATGCTTTTTGGTCCGGGTTTAATTTGAATTTATAAATCGACCTTTGCTCGCGAGACATTACTATGTCCTGGTTTGACCCGGTTTGGCTATGCGGCATACTTAAACGCTGAACATTGGCCTGACAATTGATACAAATTTTATTTTCCTGCTGAGTTAGATTGATTTCGACAGACCTTCGGATATTCTGGAGGTTTGCCTCCATTTGATTGAACGAGCCTACATTATCGTTTCGCCAGAGCTCAAATGACTGTGCCCCTGTAAGAGGAATGGTTCTTATATAGCCCGCATCGATATCTGATTTTTCAATGCGGAAATGCATGTCAGAAAGAACTTTTTCGGATATCGTTAATGCTTTTACTTTATCAATCGAGTCCGGGCATAACTGGTCAATAGTTTTGGCATACTTGTTTTGGGCACAACCTGCCGCAAAAAGCATTAATATGGAAACAATAAATTTTTGTTTAATCAAATTCATAAAAAGCACCTTAAACAATAAACAAAGAAGTAATTATATGCTGATACCCAGATTGACTCAAGAAACTAAAATAATGTGATTTATAAAATAGCGCGGGCAAGGTGCCCGCGACACTATAAAATTGTTATTTAATTTTCTTTTTTATTAAAAGCCATTCGCTTTTATTATTTTCCTGTTTGAAACGCACGAGGGCATAGGTGCCTTTCATTTTTTGGCCATTGAAAATAATTTCAACCTTGCCGTTTTCTATAGCCTCAGGAATAGAAACCGCTCTACTTTTGGTTTTATGTGAGACGTTCTGATATGTCCCTTTATCCCAGATTTCTACTGTGCCTGCCCCATACTGGCCTTCGGGAATTTCGCCTTCAAAATCCTTGTATTCGTAAGGATGGTCTTCGGTTTGAATAGCGAGATGTCTATCATAAGGATTTTCCAAAGGGTTTTTTGGAACTGCCCACGATTTTAGGACACCTTCGGCTTCGAGGCGGAGGTCATAATGCAGTCTTGTGGCATCATGTTTATGAATTACGAAAATCTGTCCTTCCTTTTTTGGTTTTCCGGAAGAAGGTTCCGGCGTTATTTTGAAATCCCTTTTTTCCTTGTAAGTCTTTAGAGAGGTCTTGTTAGTTGATTTTTTCTTATGTGATAATGTCGGCAGTGTTTGTTCAAGAGTTAATACTTCTTCAAACAAGTCACCTTCATGATGTAATCTTTTCACCGCATCATCCGGGCCGCAGATTAACTGCTCTGCATTTTTATCCTTTAAAGCAGATTCAATTTGCTGCCATGAGGCAGGCATCGATACAGTTGGAATTTTTTTTGCCCGCAGGGAATAGATACATACAGTGGTTTTATGGCGGACATTTTGCGACCAGTCGATAAAGACCTTGCCTTTACGCAATTCTTTTTTCATTTTGCTCAGGACTTTGTCGGGATAAAATTTCTCAACAGCCTGCGCTACTTTTTGTGCAAAGATTTCAGTCTGGTCATAAGTTACAGGTGTATTAAGCGGAAGATATAAATGCAGGCCTTTGCCGCCGGAGGTCTTGGCAAAACATTTTAATGAAAGGTCTTCAAACATATCACGCATAATCAATGAGATTTCAAGGCAATCCAGGAGATTAGCAGGTTCGCCCGGGTCGAGATCGAATACTACTAATGTGGGCATATCAAGATTATCTTTTTTCGCGAGATTTGCGTGTATTTCAATTGAAGCTAAATTGGCAAGCCATATAAGAGAAGGCAAGTCATTTATTAAGCAGTAATTTGTTTCCATCACAGACTTGCCGAGGGTTGTTACCCAGGCGGGCCTGTGAGAGGGACAATTTTTTTCGTAAAAATGCTCATCCTGAACGCCATTTGGATATCTTTTAAGGGTGATTGGCCGGTCCTTCAAATGCGGCAGCATATAATTGGCGACTTTTCTATAATAGTCGATTACCTGTGCCTTGGTAAATCCTGTTTCGGGATACATTACCTTATCAAGGTTTGTCAGGCTTAATTTTTTATCTTCTATGGTGACGGTCGGCATCTTATTTATTTTTAATCTTTGCTAAAGATTCTTCAAGGGCCGAAACAAGGTCGCCTTGTGCCTGTTCTTCGGATTCCTGGAACTCTTCTTCTTCCTGAACAGTAACCGTTTTTCCCTTTTTAATTTTTTCTTCAAGGTACTCAAGGACTTGTTTTTTGTAGTCATCGATATATTTATCCGGCTGGTATTTGCCTTTTGCCTTTTCTATCTGATGAGTTATCGATTTTACCTGGGCAGCCTGGGCTTTTTGATGCGGAAGTATTTGATTTTTATCCCTTATTTGGTTGGCATAATGCAGGGTGACAAGCTCGATTACATCTTTATTAGCCCTTACCATGACAAGATGCTCTCTTTCATGGAATACTACTTTGGCAATTCCGGCTTTATTAGTTTCATACATTGCGCGTCTGAGCATTTCATAGGATTTCTGGCCGCCCTTGCGGGGCAGGATATAATAAGGCCTGTCTAAATATATTGCCCCGATTTCATCGGGGTCAACGAACATCTCTATTTCAATTGACTGGCTTCTTTTCGGCTCAAGAGATTCGTATTCCTCCTGGCGGACAATAACATATTTATCTTTTTCTACTTCATAACCATTAATTACGTGCTCGTAAGGGACATATTTCTCATGTTTTGGACAAAACATCCGCCTTTCGAGAAACGCATTATCTTTTTTATGCATCATACGGAAAGAAATGTAATTGTAGCGGAGGGCCGATACCAGTTCTACCGGTATTGAGACCAGCACAAAACTCAATGTCCCTGTCCATATTTTAGCGCCTGGCATATTATTACTCTTTCAATTTTATTTCCGCAGGATGTTTATCGGTTCGCAATCCCTTGTAGGCTGCCTGCTGAATAAGACCGTTTTTGGGCCATCTTCGATATTCAATTTGAGCGATATATATCGGTTTTGTGAAAATTACCTCCCGGTCTGTTTTTTCCTGAAAAGTCGATTCTTTTACTTTTACAGCTTCAAGATGTTTTAACAGTATTTCATGGTCCTGCTGTGAAAAGCCGGTTCCCGCAGCGCCGACAAAATGCAGAACCATTTTATTATCATAGGCGCCTAACTGCAGAGACCTGATTCTATCGTGCTGGGATTTGCCGTATTTGAAGCCGCCTATGACAAATTCTCTTGAGTTTATATATTTTACCTTTATCCAGTTATCGGTGCGTCTGCCGGGGACATAGGGGCTGTCAATTTTTTTGCAAAGCAGGCCTTCCAGTTTAAACTGTTTGGCCAACTCTACAACTATTTCGGGATCGCCGCGATAGCTTGGGGGGACTTTGCAGAAAGGATGCTGAATTCTGAGAGATTCGAGGGCTTTACGCCGTTGTTCATAGGTTCTATTCATTAAATTTTTGCCATTGAGAAACAGTATATCGAAGATGTGATAATAGACAGGGGTTTTAGGGATACGGCTTGCCATT
>CAYSKP010000009.1:0-4483 GCA_964431645.1 uncultured Pirellulales bacterium
CCGGCGTGGGTCGCTGCCGATATGCTCAGCCAGGCGGAGCACAATCCGGGCTCGGCGGTATTATTCACAGACTCTGAAAAATTAGCAAATGAGGTTTTGATAGAGCTCGAACGGCAGACAAAAGAGTTAAGCAGGTCAAAAGAGACAATCGAATGCCTTTTGAAATTCAGCGCAATTGTTGTATTTGAGACAATGCAGGAGATTCCGCAGTGGGCAGATATTTTTGCGGCCGAGCATCTGGAGATACAGTGCGGAAAAAAGAGCAGGCATATTGCGGCAAAGATAAAAAATGCGGGTGCGATTTTTATCGGGGATTATTCACCAGTTGCCGCCGGGGATTACTGGGCGGGACCAAGCCACACCCTGCCGACAGGGACAAGCGCGAGATTCTTCAGTGCACTAAGCGCAAATGATTTTATAAAATCGACGAGCATTATTGAATACGATAAAAAGAGGCTGGCAAAAGCCTCTGATGATATAACCCGATTAGCCGAGGCGGAGGGGCTTGATGCTCACGCCAGAAGTGTTCGGATCCGCCAAGCAAAATAAAAACTAATTTTAATAATTCAAAATGGATTCCCGCCTCCGCGGGAATGACAATTTTTAAAGAGATTCCTCGACTCGATGCGCTCGCTCGGAATGGCGTTTCTAATTAGACATCCCAATTGAGTTTGTGCTGGTATTTGAAATAAAAACGGCCAATCAGATGCATTGCAATCATTAAGAGATAAAGCTCCATCATTTGGATTAAAGGGGACATAAACATTCTTAGAAAGAAGGTTTTTGGCAGAAGCATATATAAATGAAGATACAAGAAGATTAGCGCACTAAGGATGATTACCAGGCCGCAATATTGAAAGAAACGGATGAATATTGAAGGTATGATTATTAATGGATTTAAGGCATTAATCGAATCGAACATTACCACAGCTAAAAGCAACATCGGGTACAAAAATGCTCCGAAGCCGGTAAGCGACCAAAAAATTGTGTCTTTTTTTTCTGTACATAAATAATAAATCATCGCAGGCAAGACACATACAGCAAGGCAGGTGAACAATTCGAAAATCTGCCAGGCCATTTCCCACAAATCGGGGTTTTCGGTTATAGTTTCCGGGGCGCGCAGGCCGCCTGCGGCACTATCGCGGACGCAATGAGCGAGGAACCAATAAACGTATACTGCTATAATTAATTCATAAAGCGAGAAAATAAATCCGAGGAAGCACAATACAATCGAAATAAGCTGTAATATCAATGGGATTATCACTGCGATAATCATGAAAATCATGCCCTGGAAATTTGCTGGATATAAAAAAATATCGAGAAGCCATGGCAGACTTCTTTTAGGGGGAGGCGCCTCGGTTTCGATGCCTGCAGTTTGCCGCAGCAATTCATATTGCTGATCTTTGGGCTGGTCGGCAGGTGATTTTTGTTGAAGGGGAATGGGCTGGAGAAGAAGCTCTAAATCCGGCTGCTGAACCGGTTTAGATGTTGGAGACATAGGAGCAGGAAGCGGGACAATAATAATTTTATTACACCGGGGGCATTTGCCTTTTTTACCGGCGTGAATTGCCGTGACAATAATCTGCCTGCCGCAGAAGCCGCAGTTAAAACTGATTGGATTGTCGGGATGGTTGTTTTTTAAATTACCGTTGCTCATATTATAACTAAATTCCCCAGTCGAGTATATTTTTATATTTCAGATAAAACCTGCCCAGAAGATGCGATGAAATAAAAGCCAAATAAATAAAGGCGAGCTTATAAGCGAAAAGACCCGTGCCCAGAAGATAATACATAAGTGAAGAGACGTAAGAGAGACCGCCAACCAGAGAGTTAGGCGTGGGTAAATGCAAAATGAGGGGGCTCAAAACAAATCCGGTAAACACAAAAAAGATTAAAACGAAGCCGCAATAGGGCATAAAGGTTTTGGCTATTGATGAAATTATGACAAAGGGATTGAGGGCATTGACTGAATCAAATAAAACGGCCATCAGCATAACCATTGGAAGAAAAAAAATGCCGAGCGCGGCAAGTATCCAGAAAACAAGGTCCCCATGCTGAACGCCAATATAATATACGATTGCCGGAAAGAGGCAAACAGCCACTGCGCCAATTATAAGAAATACCTGGGAGCAGAACTCAGTTTTATCGGGAAGATCATAAAGGTTTATATCCGGGGCACGCAGACCTCCTTTTGAGCTGTCGAATACACAATAACCGATGTAATAAAAAAAATAGCCGAGAAACAGTAAATAAAAAATCAGGGTCATGAATCCGCTAAAAAGGTCGAGGAAGCCGAGAATGACAAACTTAATCAGAAGCGGTGTAACTATAAAAATTACCAGATTAATTATTCCGGAGAGGCTGAACGGATATAAAAATATATCGATAAACCAGGGCAGGGTTCTTTTGGGAAGAGGTTCGGGCTTGAAGACCTCCTGTTTCAATTTTTCGACAGCGCTACGCAGCTTCTCAGAATCAGGAGCGCTTTGGTTCGGCGAAATACCCTCCATTGCCGAAATCCTTAAGAGCTAAAATTATAATTTTGTTTTTATGATTTCGGCGGCCTTTGCGATTGCATCATCGAGCTTATCAATTTTTTTGCCGCCTGCCTGAGCCATATTAGGCCTGCCGCCGCCGCCGCCTTCAATAATGGGCGATATCTGTTTGAGGATATCACCTGCGCCGATTTTTTTGGTAAGGTCATCGGTTACAGCAGCCAATAATATTGCCTTATCGCCTTCAGCAAATCCAAGGACGATTACGGCTGACGGGGCTTTGGTTTTGAGCATATCAATGGCTCCGCGTGCCTGCTCGGCAGTTGTTGGTGAGAGCTTGCCTGTGATTACCGATATGTCACCCATCTTTTCACATTTTTCTAAAAGATTTTTTGCCTCCGCGAGAGCGTCGGATGCGGCCTGGCGTGAGGGGGACTTTAATTCCTTGGCGAGCCGTTTATTTTCGGCAAGCAGGTTAGTGACTTTATCGATAAGGCCTGCGGCGGATATTTTGAGCAGTCCAGCCAAGTCATCGACGATATCACATCTTTGTTCGAGGTATTTGGCAAGACCGCGTCCGGTATATGCGGTGATTCTGCGGACGCCGGCGGAGATGCTTTCTTCTTTTATGATTTTAAATCCGCCGATAACGCTGGTTCGGTCGACGTGTGTGCCGCCGCAAAATTCCTTGCTGAAGGCCTCGGTAATTGCGTCATGTCCGGGGGCGCCAATCGCGACGACTCGGACATCTTCGCCGTATTTTTCACCAAAGAGGGCCATTGCGCCGAGCTTATCGGCCTGTTTACGCGGCATACTAGCGCATGTGACGGGCATGTCTTCGGCGATTTTATCACGGACGAGCGATTCAACCTGTTTTGACTGGTCATCGGTCAGCGATTTTGGATAGGTGAAATCGAAGCGGAGATAATCGGGCGAGACGAGGCTTCCCTGCTGGGCGACTGAGCCGCCGAGGACCTGACGAAGGGCCCATTGCAAGAGATGCGTGGCGGTATGATTTTTCTTTGTGGCATCGCGATCGGGGCCGACTTCGGCGATTACTTTATCACCGGCGGTTAATGTCCCCTCGAGCATGCGGCCCTTGTGAATGACGCAATCAGCGATTTTGGTTGTTTCGCTGACGGCGAATTTGGCTGTGTTCGATTGTATGAGGCCGGAGTCGCCGACCTGGCCGCCCATTTCGGCGTAGAAGCAGGTTTTATCGAGGACGATTGCGGATTCTTCGGGCGCGACGATTTCGCCCGAGTCGACGAATGCGCCGTTTTCAATGAAGCCCAAGATAGCGGCATCGCATTTATCGGATGTATATTTAAAATGGTCCGCAGTAACAGGCAGTTCGGTCTCTGAAGCAACGGTAATGGTTTGGGCGCCTTTTTGTGCGGCCCGGGCGCGGCTGCGCTGCTCGGCCATAAGCTTATCAAAGCCGGTGATATCGACTTTTAGGCCGCGTTCTTGTGCCATTAATTGAGTCAGGTCTACAGGAAAGCCAAAGGTATCGTAAAGCTGAAAGGCATCGCTGCCGGAGATTATTTTTTCTTTGGTCTGGCTTGCCTTATCGGCGGCACCGGTAAATATTTCGAGGCCCCTATCGAGGGTTCGGCCGAAGCTTGCCTCTTCGGATTCGATTACGGTCGAGACGTATTCTATACGAGTTTTTATTTCCGGGAAGGCGTCGCCGAGGCAATCATCGACCGCGGGGACAAGCTTGAATAAAAACGGGTCATGAAGGCCAAGTTCTCTGCCGAAGCGGAAGGCACGGCGAAGGATTCTGCGGATAACATAGCCGCGGCCTTCGTTGGAGGGAGTTGCGCCATCGGTTATGGCCATTGAAAGTGCGCGAATGTGATCGGCAATAACACGAAATGCGTTATCGGTTTTATTTCCGAGCTGAGAGGTGAAATTTTTGCCGGAAATTTGCTCGAGCTGATTGATTATGGGAATGAAAAGGTCGGTGTCGTAGTTGCTGCGTT
>CAYSKP010000010.1:0-1982 GCA_964431645.1 uncultured Pirellulales bacterium
TTATCCTGTTCCGGGTTATTAAACGCCTGAATCCGAAATATCTCCGCAGAGCCTGCGGTAAGAGGTTTACTTTTTATCTTTGCTGCTATTGCTGTTATTTTCATTTTCTATAACAAAGGACTCGACCTTCTTTCGCCTTGTTTCGGACGCATCATCCCTTTGTTTTTGGCCCCTGGTTGCATCCTTCCTGCCAAGAGAGTAAAAGGAATAGCAAATCAGCCAGATGAATCCTGCGAATATCATCAGGAGGAATAATACACGCATTTTTATCCTTCCAGAACTATTAACTTATCCTTCATGCTATTGCCGCACCGGGGCAGAAAAGTAAAAGCGCAGCGAAATCGGAGACTAAGGCAATTATAATTTTCCTCGAACTATCTCTAACACGATTTTTCACTTAAAGCCGCGATATTAGACAAGACGACTTTCAAAGAGTCAATAGTATATGTGACAAAATCCAGAAAAGCTGCGGGGTAATGTGATAAGGTTTTTGCCTATAATCTCATTTTGATATCGAGACATTTTTGTTGAAATTTACGCCGGAATCACTAAACTTATCCTTTTGATTATTGTCGGAAAGCGAAAGGAAAATATATGGCTAATAAAGAAATACAGTTCTATTATAAAAACGTAATGGCTGATTTAATCGGCCCGGAACACGGCATAACAAAAGATCAATTCGCAGAATTAGGAAGGCAGACGGCGTCTCTCATACCGAAAATAAAAGAAGAAATTGTCACAGGCGACTCACGTTTTGGGCTGCTGCCAAATAATCCGCAAATCGCCAATGACGTTAAGAAAATGGTCAAAATATTCAAGCCGAAATGCGAAAACCTCGTAATCCTCGGCATAGGCGGTTCGGCACTGGGTAATATCGCGTTACAGACGGCGTTAAATCCATATACATACAATCTTGAAAACCGCACACGCAAACATCCGAGGCTTTTCGTTTTCGATAACGTTGACCCCGCACAATTCGGCTCGTTTCTGGATTACATTGGTCCGCAGCTTGGTAAAACGGTTTTCAACGTCATAAGTAAATCGGGTCAGACAGCCGAAACCGCTTCGCAATTTGCGATTGTTCAAAAAATCATTGAAACACGTTTCGGAAAAGAGAAACTCAAAGACCGGGTAATTGCCACAACAGACGCTAAAAAAGGGACACTCAGGAAAATCGCCGATGAAAATGGACTGCATACTTTGGAAGTTCCAGATGGCGTAGGCGGGCGATTCAGCGTTCTTTCGGCGGTGGGGCTTTTCAGCGCCGCGATGTGCGGCATTAATATCGACCAGTTACTGGCTGGGGCGCGTGACATGCTGGGCCGCGTAATCAATCCTGATTTTTACAAGAATCCGGCCGCGATAAACGCCGCTATTCAATGCCATTTTTATAATCGCGGCAAAAGAATATCAGTGATGATGCCATACAGTTATGCGCTTTATGGTTTGTCTGACTGGTTCCGCCAGCTTTGGGCTGAGTCACTTGGAAAGAGAAATACCCTTGATGGACAAGAAGTATTTGTCGGGCCGACACCGGTAAAAGCCCTTGGAACAACCGATCAGCATTCACAAGTTCAGTTATATCGTGAAGGGCCAAACGACAAGATTTTCACATTCCTCGAAGTAGAAAATCATGGCCGCAAACTCAAAATGCCTTCGCCATCCAAAACAGCGCCGGAGCTTGCTTATCTTGCCAAAAAAGATATGGGCGATTTGCTAAACTGTGAGAAAAAGGCAACGGAATATGCCCTGATGTTTGACAACCGGCCTTGCCTGACAGTTCTTTTCCCGAAGATTGATGCCTATGCAGTAGGGCAGTTTATAATATTTTATGAGGTATCAACATCATTCGCGGGGGAAATTTTCAAAATCAATACATATATGGTAACCAACCAGTCTGTCGAGGCGCTTCCCGGTATTGCTAGCGTGCGACTGCGCCCTGGCAGACGCGAATTGCAAGCTTCAAACTGCCGGGTTGTAAC
>CAYSKP010000011.1:0-4937 GCA_964431645.1 uncultured Pirellulales bacterium
TGGGGCAACTTTAGAAAAATCTGCCTTTATGAGCACGGCCGCTCCGAAAATCATTATGGCCCAAACAGTCAAAAGTGCAGGCCAAAAAGTCAAAAAACCCAAAACCAGCAGCCCTGTAACTACTCCGCTAAGATTAGCAATAAAATCAGAAAAATCCTTCATCCTGCCGAAATACGGCTGTGTTAATTCATCAAGTCCGCCGTAAATAACCAAAATCAGGAAAATTATCCAAACTGGCAGACTGCCTAATCGCACTTTCTCTTGGGGCTTAATCGAAAACCATAAAAGAAAGGTTAAACCCAAATACGCCAGAAAATGCAGCCATTTATCCGATACCCTTGCCTGATAAACAATTTCAGGTACGGGGATATGTGCAAGAATACCAAATCCTATCCAGTAAATTATTAAAAATATAATCGTTAATTTTTGTCTTTGTATCATTATCGGCTTCATTTAATATTTTATTGGTTTTTGCTCATTATCAGTGAGTGTATAATAATAGATTATAGTTTTTCATTCATTAATTATTTTAGGGACAGAGTAATGCTTTCAAAATCCCATAACGGAGCGGACAGCAAATATTGAAGGATGGCTTATGAAATCTGATAATACTTTTAAATCTGTGCGAATATTTAGATTCGTTTGCTGTATGACTGCGCTGTACATATTTGCTTCGGATGGTTTGGCCCAATCTCCAAGACGCCCGCGAACTGGTGACGAAATAAAAACCATACAGCTTCCCGAGCCGAATAAAACCGGCAAACTCAGCCTTGAGGCAGTCTTGAATAACAGGCGAAGCACTGCTCAATTTGCCGATAAGCAGCTAAGCAGCGGGCAAATAGGCCAGCTTGCCTGGGCAGGCCAGGGTATAATCGACCGTGCTCAAAATATTCGTACCGCGCCGTCCCCCGGCGACATACATCCGATTGAGCTTTATTTTTTTACCAGCGATGGGTTATCTGTCTATATTCCCGAAAGTCATTCACTTAAAGTGATTTCATCGGCCGACCTTCGAAAGCAGCTTTCAGCCGCATCCTTCGGCCTGGGACCTGTTGAGGATGCCGCATGTGATATCGTTATAGCCGGCTCTTCGCGTAAACTTGCAGCCGAATATGGAAATAAGGCACCTAAACTGCTTTTTTTAGAGGCGGGCTTTATATCTGAAAATATCCATCTCCAGGCGGTATCGCTTGGCCTGGCAGCGATGCATGTCGAAAAATTTGAAATTAGAAATGTCGCAAAATTATGCGAAATGCGCAGCGATTACGAGCCTGTGATAATTCTTTCGATTGGGTATCCTTTTGTCCCGCAAACATCTCAAGATGAAACTAAAGTCACCGATAAATCAAGTAAAAAAGCAATCATCGTAGTGCCTCCCTTCCAGTTTGCCGATAGCGAGCTTTTGGATATTCAGAGGATTTTTAATGATTCGGGCATAGTAGATGTGGTTGCAAGTTCAAAAATCGGCGCCCTTCAGGGGGCATTTGGCGGCATTGCCGGCTCTGAAATAACTATCGATAGAATTAATATCAAAGATTACGATGCCCTTATTTTAATAGGCGGTCCAGGCGCTGTCGATTATTTTAATAATCCCGCTGTCCTCAATCTTGTAAAAGAGGCCTCCGCGACGAATAAAATTATCGGTGCAATCAGTTCTGCCCCGATGATTCTCGCAAATGCCGGAATCCTGCGGGGAATACGCGCGACATGTATTTTTCAGCAGCGTGAACAATTGAAAAAACAAGGAGCGCAATTCACCGGCGCATCCGTCGAAACAGATGGTTCAATTATTACGGCCAATGATTCTTCAGCCGCCGTCCAGTTCGCCCGGGCAATTGTAAGTAAGCTCAATGCAAATGCGCTTGTACCCCGTAAAGCACCTTAGAAGCTAATTGCCGTTAGTGTGATTGTAGCGGTTTGTAATCGGAAGACGCCTGTCCCTTCCAAACGCCTTATGAGTAATTTTAACTCCCGGCGGAGATTGTCTCCTCTTGTATTCATTGCGGTCAACCATCCAGATGACCCTGTTGACGGCCTCTTTGGGCAATCCCTCTTCGATTAGCTGCCGGGCCGATTTATCCTCCTCGACGTACCCCTTTAAAATCTTGTCTAATAAATCATACTCAGGCAGGGTATCGCTGTCTTTTTGATTGAGACGCAGTTCCGCGGTCGGCACGCGCTCGATAACGCTTTTAGGTATGATTTGGCGCCCCTTTATCTCATTTATATAGTTGGCCAGATTGTAAACCATTGTTTTAAATACATCTTTTATTACCGAAAAGCCGCCCGCGGTGTCCCCGTAAAGTGTCGTATATCCTACGGCTATTTCGCTTTTATTTCCCGTCGTCAATACAAGGGCGCAAAGCTGATTACTCATCGACATAAGTATTGTGCCCCTGATTCTTGCCTGCAGATTTTCATATGCAAACCCCTTGCAATCCCACCCGTCGACTTTTTCCAGTGAACCGTTAAATTGCTCCAGAACATCGCCAATCGGGATACACATAAATTTTATCCCAAGATTTTTGGCGCATATCTCGGCATCGCTTATCGTCTCGGCGCAATTGAATTTCGAAGGCATTGTAATCCCGATTACATTCTCAGTGCCAAGCGCATCAGCGGCAATCACCGCCGTTAGCGATGAATCAATTCCTCCGCTCATTCCTATGAGCACCTTATTGAATCCGTTCTTGCGGACATAATCCCTTGTCCCCAGCACAAGGGCCTGATATGCCTCCTCCAGCAATCCAAGTTCTTTAGCATTGCTTTGGGCCTCGATTTTTATTTCATTACTGTTCTTTGTAATATCCGCTATAAGCAAATCATCCTCGAACCCCTTTGCCATCGCGGCGATTTTTCCCGATTTATCGGCAAACATGCTTCGGCCGTCAAAGACAAGCTCATCCTGTCCCCCGACAAGGTTGCAGTAGCCCACCGGGCACTTAAACGTCTCTGCGCACTGGCCTACTATTTCCTGTCTTCTGCGTATCTTTCCAAGATGAAATGGCGATGCCGAAATATTGAGCAGTAAATCGATTTGGCCTTCATTTTTTAAAAATTTCCCAAGCCATTCTATATCCCAAATGTCCCTGCAAATAGTTATAGCTATATTTAGCCCGTCCAATTTGACTATCATCGGCTTATTGCCTGCCTCGAAATACCTCTGCTCATCGAAAACACCTTCATTGGGCAAAAGGCCTTTGCGGTAAACATTAGTAATCTTTCCCTTTTGCAGGACGCCTGCCGTATTGAAAGTTTTACCCCGGCTGTAATCGGCAAATCCTGTAAGTATCGTTATATCAGGACACGATTTGGCAAGCTCTGTTATAACCTTGCGGTTATCTTCCAAAAAATGCCTCTTTAAGAGCAAATCCTCCGGCGGATACCCGCAAAGCGCAAGTTCGGGAAATACCAGAAGATTTACTCCCTTTTCTTTTGCCTGCGCATAAATCTGCCGCATCCTTTCGGCATTGCCTTCGAGGTCTCCAACTACAGCGTCAAATTGTCCTAAACCAATGCGCATCTGAACTGTTTCCCATGATACTTCAATTATTTCTTCCCATCTATATATACGCTTACGACATAATCATCAAGTGATTCATTTTTTTGATATGCCTAAATCCGCTTATTGCCTGAAATTTTCTTTTTCTTGCCTGCTGAAAAGAAAAGACGCGAATATGCCTATAGCCAGTATAACCAATATAATGGCCAGCAAAATATAATGGAAATGCTTTCCGAAAATTTCCTTCACCCACTCGGCAGCAAGCATTTTCACTCCGATTAATACCAGTATTATCGAAAGTGAAACTTTAAGATACCTGAACTTCTTTATAAGTCCGGCCAGGGCAAAATACAGCGACCTCAGGCCCAGTATCGCCAAAACGTTGCTCGTAAAAATAAGAAATGGGTCCGCGGTTATCGCGAATATCGCAGGTATCGAATCAATTGCAAAAATCACATCTGTTGTTTCAACCACAATTAATACCAACGCAAGAGGCGTCATCATGAGCGTCCCTTTTTTCACCTGTTCAACATGTTCATCACGTTCGGCCTTTTGTCCGGGCTGCTCACTTTCATAGGAACCGGGCTCTCCGGCACGCACAAAGAAATGCTCACCATGGAATTTAGATGTTACAGGGAAAATCCTTTTGGCCGCTTTCACTAAGATATTTTTGTTCGGGTCTGTCTGTTCTTGCCTTGCCAAGAGCATTTTTATGCCGGTAAAAACGAGAAATGCGCCGAAAATGTAGAGAATCCAGTGAAATTCCGCGATTAATTTTACACCTACTGTTATCATCACGCCTCGCAGCACAATCGCCCCGATAATACCCCAGAATAAAACCCGATGCCGATAGATCGCGGGCACAGCGAAAAAATTGAAAATCATTGCCATTACGAATATATTATCAACGCTCAATGATTCCTCGACTACGTAGCCCGTCAGATATTTTATCGCCGCATCAGAACCGTCGTTTATTGCGCCATCGATCGGATCAGCAGAAACTCCAAGGCCCAGCCATCGATGTTCGTATCCGAAATATATAAATATGGTAAAAGACAGACCCAGCGTAATCCAGATTGCCGACCAGATAAGGGCCTCCTTCATCGTTACTTCATGTGCTTTGCGATGAAAAACTCCCAAGTCGAGCATAAGCATCGTCAATATCAGGCAAATAAATATAATCCAAATCATATTTATCTCTCTTTAAAATTCTTATGCGTTTAATATGCTGATTTTTAATCTCGCTTCATCAAGGATGAGATTATAGCAGTTTATCTATTAATGCTGATAAGAAAATTGCTTACAAATAATGTGTTTAGTTGTGATTAGCGGGCGATTCTCGAATAAAAATTATCTTTTTCGAGCAGTTCGAGCGGGCTGCCGTGCCCGCTTATCCTGCCGTTTTTTAGAATGACAATCCTTTCGACGTTTTTTA
>CAYSKP010000012.1:0-19899 GCA_964431645.1 uncultured Pirellulales bacterium
TCCAATCTGGCAGGCATATATCGATGCAGCAAAACGCTTCAATATCGATTCTCTTATGGATGGCTATTTCTGGCTTTCCTTTCCCGATGACCCGATTCGACTCCCCTGGGAACATTTACCCGCCACCCCTGAACAAAAAAAGCAAATCGTACCCGATAGCCAGTGGCAGCGATTCATCGTCTTTAAAAATGCCGAACGGATTGTCGTTCAGCGTTCATATCTTGAAAATCACAAGCGTATCTGGGAATCCCGCGTCTGCGTCTATTATGTCGGGGATCCGCCTACCGAATGGATACCGCCCTCGAAAATCAATCTGCCCGATATCCCTGAGTATTACGAGCCGCTTGAAAATGTAAAACCTGTCGATAATGGCCCGACAGGATTGGCAAAGGTAAAACAGCTTATGGGCGACCAGGGCCTTGTCGGCGTATTTCTTGCCTGCTCTGCGATTCTTTCCAACGAGCAGGATATTTATGATTACTATGACCATCCGGAACTTCACGATTACTGGCGCGATACACTCATCGAGCGTGTAGAAAAAAGATTCTCAAATATTATGTTGATGTCCGAAAAGCCTGATTTCCTCTGTGTCGGCGGCTCGGGGACACTCGTGTTTCAGACTGTAGATATTTTTCGTCAGCTTGCCTTTCCTGCGGTCAATCGTGCCATTGAGCTTGCCTCATCTGCGGGTATTCCCACCCACATTCATTCCTGCGGCCCGGAAAAAGCACTCATCAAAATCATGGCAGAAGAAACCAATTTAACTGTCATTGACCCTCTCGAAATTCCCCCTATGGGCGATTGCAATCTGGCCGAAATAAAAAAGCTTTATGGAAAAAAGCTGACCTTAAAAGGAAATCTCCATACCACTGAAACGATGCTTTACGGCACGCCTGATGATGTGATTGCCGCCAGCAAAAAGGCGATTGATGATGCCGCAGAAGATGGCCGATTTATTCTCTCGACAGGTGACCAGTGCGGCCGCGACACTCCGGATGAAAACCTTTTTGCAATGGTCGAAACCACCCGAATTTACGGCAAATATTGATAATCTGGGACTTTGCTATAATTATTACAAAACTTCCTTTTTTCTTATTGACCTTTTCATTATAGAAGATACACTTAATATCGTCTTTTGGTGGAGGCAAAGGACATGTTGAAAATTTAAAAATGAGGAAAAAGCATAATTATCCGCCGCATTTTTGGCGATAATCTTGCGCGCTTTCCACAATTCATTATTTAGGAGATAAATAATGAGCATTGGAACAATCAGTTTCAATAATTGTGGAGTCGAGGATGATGCAGGTATTAAGCTGGCTGAAAATCTTCCCTGTTTGGAACTCAATAAAGGGAAAAATTACAACAGCATTCTTAAAGAAATACATCTGGACCTGGATTCTTTTCTTTTTGGCCTGTCTGAATTATCGAGAGTTGCCGGCCGGCCGTTAGAGGTAAGCCGCAGGTTAATGCTTCTTAAAAAATGCGTGGAAGATACAATAACCAAAGTTGAAAAACTTTGAATTCCCTTGTTCTGCCGAATGAGTAACGAGTCACGAGTCACGAGTGACGATTTCTGTTTTGCATTTCGGAATCGAGGCGAGAAAATTCTTCCCGTAAGATTTGCTCAATATGCGTGAATCAAGGATTACAATGATGCCGGTATCGGTCTTTGTACGAATCAATCGGCCGAAGCCTTGCTTAAATTTTATTATCGCCATCGGCAATTGATACTCTACGAAAGGGTTGCCGCCTTCTTCTTTAATTTTATCCATTCGTCCCGCCAACAGCGGCGTATCCGGCACGGCAAACGGCAAGCGCACAATTATCACATTCGAAAGCGCTTCACCCGCCACATCGACTCCCTGCCAGAAGCTGTCTGTCCCGAACAAGACAAACCTCCCGTCCGTCTTGAATCTCTTCAATAGAGAAAATCTATCCAGCCCCACTCCCTGTTCAAGCAGTTCTATGTCATTATCTTTAAACCAATCCTTCAACTTCTCCGCGAAATCCCGCAGCATTTTATAGCTTGTAAAAAGAACAAAAGCCCGGCCCTTCGTCTGCAGGATATATTTCTTTATCCTTTCACAAGCCGATTGAACAAATTTTTCATTATTGGGCTCAGGCAGCTCGCTTTCAATATAGACTGTCACCTGTTTTTGATAATCAAAAGGCGAACCCAGCTTTAACCCTTCATAATTATCTAATCCCAACCTTGCGGCAAAAAAGTCAAACCCCGTGTCGCGAGCATCTTGCCCCCGTTTTTCCATCTTCTGCTTGCCCTCCGTCCTGTCCGGCGTAGCCCTTTGGGCGAAGTCGGAAGCTTTAGCGAAGGAGGATCCTCCGCTGCTCAATGTCGCGCTTGTCATCACTACAGATTCGAATTTATCGAATAAGCACCTCTTCACATCAGGGCCGACATTCAATGGCGAGCTTCTCAGATAAACTGACTCACGGATGTTGTCACTAACTTCAACCCAGTAAACATAATCATCTTTGGCCTGCGGCAAAAAAATCTCTAAATCCTGTATCAAAGCCGAACATTTATCGACATATCTCATCAACTCAAAACGTTCATCCTCGTCCTTTGACTGCTTTGCCAAACCTGCTAATCCCGTGCGCAGTTCCTTAATTTTAGATGACAAATTGTCCTCAACGAAATTTTTATAGCATCTGCCGTTAGTCTGCTGGTAATGGCGCTGATGCCATTGACTAACGTTTTTGAAAAATTCCTTCGACGCTTCCATTGCCTCTACAACAGAATTTGTTAATTTCCCTCCCTCGGTATAAACGAGCAATCCTTTATGCGTCCGCGGATTATAAAGGCTATCCAGTAAAAAACGAACAGACCCGCTATTTATCTCAATCCCGAAATGCTCCTCCGCCACCCTTTCAATATTATGAGCCTCATCGATAATCACCCATTTATATTCAGGAAGTATCGAAAATTCCTCCTCACGCATCGCAAGGTCACTGAATAATAACGCGTGGTTAGTGACAATGACATTTGCGTTTTCAAGCTCACGTTTGGCCCTCTGGTAAAAACAGCTCGCGAAATGGCCGCATCTTCTCCCGCGGCAATTTCCATGTTCGGCCTTAACGGCATCCCAGACCCTTCCATCCGGAATATATGGTAAATCACTAAGCGAACCGTCTTTAGTTTTTTCTGCCCAGTTATTTACCTCATTTAACAAATGACCGAATTTATCGAAAAGCCCCATCTGTCTTCGCAGCGCAAATTCCAGCCGGCGCTTGCATAGATAATTAGATTTTCCTTTGGCCAGCACCGTTTTAAAAGCCCATGGCAGACATCGATTCAGGGATGGAATATCCTTATTGACCAGTTGTTCCTGCAAAGCGATTGTAAATGTGCTGATTACTGTCCGGTTTTTCCCGAGAATTGCCTTTTCTATAGCAGGCACCAGATAGCTCAAACTCTTTCCGACTCCTGTCCCTGCTTCGACAGCTAAATGCCTGCGAGAAGATAATGCCTGCTGCACGGCCGAGGCCATTGTGATTTGCTGCTGACGCTTCTCATAGCCTTCGAATGCACCTGCAACGGCTCCCTGATCTCCAAAAATATCTTCCATATTCAAAAAGTCATTTTCCATACTTAAATGATACAAGAGGTGTATTGTGAAGTGAAGTGCTAAAATTTAGAGCTTAGATATCCGCTCGTCAATTGTCTTTTTCATCGTCATAACCGCGGGTGAATCCGGCATCTTTGCGGCGGCCTTCTCGATTGATTGCCTCGCGAATTCCATACGGTCCATCTGATAATAAATGTAGCTAAGTAAGAACTCCAGCTCGCCCGAATCGCTCCTTTCCATCCACTCGCGCGCTTCCAATATCCTGTTTTCAACTGTGTCCTTGTCGCCTATCATTGCGCCAAGGTCCACCTTTAATTTTGAGTACTCAGGAAAAATCTCCAGGGCACGCGCCAGAAATAACGCGCTGCTGAGGTATTCACCTGACCCAAATAATGCCAGGCTTTTGCCTGCATATCCCAGCGGGTCTTCCGGTTTATAAATTGAAGCAAGTGTATATGCGTCAGCGGCACGATAAAATCTTCCCTGTTTCATGAAACTCTCAGCCGCCTTCATATGACGATTAAATTTATCACCACTAAAGGCAACGAAACTTTTATAAGCCTTTGCAAATTCCTCATTCGTTACACCTGGCTGTGAAATCGCGGACTCATTGGCGTCCTTCTTTTTAACAGCATCGCCTTGCTTGTCCAAATCCATCTTGTTTGAACTTAAATCGCTGAGCTTTCCGAAACTAATCTTCATTCTGTCATATACATCAATTGAATCCCCTTCTGACCGCTCGTTTTTAAAAGTGTCCTGCTTTTCGTTTATCTTCTGTGTTTTTCCGCCAAGCAGCATTTCGAGAGTCGTCTGATCTTCCTTCACAAGTTCGGGCTTGCTTGTAAAATCTAAGGTCTCAGTTTTTCTCTCAAGCTTTACCCCTTTATCCCGCCAAAAACTTTTCTGGGCCTGATTAGCTGTTTGGTCTGTGACGGGATTGCTTGTAATGTCACTTTCAACAAGTTTCTCTAAATCTTCCTGAGTTAACGATAAAGGTCTTTTGCTGATTTGAGAGTTATTTGTATACCGGTAATAACCTGTCTTTGCGTTGGGTAGTCCCGTGCCCGCAAACGAATCATTATACGTGCTGCCTGCCGGGCCGCTAATCACTCCTGAGGGCTGCATTGTAGTAACTGTCCAGCTTGGCGAATAAAAAGGTGTTAATCCGCCGGAATTGGACGACTGATTGAAATTTTGCGAACCGGCTGAATCTTTTAAAAATGAGTCCATCCCTGCTGAGGTATGCCTGACCGAACCCGGCGATGAATAAAAATTTGTTGGACTGTTGTATGGCACTACGCCTCGAAATTGCATCCCATTTGCGACATTGCCTGTAACCACAAGATTGCCGCTGGCATCAACGGGATTTGCCGTCGGGATTAATCCCGACTTTGATGAACTTGGCGGTGTTGTCCCGGAGCCCACAGGATTGACTACTGATGTGTTTTCAAGGCAAAGCGCGATATCACAGAAAACCAGAATCGTCAATATAACCGCATAGTTTGCACAAATTCGCATATTATTAAATACCTGACTTAATTTTATCTGTTCACAAAATGGCCTTGAACACGTTAGACTCCATGATATTTCGGTCTTTCCGCCCATCCAAGTTTCGTAGAAAGCGTATCATATTCGCTGCGAAGCGGATTATTAACAACAAGAAAATCCTTCTTATGCCTGCTCAACTGCACTGTATCATTAATATCCATTTCGAGCAAAACCTGCCCATCTACCGAAATAGTTGTCCCTTCGTTCAAACGTTGGCCGCGAAGCTCGACTACACTATCGGCGCTTATCACAATAGGCCTGAAATTGAGGCTATGCGGGCATATCGGCGTAATCACTATTCCTTCCATTTTTTGTGATAACACAGGTCCGCCTGCAGATAAGTTGTAGGCCGTTGAACCTGTCGGAGTCGATACCACAATACCATCGCTGACGCAGTCTCCGACATGATGGCCGTCAACAAACATTTTAAGCTCTATCATCCTAAAAGGAGGACCGGCCGTTATAAAAACATCATTTATAGCTGAAGAACTGAAACATTCTTTGCCTTTTCTCAACACCCTGCAAAGAAGTATCATCCTTCTTTCAACTTTAACTTTTCGTTTAATCAATTGCGGCAAAAAATCTTTTAACTCATCTACATTGAATTCAGCAAGGTATCCAAGCTTTCCAAGGTTAACGCCTATGACAGGAATAGCGGCCTTTTGCCCGCTTGTGCTTAAACGTCTTGCCGCCGCAAGAATGCTTCCATCGCCGCCGAAAACAACTGCGTAATCCGCTTGTCGCAAATTCTCAGGGGTGCACTCCTCTATGCCGCAATTAGCGATGGTCCTTACCTTGCCTTTGATAAAGTCGGCAAATTCCGCAATCGCCTCCGCGACATGTCCCTTCCTGCGGTCACCAAAAATTGCGAGATTCAGTACCCTCGTTCGGCCTGCCATATTTAGTCCTGCGTTTTATTGAGCATTTGATACATAGCCTCGGCAATTTTATCGGCATTTATGCCCGACTCCATAAGCTGCCTTTGCCGGGAATCATGCCTGATAAAACGCTTGGGCACCCCTAAAATCCTCAAAGCCCCTCCATTTATCTTGTAACCGCCCTTGTGCTGACCGGCCGCTTCTAAAACCGCCGAACCGAATCCGCATGCCAGGCCGTGGTCTTCTACGGTCAAAACGGGTTTTTCTGTTTTGAGCTGCTCAATTATCCTGCCGTCTATTGGAGCGGCAAACCTAGCGTTTATCACATCGATATCCAGGCCCTCTTGCGCCAGGGCCTTTGCCGCTGCTATGGCCTCGATAAGAACGCTTCCATAACTTACGATTATTCCTTTTGATTTATTGCTTATTCTTACCGCTGTGCTTTTTCCTAATATAAAAGGTTCAGTGCTCGCCTGTGATATCTGCTCGCTTGCGATTGATTCCTTTGGGTATCTCACGCATACTGCCCTGTCAGCGCTTAAGGCAAATTCCAAAGCGCCTCTCATCTCAATCGCATCGGCAGGCGACACCAAAACCAGGTTCGGCATCATACGCAAATATCCGATATCCATCAAACCATGATGAGTCGGACCATCAGCTCCGACAACGCCTGCCCTGTCTATGCAAAATATTACAGGCAGGTTCTGCAAAGACACTTCTTGAAATATCTGGTCGAAACTTCTTTGTAAAAAAGTTGAATATATGCAGACCACAGGTCGTAAACCGCTCTTTGCCAGTCCCGCGGCTATCTCGACTGCCGCGCTTTCCGCTATACCCACGTCATAAAACCTGTCCGGGTATTTCTCACGGAATTTTGTCAGTCCCGTCCCCTCGCACATGGCCCCGGTTATCGCGACAACCCTTTTATCTTTTTCTGCTAATCTCGCAATCTCTTCTCCGAACACATCGGTAAAGCTTCTTCCCTGCTTTTCCGCCGCTGGCTCCACGACATCGCCGTTCATTTTAAACGGCCCCGTCGAATGATATTTGCTTGGATGACTGTCCGCGGGCATAAAACCCATACCCTTTTTCGTATGGCAATGCAAAAGAACGGGATGATTAACATGCTTCAATGCCCTGAATAATTGAACAAGAGCCCCTGTATCGTGACCATCTACAGGCCCGAAATACGGAACATTTAAACTCTCGAATAACTGGCTGGCGGGAAGAACCATTCGAATGCTCTTTTTGATTCTTTCTATCGCTTCCTCAACGGTCTTGCCGCCGGGCATATGTTCGAGTATATCATTGGTCGTTCTGCGCAAATCTTCGTATGTCTGGCTCAATCTTATCTTTGAAAAATATTTCGCTACAGCTCCCTGCGTCGCGTCAATTGCCATCGAATTATCGTTAAGGACAATCAGCATCTGCCTTTTAACTAATCCGAGGTTGTTGAGCGATTCGAAGCTGGCGCCGTTGACGATGCTGCCGTCGCCTACAAGGGCTGCTATTTTTTCCTGCCTGCCCTGTTTGGCCTCCCCCAGGGCCATCCCGATAGCTGTTCCTATCGATGTCCCCGCGTGCCCCACGGCAAACTGGTCATAAGCGCTTTCTTCAGGATTAGGAAAACCGCTCACGCCGCTGGCCCGTCGAAGATTTTTAAAATCCTCTTTTCGTCCCGTTATTATTTTATGAGCATAGCACTGATGTCCCACATCCCAGATAATTTTATCTTTATCGAAATCGAACACATAATGCAAGGCAAGTATTATCTCGACTACACCTAAGCTGCTTGCAAGGTGCCCGCCTGTATCTGCCACTGTCTCGATTATGAACCTGCGTATTTCTGATGCCAGTTCCTTCAACTGGGCCATTGTCAATTTTTTAATATCGGCAGGCCCGTTTATCCCTCCCAGCAGCGGGTAATCCTCCCAGCCCTCAATTCCTGTTGAAACTCCAATTACGGGCAGAACCACAGATGGCCCGGTATTTCCAGCTTCAACTGTAACCTTTTCATTTAATATGTCCGGGCTGACTGAATGTAGAACCTCCGGCGGCTTTTTCATGCCTGAATCCTGATGTTCGCCACCCTTAGTTTTAAATAATGCGGGCTGTTCCTGAGAATTTAAATTCTGCATCCCTTTTAAACCAAATAATGGATAAGTGCTTGATTATACACACTTTTAGGACATACTTCAACTAAACCTCGCATTGTTTATAGATGTCCATTGATACTGCTTTGCTTTCCTTTCACTAGTCCTCTTCATCTCCCATAAAACAAAGCTGCCTTCATATACCCTAAAATTCCCATAATTGTTTGGTATTTTCCCGAAAATCCATCTTAAGCCCCATAATAAAGCCTTTAATTTACTTTAAAGACAAATAGTCTACTGCTGCTAAATTAGCAGCTAAAAAAGGCCGATTACCAATCAATGTTTCCGGATGGGATGATTTGTCAGATTTTAAGGGAAAGCAGTAAAGATAAATGTCTAATAATAGCATTGAAACTGCGTATCGAGACCTTGGATATGCCGTAATTATCTGCAATACTTTTATTAGGGAAGGGAAAATAACCTTTCCCTCTACACATATTCCCGGGGACTTCTTATGAAACGCGGTATGTCATTGATTGAAGTAATGATATTTATCGCCGTCCTTTCTATAGCTATTATCGGGACGTCAGGATACCGTTATTTCTCCACTCTCGGCATTCGAATGTCGGATATTGAGATAACCGCCGGCCGGATTGCTTCTCAGCTTTGTGAAAGCTGGAAAGGCATCGGAGGCGGCTCGAGCACCTATAATCCAACCGCTGACAGTTATATAGGTTTTAATGTCAGCGAAACGACCAGTTCTCTCGCCCCTGATGAACCTTTGAATTTTAACCTGCTCTCAAGCGGCGGAAAATATAAGATTATTACAGATAACAACGAAATTTATTATGCCTCTATGTCGTATTATATTACCACAGGCATTTCGGGCGCCGACCCTAATCTCGAAACCCTTAATGTCACAGTGACATGGTCTTCAAATATCTCGACAACTGACTCTTCAAGCAGAAGCTCTTTTTCTTTATCCGAGCTGCTGATAACGCATTGATAATTATAAAATATTTATGATAAATAGAAATTTTAAAAATAGAGCCGGCATTACAATGATTGAGCTGATGATAGCTTCATCTATCGCTCTTGTTTGCCTGCTCTCGGTCGGAACCATTATTTCCGAAAGCCAAAAGGCATGGAACGATACTTATACCAAAGCCACCAGTTCAACCATGCTCGACAGCCATGTTGCAACTAAAATGTTTGAAGCAGCAATACGAAAGGCATCATCTGAAAAGTATCTGCTCGATCCGGCAGGACGATGGGTAGAGGTCTTTTATTTTGATTCTGAAGCTTCGACTGCAACGGATAGATACGCTAAGTTCTATGTCGAAAATTCTGTATTTTATCTTGAATACGGGATTATTTCTCCAAGCCAGGTAATCAACACAGTACCAATTTGCGGTAATGTCGCTGAATATAACTTTTCAGGTTCCGGCAGGTGTATCCGTCTGGAAATGACTATAGGTGACCCCAATATCGGCTCTGATGTCTCCTTTGTCACCTCAGCAGTGCCTCAGAATCAATAAATATGTTAAATTTGAGGTGTATTATGTCACGAATATTATCACAAAAAAGAAGCGGATATATATCTCTCATGGCAATTGTTACTGCCTCAATTTTATTTATCATCGGTGTAGGGCTTTTGACTATTAGTTTTTCCCGCCGGCTGTATTCGATTCGTTCTAATCAGCAGCTTGAGGCCCGCTGCGCGGCAGACTATGGTATCACTAAGGCTGTTTATGCGATGAATCTATGGCTAAATGACTCAACCTCTCCTTTGCCTGCCGAAACCGAGGTCACAATTCCAGGCAGCGATTCAAAATATTCTTACACTGTCAGTAAGGTTGGAGCCGTTTATAAAGTTCAGGCTACAGGAAAAAGCGCCTCGATTTCGAAAATTCTTGCCTGTGACTTGCGGCTCAAAAGTGCTTATGAATACGCCATACTTACAAAAAATAATCTCGATATCGGAAGTGCCAGCAAAGTTGATTGCATCGGGTGCAATAACCGCCCGCTTAAAATCGGGACCACCAATAACCCAAATAGCAATGCCGTAATTACCCTTAAGCCCAACGCAGTTGTTGATGGAGATATCCTCCTTGGCCAGGGCGGAATCCCTTCGTTGGTCGTTGGCCCCGGTGCAACATATAACAACATCTACGCAGTTGCTACAGATTATGATTTGCCTTTGCCGACTGTACCTGATTATCTTTTAAATGCAGAAGATAAAGGTGCTATAAATAATCCTGCAAGCCCCCTTACTACAGGCAAATACTCCAGCCTTACTTTGGGATCCAACAAAATCGCTAATGTCACTGACCCCAACGGAGTTGCCTTATACATAACAGGACATATTATTCTTAATACAGACTCGAAAATTATCGTCGATGTAAATTCAAATCTGACTATTTATCTGGCCGGTTCACTCGAGGGTAAAAACGGCTGCGGATTTACAAATGATACCAATGATTCGACCAAACTCACCATATACGGTCTTGGCACAGGAGCTATTAATATTAAAAACAGCGACGAATTCTACGGCACTATATATGCGCCGAATGCCGACGTTTACATCTACAACGGCGTCAAGGTCCAGGGCTCTGTCATTGCCAATGACTATAAACAGGATAATAACGCCAAGTTCACTTATGATGCCGCACTGAGAACTGTAACAGACACAACTCTTGCGCGTTTCGTCCCCACACACTGGCGTGAATTATAATAAAGTTTAATATTTGATAAATAGAGTTTTCGCTCAGCTCAACCACCGCAGGGCTGTTCCCGAAATTTCTCCGGATGAAATTTAACACCCCCCAGGCAGTTGAATTTCGGTATTGGAGCACAGACCTTCACGAGGACATGCTGCCCCCCCCCAAACAGCACAACTGAGATCTATTTTAAGGATGGAAAAATAGTCGATATTTCGGCGCCGAATACGTCGGCGGAGACATCAAGGGCAGAGACGAATATTCCGGCAGCTCAAACGACCTGATTGCAAGAGGCAGCTTAACCGAGGTTGTCAGAGTTGTGGTCAGCCTCGGGACTGCTGTTAACACTAATTAAAAAAAATGACAGATATTTCTATCTGTCATTTTAAACGTTTGACAAGCACTAATTTATCTTGTAGTCCGCAGCGGACTTCCCGCGGCAACTGTATACATTTCGTTTTGAATTGTCCCTGACTGTCCTCCATCATTGAAATAGCCGTATGTAGAGCTGCCAAACCCGAGAATCGGAATAAAAATAAATGGGAATAAAATAAGCCCCAGGGTAAATCCCACTCCCTTGCCGAATCCTTCCGCTAACCCGACATACGTCAAAATCGAAATAACAATATTTACAATTGGTATAAACATTAAAATCATCCACCAGCCTGGCTTGCCTGATATCTTCAGTAAAACGTAAATATTATAGAATGGCACAAGTATCGCCCAGCCCGGCTCACCCGCCTTTGTGAAGACTTGCCAAAACGCGCCCAAATAGAGAACTGCTATGCCTAAACAAATCGCTGAAGGTATTGCATCCATTTTCAGGTCCTTTCAATTGAATTGTTTATTCTCTCCTCCAATAATCATCGACTCATCAAAAATTAACTTTATCAAATTATCCTATTTGTAAGGACCTATAATAAAAAGGCCACCCCTTTTTCTAAGGATGGCCCGTTGGTTCGCAAAATATTCTATTTTAATTTACCTAAGGAGGCCTCGGCGGGGGCTGTATCCTGTAAACTGATTGAGCTTTACATAAGTCCCCCCAAATTTGCAAACCCTTGTTAATAAAAATTGTTTTTGTGCTTACTAATCTTGCTGGCAGCAAGAGATTTATAAAACCTGTCAATATACCTATAGGCGAAAATATCAACTGCACAATATACTCTCCAAATATATTATTTTTAATCGACATGCCTTAAGATTTTTTTGAGGCGAAAAACCTCATTTGGAGATGAGGAAATCCCTTACCCCCTAAACCACATTATCAGTATTAAAAATGAGGAATTACTGGATTTGTTTTGAATTTTGGTAATTTAAATTTATTTGGGATTTAGTTTTTGAGGATTAGATTTTATTTTGTCCTGTTTAAAAGCGACTCAGCCAGGCTGACAAGAGACTCGGCTTTTCTTCCAAATTGCTTCAAGGCGGCAATCGCGTCATCAGCGATTTTTTTAGCTATTTTCTTCGAATTATCCAGCCCCATCAATGAAGGGTAAGTCTGTTTACCCTGCTTTGCATCTTTGCCGCTGGTCTTGCCTAATTGGGCATTTGTCCCGCATACATCTAATATATCATCAGCTATTTGAAATCCCAGGCCAACTTTCAATCCGTATTCACTTAGCTTTTTTATTTCTGTTTCATCGGCCCCGCCGGATATTGCTCCCATTATTGCGGCACAGCAAAACATCTTGGCTGTTTTATTGATGTGAATATATTCAAGCATCTTCTTATTGCCGGCTTTTTTTTCAAATTTCAAATCCGACATCTGCCCCGCCACCATACCCGCCGCCCCCGCGGCTTCTGCAAGTTCTTGTATCAGCCGCACCGCCGTTTTTGGATTTTTCACATCTTTGGCAAGCAGCCCAAAAGCCAATGTTAAAAGTGCATCCCCGGTCAATATGGCCGTTGCCTCATCGAATTTTTTGTGTAATGTCAATCGTCCCCGCCTGTAATCATCATCGTCCATAGCTGGCAAATCATCGTGAATCAGCGAGTATGTATGGACCATCTCTATGGCCGCGGCCGCAATCAAAGCATCATGATTTACTTTTCCGCTTACCATCTCGCAGCACCATAGCACAATTGCCGGCCTGATTCTTTTACCCGGGCCCGTCAATGCATAATTAACCGGCTTTTTAAGTTCTGTGTTTATTACACCGGGACTTGATAAAACATCTTTAAGAGTTTTATTGACCAGCCGAACCTTGTTCTTTAGCTCTGATTTGAAATTTTTTCCTGCTTTATTATTCATTGGCAATATCTTCTTCTGCCGTTCCCGCGAAAGCCTTTTGGCATCCCTTAAGGGAGGCGGGAATCCAGTTTTCAAAAAAGCAAAACTTGTTTAAAAACCGTTTATTCTTTATTATTTCTGTATCATGGCATAGGGTATGCTGCTGAAGCAAGATTGCTTCGTCACTGCGCTCCTCGCAATGACATAACATGTTTCTACGTCATTGCGAGCGAAGCGAAGCAATCTCAACTGCCGAATACCAAATTTCGGCAACAAGCCCATATGACGGGATACGAAAACAAAATTATAAATAATAAATAATAAATTAGAAATGATAAATCGGATTCTTATTCTCGGCGTTACAGCTTCTGGCAAAGGCAAGCTCGCCTTTGCCCTGGCAAAATCCATTAATGCCGAAATTATCAGTATCGATTCCATGAAGGTCTATCGCCGTATGGATACTGGCACCGCAAAACCACCTAAAGAAATCCGTGACCAGATTCCTTATCATCTTATCGATGTCGTCGAACCAAGTGATTCATTCAGTGTTGGCCGATTTCTTGAACTGGCCAATGCCGCAATCAAAGATATCCAGGCAAAAAATAAACCTGTTGTCGCTGTCGGCGGCACCGCCCTTTATATCAAATCCCTTCTGCATGGCTTATTTGAAGGTCCCGGCGCTGATGAGCGAATCCGCGAGCAGCTCAAAACACAGGCGCAAGCCGAAGGCCTTGATAAACTTTATGCCCTGCTGCAGAAAATAGATCCCCAAACAGCGGCAAAAATAAGCGCTAACGACCCTCGACGCATTATCCGCGCCCTGGAAGTTTATAAAATTACAGGCAAACCCATCTCCAGTTTTCAGCAAGAATGGAACTCCGAAGGTTCAAAGGATTGGCTAATCATCGGCTTGCGGCGTGAAAAAACTGAAGAAAGCAAGCGCATCAATGCAAGGGTAAAAAAAATGATTGATGCCGGCCTTGTCGATGAAGTCAAAAATCTTCTTGTCGAACCCAAACCATTAAGTAAACAGGCCGCTTCAGCCATTGGCTATGCCGAAATTATTAATCATCTCTCGGGGCAAACCACAATTGAAGAAGCAACCGAATTAATCAAAAAAAATACTCGAAAATTTGCAAAGGCCCAGCGCACATGGTTCAAGACCTTTAAAAATGTCCATTGGCTCGATCTCGCCCCGGAAGAAACCGTTGATTCGGTTTTAAACCGTGCTCATGAAATTTTAAAACAAAATGGTTTTCGTAATGGAAAAACTCAAAATTAAAAAATTAAAATTAAAAACCCTGATTCTCGCCTCCCGGCCGCAGTTTCTCACCGCAAGCATCAGCCCGGTCCTTGTCGGCTCGGCATTGGGTTTTGCAATCACAGGGACATTCAATTGGCCGCTTTTCCTTCTGGCCTTATTTTCAATGATGGCTTTTCATGCCGGTTCTAATATCGCCAATGACTACTTCGATTCTTATTGGGGCACTGACTGGCTGAATAAAAATATCACCCCCTTCTCCGGCGGCAGCCAATTCATCCAGAAAAATATCCTCTCTCCTAAAATTACATTAATTACAGCACTTGCTTTTTTTGCGATAGGGGCGGCGCTGGGATTAATCATTATTTATCTGACGCATAGTTTATTTATTTTAATCCTTGGTATCGTCGGCCTGCTCGGCGCCTTTTTTTACACCGCCCCTCCAATCAAATTCGGCTATCGAGGTGTCGGCGAAATCGCAATTGCGTTTCTCTTCGGAATCCTTCCAGTTTATGGCTCTTATTATCTGCAAACCGGCTCCATTGATTTTGCCCCGCTGGCAGCCGGCTGCATCATTGGAATTTTGATTTTTTTAATAATATTCGTAAATGAATTTCCGGATTTATCCGCCGATTCGGCTGTAAACAAAAAAAACCTCATCGTCCGCTTCGGTGTCCCTGTTTCGGTCTGGATTTACCGCATTGCTGTATTAATTACTTTTCCTATTATGGCCGCAGGATTAACCGCAGGTAAATTTATGCTCTGGTCTTTTGTGCTCTATTTTATTTTGAGCCTCCCGGTTTCAATTGCCGCCATAAAGTTCATCAACATTCACGATGTTTCAACTCCCGGCCCGACCCAGCGCCGCGCCTGCGGAATTACAGTTATCTTTCATTCCATCGGCACCATTGCACTTACCGCCGGCTTTATCATTTCAGCCCTGCTCTAAACTAAATCCATTGACGCCTGTTTGGCTCAAGCTTAAACTTTGCTCAATGGAAAAACGTTTAATTATAAATGCTGATGATTTCGGTTTTTCTGAAGGCGTCAATAAAGGCATCATCGATGCGCATACAAAAGGCATTCTGACCAGCACTACTATAATGACCAATATGCCGCATGCCGCACAGGCCGTTGAACTGGCTAAAAATTTTCCGAATCTCGGCATTGGTGTCCATCTCAATTTAACCGCCGGAAAGCCCGTCAGCAGGGATAGCGCCGTAAAATTGATTCTTGACTCGCAAGGAAACTTCGCGTTAACCCCCGCTAAATTGGCTATTGCATCTTTAATAAACGGCAAAGTAAGAACCGCTATTGAAACTGAGCTTGCCGCCCAGGTTCAGTGGCTGCTCGAAACGGGATTTAAACCCACACACCTGGATTCGCATAAACACATCCACTGTTTTCCTTCAATATTCTCAATAGTCTGCAGATTAGCCAAAAAATTCGGGATTGCAGCAATACGTTATCCTTACGAACCAAAACAGGTAACTCGTCTTCCCTGGCCCTTATCTGATGACCAAAGCAAAAAGAGGGCATCATCTATAAGGAAAATGGCGAAAATCAATAAGTGGCAAAATTCGTCATATTTTAAAACCGAGTGCCTTTACGGTAACGCCCATACTGGAAATATAAATGTTAATTTCTTTCGGGCGGTTTGCCTGTATAATAATGCCTCGGCAGCAGAGATAATGACTCATCCGGGATATATTTACGACCTTGATGCGTCCAAAACAGGTTTAGTCAAACAGAGGGAAATCGAGCTTGCGGCGATTTGCGATGAAAAGACTAAAAGATATATCGAACAAGCCGGTATAAAACTTATAAATTATAGGCAATTATGAGCAGCGGTTTCGAGAGAATTCAACATAATAACTGGGATATCTACATTGCGGCCTCCTTTGCCAAAGACGGCCTGCTTGATGGACTTTTGGAAGAGCAGGAAAATCGCCCCCAGGAATTCGAATCTCTGCCTCTGCCTTCTTCTCAAAGAAGCCATATCCATAAATTCAATATCAGCATAGATGGAAACAGCAGAAACGTCTATGTTAAAGAATACCTCTTCAAATCGATTCTGCATTTCATAAAATGTATATTTTTTTCGGGAACCCCTGCCAAAAAGGCGTTCCGGGCGGAAGCTATGCTGGCCCAAAACGGGTTTGATGTCGCCAAAGTGGTTGCTATGGGCGAATACAGAAAAGGAATACTGAAGACAAAAAATTTTCTTGCTTCTCTCGAAATAGAAAACGCCATACCTCTCCTCCGACATATCCTTAAGATAAAAGAGATAACCAATACACAACAATTGGCCGATTGGCGCAAATTCATATATGATTTCGGTAAGGTTATCGGGAAAATGCATTCAAAAGGTATTTTTCATGGCGACCTCCGTCTTGGCAATATACTCGTTCGGCAGGATGATAACAATTGGCGGTTCTTTTTTATTGATAATGAGCGCACAAGAAAATTCGGCCTTTTACCTGTTACTTTAAGAATAAAAAACCTTGTGCAGCTCAATATGGGACCCCTTGGCATCATAAGCCGCACCGACAGAATGAGATTTTTTAAGGCATACCTTGCCGAAAACCCAATGAGTAATACTTTTGCCAAAATTATCGCAAAAGCTGCCCTTAGAAAAACCTCAAAAAGATTGAACCCGAAAAACAGGATTCGCTCCAGATTAGGAGGCGCTTTTAAAACAAATTACAGGTATCTTAGAATCAAAACAAATGACTTATCAGCCAGTTTCCTCAGGAGTTTTTGTAAAGCAAGTGAACCCGCGGACTTCCTGACTAAAATAGATAATCTCAAAGAAAAAGGCCAGGTGCTGAAAGATAACAAAAATTTCCTTACCTGCCTTTTAAAATGGAACGGCAATGACGTAATTATTCATCATTATAAACATAGAGGATTAATATTATCTATTTTGCATACTCTCGGAAAATCTCCTGCAAAACAGGGCTGGTTAGATGGAATTCGTCAATCCATGCTGAACACGTCTGCCCCGCAGCCCCTCGCCTTCATTGAACGTCATAAATCTGGACTTGTTTGGGAATCTTATATAGTTTCGCAGTTTTCAAAATCTCAAGGATAAAAGATTTATCCGTAAAAAAGCAGTTGGTCGTTTTGAATAACATCTTAAAAGTATAAATCGTGCTTAAAGAAATCCCATTATTCCCACGGAAGATTGATGGAACAGCTGTTTGCAAAACACATGAATAATCAAAGATTCTCAACTTAGTGAAAGTGAAATAATTTTTATAACAATTTATATCAAATAAGCCGATATTAAAAAAATGAACCTTGTTGCTTTAAGTATTCGAAAATACGTCCTTGCCGCTGCTGTTATCTTCATAGGATTTTCATTTTGGGCCTACTTTGGATTTATAGAAGAACATATAATACCGAAAAATTTCGGAGCAGTCATTCCCGGCCATATTTATCGAAGCGGTCAATTGAGCGCCCCATTAATAAAAAATGTGTTAACAAAATACAATATCCGCATCATCGTTAACCTCTCCTCCTGGGACCCCAATAATCATGATAAGCACGCCGAGGAAAAGGCCGCCAAAGAATTAAATGTAAAGGTATTACGGTTTCGTATGGGCGGCAACGGCATCGGCGACGTCAATGATTATGCCGATGCTGTAATCGCTATACACAATGCCCATAAAGATGAACTGCCCGTTCTTGTGCATTGCGCTGCAGGCGCCTATCGGACCGGCGGTGTTGTTGCTGTATACCAGTCATTAGTCCGGAAAATAGACCCATATATTGTCCAGGATGAAATGGAAAAATACGGTTGTCAGATTGATTATAGGCCTGCTTTGCGTTTTTTTCTCAATAGTAATATGGATGATTTTGCTGTTCGTCTCTATCAGGCTGGAATTATTGACCAAGTCCCCGAAATAATGCCTCAAATACCTAAAGATTAAATTAGAAATTCACATACTTAAGTTTGAAAAATCCCGCTAGCTATTTAATCAGCTTGATTATCTCATCAAAATCATTCGGCGCCTCAATCGGCGGATTACTGAAAGGCCCCTGCTTTTCCTTGTGATAATTAACAGTGACATTTGGGTCCTTCAGCGCATGTCCTGTTAAAACGCACGCGACCCTCTCATCAGCCCCTATGATTCCTTCTTCTCGCAATACCTTCAGTCCCGCAACTGATGCCGCCGATGCCGGCTCGCAGCCCAGACCGTATTTGCCTATAATTGCCTTTGCGTCGCAAATCGCCTCATCGGTTACCGCACGCACAACTCCATTGCAGATATCTATCGATCGCAGGCATTTCTTCAGATTAACAGGCCGCGAAATCTCTATCGCCGATGCGCAGGTGTGCGGCGAAAATTTCTTCGCCGTTAAATCAGCATAATAATCAGAGATAATTTTATTATTCACGTTTGCATTATTCCACACCAGCTTTTTATTATTCACCAGATCCGTCAGCGTATCTGCGCCCGTGGCATTGATAATCGCAAGCCGCGGCACTCGGTTTATCAATCCGAGCTGCTTTAATTCATAAAATGCCTTCCCAAACGCGCTTGAATTCCCGAGATTACCCCCTGGAACAACAATCCAGTCGGGCACCTCCCAGCCAAGCCCCTCGATAATCCGAAGCATAATAGTTTTTTGGCCTTCGAGCCGGAAGGGATTCAACGAATTAAGCAGATACAATCCTAATTTCGTGCAAACATCCTGAACCTGCTTCATGCAGTCATCGAAATCGCCTTTTATCTGTATCGTCTGCGCGCCGTAATCCATTGCCTGTGATAATTTCCCGAAGGCGATTCTCCCTGAGCCGATAAAGACAGTGCATTTCATCCCGCAGCTATGCGCATAAAGGGCAACCGACGCCGAGGTGTTGCCCGTAGAAGCGCATGCGCTTGATTTTGCCCCCACCATTTTCGCGTGACTAAATGCCGCCGTCATACCATTATCTTTAAATGACCCTGATGGATTCAATCCCTCATACTGTAAAAACAACCTGCCTGCATTCATCCCTGCGAATTTGCCGACCTCATCATTGGCCTGCAAAATCGTCTGTCCCTCTGCGATTGTAATCTTGTATTTATCATCGCAGAAATTCAAAAGCTCCCTGAACCGCCACACACCCGATAAATCAAGACGTTCATTTCTGTTCGCCCAGCGTTTGCCGAAGTCGCTCAGCTTTTTCGGGACATTTATTTTGTTCCAGTTATACTGCGCATCGAGCAAATCTCCGCATTTCGGGCACTTGAATATGACTTCCGAAACATCATACTCCGCCGCGCAATCCGGATTTATACATCTTTGAAAAACCATACTGGCATTATCCTTCATAATTTTTTATCCGCTATATACTTATGCTATTTGCAAATCATTTCCCTATTTTAACCGCAGATTCTCCCATTTTCCACTGATTTAACCAGTAACAATTATTAACTTCTATATAGCCCTTTGCTGATTTTTGTTTGTCGTATTTGTGCTGAAGATGTAAAATCGTTTAAAAGCTTTATTTATATATAAGGATTGAATTTGTGAGCTTACGATTCGAATGGAACCGGAAAAAAGCCCTGCTCAATATTAGAAAACAT
>CAYSKP010000013.1:0-2588 GCA_964431645.1 uncultured Pirellulales bacterium
ATTGCCGTCCGGCTAAAATTGCCGCACCTAACGCGCAGCTAAATTGCGAATGCGGCACTACCGATACCTCGCAGCCAATAGCATCAGCCAAAAACGATTTCATTGTAGAAATGCAGGCCACGCCTCCGGTGAAGCACAACGGCTTTTCAACATCTCTTCCGGCAAGACAGGCGATTCTGCCTGCGATAGATTTTTGAACACCGGCGGCAATATCATATTTAGCTGTTCCATCAGCTAATAAACCGATAATTTCGCTTTCCGCGAAAACGGCACAGGTATTGTTTATAGTTATTTTTTTCCGGCTTTTTTTAGCGACCTTGCCCAATGAATCAATCGATAAATTTAATCTCTGGGCCATAAGTTCAAGAAATCGGCCTGTGCCCGCCGCGCAGCGATCATTTGCGGCAAAATCTCTGACGCCGCCATTTGAATCGAGAAAAATGACCTTGGTATCCTGCCCTCCTATATCGATTATTGTCCTGGCATCGCCAAGCAAATGACGAACCCCAACCGCCTGACAGGTAATTTCAGTTATGGCCGCGTCCGCAAAGGATATCAACCCCCTGCCATAACCTGTCGCGATAATTCGAGTGACATCTTTAGTTTTAATTGCGGAATCAGAAAGAACCTTTTTAAAAAGACGCTCAATTGCTTTTTTCTGGTCCGGCTGCTGGTCTATCACAGCATTTGCAAAAATGGTATTATCATCCTTCTTTAGTAAAACGATTTTAATTGCCCTCGAACCCGCGTCTATTCCCGCTATGAACATAAAGGTTTGCCCTTCATATCTTTTTGCAAGCGTATAGTTTCAAACAAAGCCTCAATCCTGAGTTTTATTTGCGCTGAATCCGAGTTTGAGTAATCCGTCCTGATTAATAAATATGGCAGTCCCTTGTCTTTGGCAAATTGCCTGACAAAATAAGATTCCACATCATACGTAAGACAATTTTGCCACACGACTTCGATTATACAATCCGGACGATAATCCGTTGCCATTATTCCGAGTATCTCAAATCGCTCATCATTTTTAGTCATAACCGAGCAAGGCAAATGAAGATATTTTTGTGCAATCGCGGTTAAGGGGTCGCTGTCAGATTCATCGATATCTTCAACGATAGGTTTAAGACCCGTGCAATTGTCCATACACACGACAAGTCCCCCAACTGATTCGATTAAATCGATTACTCTTTCAGTTCCGTGAACTATCGGAACGCCTGTAATAAGAACACG
Organism: uncultured Pirellulales bacterium; assembly: GCA_964431645.1. Classification (GTDB taxonomy): domain Bacteria; phylum Planctomycetota; class Phycisphaerae; order Sedimentisphaerales; family Anaerobacaceae; genus Fen-1362. The sequence goes on from CAYSKP010000013.1 coordinate 1,231, forward strand.
GATTCTTTGACCTTTAGAAGAAGCTCTTGGTTGTTCTTTTAATTGATTCAGCAATAGCTCATACTGCCTATAGGCTTCCTTCATCGGGGATATTATAGTTTTAAAATCTAATAACTGTCTTCCGGTAATCGGCGGACATTCCTGTGCCATCAAACCTGCAAGTTTACGGCGCATTAATCGTTCCTGATTCATCGCACGGATTGCTATTCTTAATTTTTCTTTTGTAATAGTTACTTTGAATCTTTTTTCAAGCTGATTTTTTAACTTGCGAAGCTCGCCTGACCAAAAATCAAGCGATTGGGGCTGGTCAGGTTTTTGCGGCAACTCAAGAACGCAAAGATTACGTGTAAGTGCCATCAATTCATACATTTTCTTTTTGCCGTCACAAGTCGTTTCAGCGACTATTAAATCGGCCATTTCAAGAAATGGATTGGTTTTAGTAATATGATAACCGTATGTCGATTTGATTAGCGGGCACAAGTTGGCGGGCAAATCATGTTCGGCCGGGGCAATGGTTTCAAAAGAACCGCCGCATAGACAAACCGGAACTGCGTCTGCGGCAATAATTAGTTCTCGCGGTGTGTATTCGCAAGTTATGCCGACAATATGTTTACCGCCAGCTTTGGCCCGGCAGGCATATTCATAACAATTCTGAATCATATTTGAAAACCAGTTATCTTTTATCATTTGCATACGATCTTTGAATATGCCAAAAGCCTTAATCATATACTATAAAAGAATTTCCTCGAATCGTGCCATTAAGCACTTTCCTGACAAAAGCCGTCGGTTTATACCCCAGCGCTTTGGTATTAGTATATCTGTCGCGTATAAAATAACAACGGGAATTTTCTATCCGGTTAAATGCCGCGTTGTTATAATTAATTCCAAAGGCGGCTGAATGATGAAGGTGACAAGATTCGAGGTGCCTGATGAAAAATCCAAAAAATAATTACTTGCGATTGATTCCTTCCGTCGAATCACTCCTCAATGATTCTGCGTTGAATGAATTACAGAGGGACACTCCCCGAAATATTATTGCTGAAATAGTCCGTGAAGCTGTCGCGACAGTTCGCGAATCTGTCACGAAAAACGATAAAAAAGATATTAACAAAGCTTCGATTCATAAAAACATAATCCATGAAGTCAAAAGCCGTGCTCAATATCTGACAAAGCCTCAATACAGGCGTGTCATCAACGCGACCGGCATTATTCTTCATACCGGGCTTGGCCGGGCAGTCCTCGCCAAACGCGCGATTGAAAGAATAAACAACGCCTTATCAGGTTACTCACTTTTACAGGTGGATGTCGAAACAGGGAAACGGTCAAGACGTGACTGGCGAATCGAATGGCTGATAAAA
>CAYSKP010000014.1:0-27165 GCA_964431645.1 uncultured Pirellulales bacterium
AAATAGCCTGCAAACCGCTTAAGGCAAAATTCTATGGTTTATTCACTCCGGGACGCGGTGATACGTCTTTGAGAATGATCAGTCTTCAATCACTTTATGTTAAAGTTGGACAGATAGTGTTGGCTCGAACAATAGACGAACCGAATAAGATATTTATAATTCAGATAATGAGTCAAAAAGAAGACAAGGAACAAATGACATTCAGGTACACAGTAATTAAGCCTTGAAAGTACAGATAATTCTTCAAAAGAAAGAAAAAGTATGGCAGCAAAGGATAAAAAATATTCGTTTAAACCAAGGCGGGCGCTGGGCAGGACGGGATTTGTTGCGACGCAGTTGGGAATCGGGGATATTGCCGACAGGAAGGTTGCGATTGATAAATGCGCAGCTACAGTCCGGCGGGCGTTGGATGCGGGGCTAAACATCATTGATACGGCGCCGGGATATGAGGATGGATATAGTGAAGAGATTGTGGGTAAGGCACTTGCCGGCCGGAGAGAGGGGATATTTGTAATAGATAAGATTGACCATCATGATAAACCGATTGCACAGCAGGTCGATGCGAGCTTAGAGCGACTCGGTATGGAAATGGTTGATCTTTTCGTCCTGCACGCATTATCCGAAATGGCAGGATTGGAAAAGGCATTGGCCCAAGGCGGGGCGTTCGAGCAATTAGATAAATGCCGCAAAGAAGGCAAGCTTCGCTTCATGGGTATCTCAAGCCATAATCCTGATGTCCTTGAGAAGGCAATAAATTCGGGATTGTGCGATGTAGTGATGTTCGCCATTGGTCCTTACTGCGATAATAGATATATTGATAAAATCCTGCCGCTGGCAAAAAGTTTTAATGTAGGCACAGCCTGTTTCAAGACATTCGGGGCAGGTAAACTGCTTGGCGATACGGAAGGTTACAGTAATCCTCTGAAGAATCGGCCCCGCGGCAAGGTCAGTTCAGGCGGAGGCATTGGTCTGGCGCATACATTGCCGCATATGAATCCTGCCGAATGCCTTCATTACACTCTGACTATCGACCCGGATGTTGCGCTTCTTGGGATGAGTTTTCCAAATGAGCAGGATGCGGCGTTTGAGGCGGCCATGAATTTTAAGGCGTTGTCTAAAGAGCAAATGGATGATATAAATAAGCGTGCGGCGATAGCCATAGAAGGCAAGGGCAACTGCTGGTGGAACACTTAAAGCAAAGTAAAAAGTAAAAAGTAAAAAGAAAAAAGTAAAAAGAGAAGGAGCTTTTATGTTCAAGAAGATTTCAGTGCTATTTGCGTCATTAATTTTAATCTCTGCATCTCAGATTAAGGCGGACCAGCTTGAGGATAATTTTAAGGTGCCGCCGGATTCTGCCAAGCCAAAGACGTGGTGGCACTGGATGCAGGGCTGTGTCAGCAAAGAGGGAATCACGGCCGATTTGGAGGCGTATAAAAGCGCAGGCCTCGGCGGGGCAATTCTCTTCCACGTGGGGCAGTTGCCCATCGATGGTTGGGTAAAATTCCAGAGCGAGCAATGGTGGGAGTTGATGAAATTCGCGGCCTCTGAAACGGACAGGCTTGGTCTTGAGCTTGGATTCCATAATTGCCCCGGCTGGTCATCGAGCGGCGGTCCCTGGATTAAGCCTGAAAAGTCTATGCAAAAAGTTATATGGTGTGAAGTTGATTTTAATGGACCGGGGACATTCGATGCCAATTTGGCCAAACCTGCTAACATAAACTGGAATTTTTATGTTGATATCGCGACTTTGGCAATCCCCTATGAGAAAAACCTTGTAAAGGTTTCAGAGATAATCGACCTGACCGCCGGAGTAGAGCCCAACGGCAGATTAAAATGGGATGCGCCTGAGGGTAAATGGAAGATAATTCGATTCGGCCGGACTACAACTGGCAAGGGATGCAATCCCGCACCGCCGGGAGCATGGGGGCTGGAATGCGACAAGCTCGATAAAGCAGGGGCCGATGCGCACTTCGATGGATATGTAGCGAAAGTTTTGGAAAACGCAGGGCCCGCATTGGGCAAATCGTTTAAAGGTGTTTTAATAGATAGTTACGAGGCAGAGGACCAAAACTGGTCGCCAAGTTTCAGAGAGGAATTTAAAAATAGAAGGGGATATGACCCGGTGCCCTGGCTGGCGACACTGGCAAGGAAGGTTGTCGAAAGCACAGACGAGACCGCACGTTTCCGTTACGACTGGAAACGCACGATTGCCGAGCTTTTCGCGGACAACTATTACGGCCAGATGGCAAATCGCGTGCATCAATATCCAGGCCTGAAAATCGGTATCGAACCTTATTTTGGGCCATTCGATACGATGAAAGTGGGGACAATAGGTGATGAGGTCGCCGCAGAATTCTGGCAAAGTCCCGCGCCGTGGGGCTGGGAAACTCTTAAGCCTGTCGCATCAGGTGCGCATATCGCGGGCATCCGGATTATCGGCGCGGAGGCGTTTACCGGCCAGCCGCAAAACGCGAAATGGCAGCAGGACCCGTATTCACTTAAAGTAACAGGGGACCGGGCATTTTGTCTCGGCATCAATCAGCTTATTTTACATACATCCGCACATCAGCCGTGGCTGAATGCCCGGCCGGGAATGACAATGGGCTTTTGGGGGACACATTTCGGCAGGACCCAGACGTGGTGGGGACAGGCAAACGCCTGGCTTAATTATCTTGCAAGATGCCAGTATCTGCTGCAGGAAGGCAGTTTCGCCTGCGATATATGTTTCTTAGGCGAAGGCGGGGGGCCATCAGTGCCAAGAATACCTTCAGGCTACGATGGGGACATTGTAAGCGAGGAATATTTATTGAAATATATGAAAGTTCAGGATGGCAATTTGATTTTGCCTTCGGGAATGAAATATCGTTTACTGGTTTTGCCCAACCGCAATACGATGCTGCCGGCGATCGCACGTAAAATCCGTGAACTTGTAAATGCAGGGGCAGTAATAATCGGCCCAAAACCAGCAACATCTCCGAGCCTTCAGGATTATCCGGCTTGCGATAAGGAAATTCAAACCATTGCGGCTGAAATCTGGGACGCTAATAAGGTCATTTCAAAAAAATCGGTTGAAAGCGTATTGCAATCGATGAATATCAAGCCGGACTTCAAGGCAGATGCGGGAAAAATTTTATGGATTCACAGGCGGATTGGACAGGCAGATATTTACTTTGTATCTAATCAGGATTCCAATGAGCGTATTGCGGAATGCACATTCCGTATCGAAGGCAGGATTCCTGAATTATGGGATGCGGCCAGTGGTGAGATTCGCGAGGCGAAGAAATTCAGCACCGCTGATGGGTTAACGACACTGCCGCTTAAATTTGACCCGCGCGGATCGGTATTTATCGTCTTCCGCAAGGCGGGAAAAAGCAGACAGGAAGGAAATAATTGGGATGACTTTAAAACTGTTGAGGAGATTACAGGCGATTGGCTAGTGGAATTTGATCCGTGCTGGGGTGGACCGGCACAGGTGACATTTGAAAAATTGGCAGACTGGACAAAACGGCCTGAAGAAGGAATTAAATATTATTCCGGCACGGCCGTTTATCAAAAAGAAATTGAATTGCCGAAGATTAAAAATGGAGAGCGGCTCTTTGTTGACTTGGGCGAAGTTAAAAATCTGGCCGAAGTGCGAGTTAATGGACAAAAAATGGGTATCGCATGGAAGCCGCCTTACAGAGTTGAAATAACTAAGGCAGCGCAGCCTGGCAAAAACAAAATTGAAATAGCAGTGACCAATCTTTGGCCCAATCGCCTCATTGGAGATGAGCAGCAGCCGGATGACTGCGTGTGGGATAGTGAGCAATTCTGGGACCAGACTGTTGCAAGAACTTCAGTTGGCCGGCCGCTAAAAATAATTCCTGACTGGATGACAGAACACAAGCCCAGACCTTCAGCGGGACGCTACACATTTACAAGCTGGAAATTCTATAATAAAGATTCTCCATTGCTGGAATCCGGATTGCTTGGACCAATGAAGATTGTTTCAGTGAATTGAAGATAAAAAAGGGGTTTGACCCTTTTCTAAAAACAAACAGTCCGGCCTTAAAAAAGCCGGACTGTTTTATACTAATCAAATGAGCTTAAAAAATTATTTATAATTATCAGCTCATTTGTTTGGCTCTGCTTGTTCGGCTCGTTCTTCGCCGCCTTGGCCCTGTGCCCTTTCATCTGCAGATGGATTTCTGCGTTCAGCATCCTGTCCCTGCCGCTCTGTGCCGCTCTGGCCCTGATTTTGATTTGCGTCTTTAATCTGTCCGGGGGGTGTTTCACGGCGAGCACGCTGCCCATGTCTTTGCTCTTGAGGCTGCTGGCCCTGTCCGGGTGCCTGCTCTCGAGGCTGTGCCTGGGGCTGATTATGGTCGCTCGGTGACGTCCGCTCTTGAGGCTGCGTAGCAGGCGGCTGACGCACACCTGGTGTAATTCGTTCAGGCGGACGCTCTGTTTGCTGCCCGGATGGACGCTGGCCCGGTCTTTGCTGCTGCGGAGACTGCGTCGAGGATGCATTAGGCTCTCTTGTAGTTCGCTCTTGTGGCTGAGTCTCAGGGCTCCTGCGCTCGCCTGTTCGTTCTTGAGGCCGTGTTGCCGGCGGCTGACGCTGTTCAGGTGCGGTTTGCTGCCCGGTCTGTGTTCCGCGTGTATTAGGCTCACCTGGTGTCATTCGCTCAGAAGGTTTCTCTTGAGGTTGTGTCTGCGGTTGCCGGCGCTCGCCCGGCCTTTGTTGTTGAGGGCGTGTTGCCGGCGGCTGACGCTGTTCAGGTGCGGTTTGTTGCCCGGTCTGTGTTCCGCGTGTATTAGGCTCACCTGTCATTCGCTGCGATGGTTGAGTAGTTTGCGGCTCGCGCTCACCAGGTCTTGGCTGAGGCTGAGCCCCCGGTTGCTGGCGCTCGCCCGGCCTTGTTTGCTCTTCTCTCTGGCCGGCACGTTCTCGCCCGGTTCGCTCCTGCTGCGGAGGAGTCGGCGGTCTGCGTTGTGCAGTTTGCTCTGAAGGCTGTTGTGCAGGAGTTTTAAGTTCGCTTGGCAGCGACGGCGGTGCTGCTTGCCGGTCTTTGCTGGATTCATATTTACTGCGGTCTTGAGTAAACGATTGCACGCTGCCGGAGCGCTTGGCAATATTCTGCTGTTCTGTATTATCGATTTGCTGGAACCTGACAGGCGCCTCTCTGCTCGAAGCGACTGCTGTCAAAGGCTGAGCAATCTGGAAATTTCTTCTCTGCTCTTGAGGCAATCGAGTATCCGCCCGGCGGCTTTCTATCTCACGATATGTCCTTGGGGGACGAAGGTCTCTGTCTGAGCGCCGCCGTTCATAATCACGCCGGTAATTTTCTTCCCAACGGCGGTCATCACGGTGTCTCCATCGTTCATGCGTGTAAATGGGATCATACCAACTATGCCTGTGTTCGAATTCATATCGGGGAAAGATGCCGATACTAATATACGATGCATCGTAATAATCACCAAAGTAATAATGACAATATCGCGGGTAAGTAAATAAGTTCACCCTCAATAAGCCAATGTCCACGACAATGCTGGGTGTATAACTATATCCTCGCCGCCCATATATCGATGGCGGAAAATAAACCGGTGCAAACAAAACGCCGCGGTGTTCGAGCGGATAGTCCCATCGACCTTCAATGAAGACATACCCGCGGGGTGTCCAGATATAAGAAGAAGGTATCCATATCCAGTCGGGATTTGCTGGAAGCCAATAGCCCGGCCTTACTGTATAGTGGTCTGTCTGCCAGTATGGAACCGGAGGCACCCAGATATTATCAGGTGAAGGAGGCGGTCCCGGAGGTCCCTGATAAATGTATGAAGGAGGCGGGGGAAGATACTGAATGTCACGAATATCACCTGCTGTCCAGAAACCCGCTACCCACTGCCATCCTCCGGAAACCTGAATCCAGTAGCCCGGAACCCACGAGCAATTCGGCGGAGCAATCCGCCAGCAGGCGCTTGTCCATATATAATTGTTTCTATCGGGCTCCCACGCCCAGTAGCCCGGAATCCATACGTAATTTCCGCCTACAGGTCTTTGAATGGGCGGGACTTCCTGAATAAATTCAGGCGGTTGGCTTTGAACTATCAGCCCGGCCTCAACCTGAAAATTGACCGGCTCGGCAAACGCCTCATGCACAGCCCCCCTGGTAAGGACTTCCGGCTGGTCCGGGCCAAATTGCGCCAGCGCATTTGTATACATCGGGAAAATTGATATCGATACTGCTAACGCAATTACAACTGAAGTTTTCATTGGCTCTCCTTCTTCTAAGTAGATAATATTAGATAAACCAACTCTTCTTTTTTCTGATACACCTTTATCTCTCTGACGGCATTATATTGATAGGCATTTAAATATGAGGATAAGCAATCGGCTTAATTTAAATATCTTGAATACCTACTATAATTGTGAATTAAGAATTTAGAATGAAGAATTGAGATGAAAACTAAAGTTTATCATTATCTGCTTTGATGAGGGAATATGAAGTAATATTACCTTTGGCCATAGTTACTAATCCAGCGCCGGCGGGACTTGAATAAATAAGGAAATTTTCAATTTCATTTTGGGCGGGTAAAGAGGCAACTTTTGTTCCATGGCAGTTTGCGATAATCAGGTCACCGTTTGAGCCGATAAATGCCCATTCTTTACAGCCGTCACCATCTATGTCACCACAGGCAAAATTAGTCGTTCTCCATGAACGTTTTTTCAAAGTTGTGGTTTGCCAGATAACCCGGCCTTGCGGGTCCAGGGCGATTATATCTCCATCTGCTCCTATTGCGGTCACCTGGATTTTGTCATTGCAGTCTAGGACTGCCGCTGTCATTTGCGCAAAATATTTCCCCATAGGCCGCAAAGACCTTATTAATTTACCGCTGCTGTCATAAATCTTTATTGAACCGCCAGCTTCGGTCGCAAATACAAGACGATTTTGCGGATTGCTTGCGGCCACTACTGCCTGGTTCCAGACATTGCCTATATCGGAGACTTTCCACATCTGCTTTCCATCACAGCTTAGGGCACAAAGGCCGCCCGAGCCGTTCATGCCCACAATCATTTCATCGTTATTATCCCCGTTAAGGTCTCCCCAATGTGCCCCGTTTACTCCATCTTTGGCTTTAAACTCCCATAATATGACTCCATTGCAATCGACAACTGTCACTTTATCCGACCAGTTTGAATAACCTAAAAGCATGCAGCCTTTCTGTTTATTTTTGCCTATTTCAATTCTCTTAAATGCCGCGGGCATCGCGATGTTCTTTGCGATTCGTCCTTCTATATCAATAACGTGGAGCATTTTATTACTATCTATGGCAAGGATATTTTGATTTGAATTGCTATTCCAGTTACCCGCACAAATTGCGGCCGCACCGGGGATATTTAAATTCCATTGGGCTTTGAAAACCCGTTTTATTTTGGGTTCTTTAAGCTCTTTTTGCGGTTCCGCAGGAGCGGTTTTTTCTTGGCCCTGATAATCTTCCGCGGTGGCATTTTCTTTTAATGTTTCGTAATCATGATATCCGACAAGCACATTCTGGATTATTCCCTTCCTGTCAATAAAGAAAGTTGTCGGAATAGAAGAAATAGCCGCATACGGCAAAGGCAATTTTTCAGCAGATGCAATCGGGTAATTTATCCCGTTTTTTTCTATGTATTTCTTAAGAACAACTTTATTCTCTGAACTTATTCCGATGATAACGAGATTCTCGGATTTTATTTCATCAGCCAGAGTTATAAAGTGAGGAGTTTCCTTCGTGCAGGGGGGGCACCAGGTTGCCCAGAAATTCAAAATGACACGTTTTCCTTTTAAATTCGATACCGCGATTTCATTGCCTTCCAAATCTACTAAATTAATATCAGGAGCTGCGGAACCGATATATCCTTCGGGCTGCACTCCTGTTATACCTTTTTGTGCCTCTAATTCTTTCATTGCCGTAAGTGTTTGATGGACACGGATTACGTAATATGCGCCGAAAAAGACACCTGCGGTAATTCCAAGAATTGAGAGGATAAGCCCCCAAACTGCCATTGATTTATATAAAGGCATTTTCCTGGCAAGATGAACAATACCAAAGATAAGGCCCAGCAAGCCGAATATAACTCCAAATACAAAAAGGGAAAAAAAGAGGGAAATAACACCTAAAGTAAGACTTGTCACCGCCACACCTACTCCGGTATGAGAACTTTTGGCTGAGTTTGCCGGCGGCGGAATAGTGAAATTTTGATTTTCATGATTATTCATTGAAATTTTCTCCTTGTTCTTTTTTGCATAAACCGCTCCTGAATTTTTCTGGCCAATGCAGCAAAATTCTTTTTCTTCAATCGCTTTTACACTGCATTTAGGCGCACTGCTATAAGAAAATAGACCATTTTTGAATTACAAAATGCCTATGAAGCTTAAAAAAACTAATGAACTGAAAGGGAAAAACACGCTTTTTAGACGAATATCAAAGATTAGTTAAGCAAAATGTTAAAAATATATATATATTATATTTTTGGCAAACTTTTTCCTTGACAACTGTTGCCCGTGCATATAACATTATCCAATAGTTTGGTATAAATCAAACTTTGATTTGCACCCAAGAGGGACGGAGTCTTTAAGATAGTTCATGGTTCGTAGTTCATTGTTCGTTGTTCATTGTTGATTTAGTAGAAAAATTCGTATTCTGTGTAAATCGAGGAGGAGAAAAATGGTTCGAAGCAGGACATATCAGGAGATTAATTTTGAGGAGTCGAATTCAAGTAATCTTTTTAACCCTTATAATTTGAACCTTCTGCAAACCAGGCTAAGTTTATTATCCAAAAGAGACCGCGCCTTAATGGACATGTTCCTTAATAATGCCCAGATAAGGCAGATTGCCCAGTTGAATGATATTCACGAGGCGAATGTCTCAAGAAGAGTGCAAAAGCTCCTTGGCCGCCTTTTTAAAAGCCATTATCTATTTTGCATGAGGAATCGTTACTTGTTTAATGATGAGCAAATTAACATTGCCCGGGAGCATTTTATGATGGCGTTACCGATGTGCCGTATTGCTCATAATCATAAAACGTCATATTACAAAATACGCGAGACGATTAAGAAAATTAAACAGCTAATAAAAACAAATCAAACAATTCAGGGGAGGATTGAACAATGCAGCAGTTGTGTGTAAGCAAAAAATTCGAATTGGAGCCGGCGAAAACAAAAAGTGTAACAAATTTAATGCGAATGTTCGGCGTGGGAATGGATACTTTAAAAAATCATCAAATTACCCATTCGTGCAATATCCACGTCAATGATGGTGACATTGTATATATCACCGGACCTTCGGGCGCGGGTAAAAGCGTTTTGCTTAATCAGCTGCAAGCTTGTTTTCCTCCCCAGCGGCGAATCAATATCGAGAATATTGCGTTATCTGCTGATAAAGCAGCAATCGATTGTATTGCCAATAAAGGCATCATTGACGCGATGTCACTATTAAGCTACGCGGGATTGAGCGATGTTTTTTATATGCTTACCGCACCTGCATATTTGAGTGAGGGACAAAAATACAGGTTTCGCATCGCTTCGGCATTTGCGTCAGGCAAGAAAATCATATTTGCAGATGAATTCTGCAGTAATCTTGACAGAATCACCGCCGGTGTCGTCGCATACAATGTCCGAAGGTTCGCAAAACATAATGGCGTGACATTCTTTCTTGCCTCGAGCCATGAGGATATCCTTCCCGATTTGCAGCCCGACGTGATTGTTACGAAACGATTTGGAGGAGAAACGAAAGTCATATATAGGCAAAGTAAAAAGGAAAAAGGAAAAATAAATCAATAGCATCGAATCAGAATTATGCAATGCACATTATTAAAAGATATTGAGATTGTGCCTGGAAAGAGAAAAGATTATGAGGAGCTATCTAGGTATCATTATAGGGCAGAACGGTTAGGGCCGTATGCGGGAATATACATAGCACGGACTGGCACTGACTTAAACACGAGACACGGACTGACACAGACAATAGATGCAAAAACACGGACTCACGCGGACGATAACACTGACGTGCACAGAGTGTGCGGAGTGATTGTTTATTCGATGCCGACAGCAGGGGCGCAGATGCGTAATGCCGCGACAGGCGGACTTTTCATAGGAATGGATAGAATCACACAAATAAAGCTTATCAACAAAAATTTCCGCACAATCAGCAGGGTAATTATAGAGCCGCGGTTTCGCTCGATTGGTCTTGCGGCCATGCTTGTCAGTCAAACAATGCCGCTGATAAATGTCCCTTTTATCGAAGCTCTTGCGGTAATGGGCCTTGCCAATCCATTTTTCGAAAAGGCGGGAATGACAAGATACGATGCGCCGGTCTCTTTATCCAGCCTGCGGTTAATTGAGGCATTTGGCTCAATTGGTATAGATGAAGATGATTTAATAGATGCGGAAGTTGTTCTGCAAAAGCTGGTTATACTTACCGCAGAGCACGCTGAGAGCGCAGAGAAAAAAAGAGGCGATAAAATTTGTTTTATTGAAGATGAAATAAAAAGGTTTATTAAAAGCTACGGCAGGAGGCGCAATATGGAAGCCGGAATCGAAAGGACAAGATTTATACTTAGCAAACTGGCATACCGGCCGGTGTATTACTTGTGGAGAAATAAAGATGTCGAACTTGATGCCTGAAAAAATCAAATCGATACCAATACGGAAACTTATTGGGCATCCTGATAATCCAAATGCGATGAGCAAAGCCAAATTCCGCAAGCTTCTTAAAAATATCGAGATGACCGGATTATATGAGCCGATTACTGTCAGGCCTCATCCGGATAAAAAAGATTGTTTCCAGATCATTAATGGTCATCAGCGATTAAGGGCAATTGAAAAGCTTGGCGAAAAAAGAGCCAATTGCATCATCTGGGATGTTAATGATGAGCAGACTTCTATTTTGCTGATGTCCCTCAATCGTCTTTGCGGCTGTGATTGTCCCTCCAAGAAAATCGAATTGCTCAAAAAAATCACGGGACAGATTTCGTCAGCACAACTTTCTAAATTGATTCCTTTAACAGCCAAACAGATTGACCGGCTGATTAATCTGAAATTGCCGGACATACACATTATGCCGCATGTTGAGCAGTTCGCGGTTCCTCTTGTGTTTTTCGTCTCGAAACAGCAGAAAGAAATTATTGAAAAAGCTATATCAAACATCGAAACGAATCGGGGCCGACGTGCCCAGGCCATTACCAAAATGGCAGAGAGTATTTGTCAAAAAATCGGATTTACAAACTAATCCAATTTTTGTATAATAAACAATCTGAGTAGGGAAATGAAAAATAAGCTTTTAAAACTTTTCAGGAGGAAAGATTATGAAGCGGATTATATTTACGCTTCTTCTGATAACCTCATTTTCAGTTTGCTCATTCGCCAAATACTCCGGAGGAACAGGCGAGCCCGGTGATCCATATCAAATCGCAAATGCGGCCGATCTAATGACATTGGCTCACGATTCAAACGATTACAATAAATACTTTATCATGACAGCAGATATTAATATAGGTTCTTACGGGACTTTTACATCGGCTGTAATCGCACCAGTATCGACTTTACCATTTACTGGAACCTTTGATGGTGCATTACATAAAATCTATAATTTGAAAATAAATACAGGAGGTGTTAGAAGAAGTTATTTGGGTTTGTTCGGCTCACTCAGCGGCGGCATAATAAAAAATCTTGGAATTGAAAATGTATCTATAATAATAGATGTTAATGATGGGTCTTATATTGGAGGCCTAGTTGGGAAAAGCGATGGGATTATAGATAATTGTTATGCAAAGACTTACATTCAAATAGGCAAATTACTAACATCTGCGGGAGGTTTAACGGGAAATAGTTACGGCATTATCAACAACTGTTATTCAAAAGCAACGATCTATTGCGGAAATGGTTCCCATACCATTGGCGGATTAACTGGAAGTAATTATGCAAAAATAAGCAACAGCTATTCGACAGGGTTTATTAGCTGCAGTTATGGTTCATATTTTGGAGGACTCACGGGAAATAACCAAAGTACAATTACTAATTGTTATTCGGCCTGTTCTGTATCGGGTGGTATTGTGGCAATATATATGGGCGGTCTCGTTGGATATAATATATGGGGAAACATAAGCTTTTGCTATTCGACTGGTTCAGTAAGCAGTTCAAATGGCTCAGCCATTGGCGCATTAGTTGGAGCAAACAAGCCCGATGATAGAGGAAAAACAAGCATCGTCAGTAATTGTTATTTTTTAGTTTCTGCCGGTCCGAACAATGGGCTTGGTACTCCATTAACCGCAGCTCAGCTTAAACAAAAAAGCAATTTCGTAACCTGGGATTTCACAAATATATGGTCTATAGCTGAAGGTGTTAGTTATCCTCGATTGAGATTGCTTGTTCCATTACCAAAATACTCCGGCGGCTCGGGCACTATTGAAGATCCCTATCAAATTGCCTCAATTTGGGATTTGCTGATTCTTAGGTGGTATGATGAAGATTATGGGAAATATTTTGTCCTCAAAAATGATATTGACCTTAATCCGAATTTGCCGGGCAATTTTATTTTCTCTTCAGCTATTATTGCTCCAGATATGGACAATACAAATGGTGGTTATGATGGGACATCATTTACCGGTGTATTCGATGGCTCGCGGCATAAAATAAAAAATCTCACGATAATCACAAGCGGCAACAATAATAATTATTTAAGTCTCTTCGGCAAAGTTTCGAAAGGGGAAATAAAAAATCTTGCAATTGAAAATTTTTTAATAATGAACATTCCAGGCTTATCAATATACGATGCCGGATTAGCAGGTTTTTTTGATGGTAATATTATTAATTGTTATTCTATAGGAACAATCATATGTGACTGGAGTTCAGGTATAGGCGGTTTAACGGGGTATTGTAGTCATAGTAATATCAACAATTGCTGGACAGCAGGTACTATTACCCTCGGAAATGATTCTGATTATGTTGGTGGTTTAACGGGAGTTCTGGGTGCCTACGGTTTGGGTATAAATAACTGCTATTCTTTATGTAAAATTAAAGTAGGCGATAATTCATGGGGAATCGGCGGGCTTGTGGGATATAATAATGGCGGCAATATCAATAATTCTTATTCTGCTGGAAATGACACGGTCGGGATTAATTCACCTGAAAATGGCGCTCTGGTTGGATACAATTGGTATCAGGCGATTGGAATCAAAAATTCCTATTTTCTTGATATCAGTGGACGTGATAATAATTTAGGAGAGCCGCTGACGGATAGTCAAATGAAACAGCAGGCGAGTTTTGCCGGCTGGGATTTCATTAATATCTGGACAATCAGGGAGGGTTTAAATTATCCGAGGTTAGCCTGGGACAATTCGATTCAATTTAACTTGGTTTTAGACTCAAACTGGATGTATCAAAATCTCCCCGACAGTTTCAATTCTTATATAACTGCTGAAGTTGTTAATATTGATGATCCCTGCAATAACAGCAGTTATTCCTATGAATGGTCATTCGAATTGCCTGATGATGTCAACGATGAACCAATAGCCTTGAGTACCCCCTTGTTGGGACCTGAATTAATCACGATTATCGCACGTGGCTTCCATTCGACCAACTTAGTCTCCAATTCCGGCCAGACATTTAAATTAATTGTTGATGTTACTGGAGATCAATACGGCAATATTGGCCATGCTGAGAAGGAATTTGCCATTGCCCTGCTCGGGGATACTAATAATGACGGCGTGGTAAATATAGCAGACAGGTCGATTATCAACGCCTTCTGGCGAAACGGCTCGGCCGGGAAATTTACTCTTAAGGATTGCGATTTGAACTGCGACGGAGTCGTCAATATCGCAGACCGCTCAATTGCCAATTCCATTTGGCGCGGCGTTTTGGGCAGTAATTACATTGGAGCCCCTTGCCCGCTTCGATAGATTTTATCGAATTTAGAACGAAAGACATTCCAAAATCCTACGGATGTTTAAATCCAAATTGTCTTGTTAATTCATCAATATAAATTTTCAAAGATATTGTTTAGGGAGGAGAAAAATGAGGGCAAGATGTATAACGAAAAAGCAGTTAGCGGTTCTTGATGATATATTTAAGCGAGAATTAAAAGAGGGGGAGGTACTTGAAAAAAGGAAAGTCCGCCGCAAGACTTATAACAGGTGGAAAAGAGGGGGCTATTTTGCAGCCGAATATAAGATGAGGATGAACGCGGCGAAAGAGGAAAGCGAGCTTATACTGACTTTAGAAGCGCCTGCTGCCGCGAAAAAATTAGTCGAATTGATGGCGTCCGATAAACAGCAGGAGACAGCCCGCAAGGCATGCCTTGATATCATTAATTTTTTACATGGTGACAGGAAATCAAAACCCAAAGAAAAAGGAGAATTTGAAAAAGTCCCTCAAATCTCGCCGCAGCTTTCAGGCAGAATATTTGAGGCCCTTGCTTTAATAAGAAAACAGGATAAGGAAAAAACCGCAATAACGAAGGGAGACACATGTCCTTAGTTGTTTGAAAGCTTCGGGCGGTCTCCCTGGGTATCAGTTTCGCCTTCTTAATCGTCATCTTTAAGGCCTCGTGCCTCGGTGGCCCCGCCATTCGGTCGGCATACTCAAGACCGAATGGCGGGGACAGTATTGCCATCCTCCAATTAAAGTATATTCCCTAGTTCTGATAATCCAAAAATATTTACGCAAAAATTGCAGATTATTTGAAATGTTTTGTTTATGGGGACAATAAAAAAAAGAAAAGAGAGACGGAGGCCCAAATTTCTCGCCCTCACTTTCTTCAATAGGGCATCGTCTCTCTTAACAAATATATTCAGCCGCCCAGTTTAGGAAAGCCGCCGGATGAGGCTCGACGCTTTCACAGGCTTATTCAACCCATCGGCGAAAAAAGCCTGCAGCCAAAAAGAGCGGGAGATTCTCTCCATTTATAATATAATTACTATATTCAGCGGGCGTTAATAAAACCGAAGAAAAATTTTGTTGTGCGGCAGCAGTATCGGTATAATTGTTTGGCGAAAGGAAAATGATATGAAGATAGCAGTCGCAGCAGACCAGGCGGGTTTTAAATATAAAGAGCAGATTAAAAAATGGCTCATCGATAAGGGACATACCGTTGACGATTTCGGAACCGATTCTGAGAAGCCCTGTGACTATCCAGACATTATGAGACCGGCAGCCAAGGCAGTTGCCGCGGGTAAATACGAACGCGGTATCATCTTCGGCGGCTCTGGTAACGGCGAGGCGATGGTGGCCAACAGGGTAAAAGGGGTGCGCTGCGCATTGTGCTGGGACCTGCGTTCCGCGCGGCTGAGCCGGGCGCACAATGACGCCAATATCCTATCTATGGGCGAGCGCATGATTGCTATCGAAGAGGCGATAGAAATTGTAGAGCTTTGGCTAAATACCCCGTTCGAAGGCGGCCGGCATCTTACCCGCATACAAAAAATCGACGCAGAGTAATTATTAGGGGATTTGAAAATGAAGAGGATAACGGTACTCACGGTGTCGGTATTGTTTATATCGACTGTTATTTTTTTCAGTGCTGCCAAACCCTTAATCACGACGGATATTCTTTATTATCCTCACAAGGACATCAACGATGTGGAAATCCAGCCGGTCGCGGCGAAAATCTCCTTCGCAGATCCGCATTACGTGCTTGTTGAAACAGAACCAAACAAAGAATATCCGGGCGTAATCTTCAAACCAAAGACGGGCGAGTGGAATCTTTCGCAATACTCTGAAGTATCTGTGGAATTAAAAAATGCCGGCTTCGAGCCGTTGCGATTATATTTGCGGGTTGATAATTCCAACGCGGATATGTGGTCAAACAGCAATCTGCAGAGCGTTATGCTGAAACCCGGCGAGACGCGAAAACTATCAACGTTTTTGATGCTCGGGCCGTGGCGTTTCGACAAACCAATTAAGTTGATTGGTATGCGCGGTGCTCCCGGCGACAAAGGCGGAATCGACCCGTCAAAAATTAAACAGATTTACGTTTTTGCCGACAGCTCAAAAACGCCGCAGAGTTTTGAGGTTCAAATGATTACAGACAGCAAAGAGTTCCGGCCGCTCACTGCTGATACCTTTATTCCTTTTATCGACCAGTTCGGCCAGTTCATGCATGGTGACTGGCCTGGCAAGATACATTCGCTCGAGGAATTGCAGCAGCGTAAATTGACCGAAGAAAAAGAGCTCGCGGAAAGACAAGACCCCAAAGGGTGGGACGGCTTCGGCGGATACAAAGCGGGGCCAAAACTCAAATCGACCGGTTTTTTCCGCGCGGAAAAACACGAGGGAAAATGGTGGCTTGTTGACCCGAATGGAAACCTGTTCTGGTCGCACGGCATTGACTGCGTGCGGATGGGGGCATCGACGCCGGTAAGCGACCGCGAGAAATATTTCGCGGACCTGCCGGAAACCAATTCGCCTTTTGGAAAATTTTACGGCACTGGCTCATGGGCGCCTCACGGTTACTATCAGCAGCATTCGCCTTATAAGACATACGACTTTTCTATGGCCAATCTGATGCGAAAATACGGTGATGACTGGCAGCGGATAAGCAGCGAGAACGCGCACAAACGATTACGAAGCTGGGGACTAAACACAATCGCGAACTGGTCGAGTGAATCGGTTTACCTGATGCGAAGGACACCCTACACGGCCAACATTCGTTACGACGCGAAAAAAATCGAGGGGTCTTCAGGATACTGGGGAAAATTTTACGATGTGTTCGACGAAGGTTTCAGGCAGGCCGTCCGCAAGGGAATGGAAAGGGAAACAGGCAAATCAGCGAATGACCCGTGGTGTGTCGGGTACTTTGTCGATAACGAGATGTCCTGGGGCGATGAAACGTCATTGGGCCTTGCGGCACTGGCTTGCCCGGCGGGACAGGAGGCCAAAAAGGTGCTTGTCAATGACTTGAAGGCAAAATATCAGACGATAGAAAAACTAAATTCAGCTTGGGATACTAATTTTGCCGCATTTGATTCGATATTGCAGGACAAATTCACCCCGCCCAATAAGCAGAACTGGGCCAAAACAAAGGCATTCGCTGACCTGTCGGCATTCTATACAAAATGCGCAGAGACATATTTTGCGGTTGTTCGTGATGAGCTGAAAAAAGTTGCGCCGAATCAGTTGTATCTCGGATGCCGCTTTGCGTGGGGAAATGACCTTGCGATACGCGCAGCGGGCAAATACTGCGACGTAATAAGTTTCAATATCTATGAATACGGCATTGAGGGGCGGAAACTGCCGGACAATATCGATATGCCGATAATCATAGGCGAGTTCCACTTCGGTGCCCTTGACCGGGGTCTTTTCCATCCCGGCTTAAAAAGGGCAGCCGACCAGAACGACCGGGCGGATAAATACATCGAGTACGTTCAAGGCGCGCTTCGAAATCAATATATCGTGGGGACACACTGGTTTCAATATCAGGACCAGCCGACAACCGGCCGGGGCGATGGCGAGAATTACCAGATTGGTTTTATCGATATCGCCGACACGCCCTATCCGGAGACAATTGCCGCAAGCCGGAATATCGGCAAGACGATGTATGAATACCGGCTGAAAAACAAATAATGATTAGCAGATAAAGAATAAATTGTTATAAAAATAGATGGCCCTGATAATGTAAATTAACCTGCAATTTTACATCATTCTTAATTCAAACCATAATTCACAAATAATAAATCAAGGGGGGAGAGTATGGTTACAGAAGTGGAGTATTTAGAAAATTTTAGAGAGCCATTGATTTGTGAAGGGCTCCGCAATAACAGGCCCGAAACTACCGATTACTTAAAAAAATATATAAATGGATTTTTGGAAATAGTTGTGCCGGATAAAAGAATCTGCAGCGGGCACAGCAGCCCGTTCGAATATTTATGGCACAGCTTCAATTGTGATTTTTCAAATGATAAAGGCCGCAATTCTGACTGTATCGTATGGGCAAACAGGTGCGGCGGAAAAACCCAAATAGCGGCCATTGCGACGCTTCTGGATTGCATTTTCAAACCTGATTGCCAGACGAGGATTCTGGCCGGCTCGCAGGACCAGGCCGGCAGAATGTATCAGTATTTAATGGATTACTTACGGATGGGTTTTGATAATTTCCTACTGGAGCCGCCGCGAAAGACCGGCTGCTGTTTTGCCAACGGCTCAACCGTCGAGGTACTGACCCAGTCGCAAACAAGCGTCCGCGGCCAGCATATTCAAAAGCTTCGATGCGATGAGGTCGAGCTTTTCAAACCCGAAATTTTCAACGCGGCCAAATTTGCCACACAATCAAAATATAATATCATCGCCGGGTTAGAGGTAATCAGCACTATGCACAGGCCCTACGGCCTTATGCAACAAATTGTCGCAGATGCCGAAAAAAATAATACTCCCGTTTTCAAATGGTGCATTTGGGAAACAATTGAAAAATGCCAAGGGCGCAATTGTTCACAATGTCCCCTTTGGACAGACTGTGCCGGCAGGGCAAAAAAAGCGGAAGGATTTTTAAAAATCGATGACTGCATTACGCAGATGCAGCGAAGCAGCAGGGCGGGATGGGAATCAGAGATGCTTTGCCTCAAACCAAATCTTGAGAATGCCGTCTTTGACCAGTTCAAACCTGGTATTCACGTAAAAGCTGTTGAATACGACCCGAACCTGCCTTTGTACCGTTCGTTTGATTTTGGCTTTGTAAACCCGTTTGTCTGCCTGTGGATTCAAGTAGATAAGAACGGCATCATCCGTGTTATCGATGAATATATCAGGACAAAGACAACGATTGAAGCGCACGCGGCTGAAATAAAGAGCCGGGACAAGGGTAATGTAATCACGAGTTTTTGCGACCCATCGGGGGCCGCGCTTAACAGTTCAGGGACAAGCATTGTTCGTCAAATGCGTGATATGGGAATAAATCTTCGTTACCGCGCAAGCGCAATCGCCGACGGAATAGAATTAATCAGGAGGGCGATTTGCGATGGGACGGGAAAAAGCAGGCTGATTATTTCACCAAAATGCCCGGGTTTAATTAAGGCGATGGATTGTTATCATTATCCGGATAAGCCGCAGGAAAAGGAGCTGCCTGTGAAAGACGGAACCCACGACCACCCCATAGATGCCCTTCGGTATTTCTTCATAAACTATGAGACTACGTCAAAAACAGGACACAGAGTTTTTTAATAAAATGAATTGATTGTTTCAGCGCAAAAAAAAAACAGGACTGGGTCGGAGGGAGGGGAGAAAGCGAGATATCCCAGCCCTGTTGTTGGCAAATTTAAAAACGATGGCGCAAAGTGCCTCAGGTGTGGGGATTCCTTTCGGCAAAACTCTCGCCTCGATATTCAACAAAAATATATTATCACATATTTGAGTTTTATACAAGGAAAATCTTTGTAAAAAATAAGGATTTTTTGAGTAAAATTTCAAAAAAAACCTAAATTCTTGTTTTTTAGAAAACGAATAAAAGGGCTTATATATGGTTTTAAAGGGATTATATTGAGGTGTATAAAAAAGAACTGGGCTGCGGTCAGGAGGGAGGAGAGGAGAGAATTACCGCAGCCCGTGGTCATCGTTCATAACATATACGAGGTTAATTTTCAATAGGTTCAAAGTCATTTAATATTGCTGAAAAATATTAATCCTATAAAAATCGTTTAGGGAAAATTAAAACATTATCAAAAAGCGATAATTCACCAAAGCCATCGAAGCCGGCTCAAATATATACCGCTGATTGTTCTGGTTTGTGCCAATTTACCTGCGATTTGTGGGGTGATTATTCTCTTTAATTATCTTAAAAACCACTATCGATGATTCCATACCAGGGAACATAAGATTCTTCCCAAGGTTTAATAGGCAATTTAGCAGATTCCTTTTTTTCTTATAAAAACGTAAAATCCATTGAAAGAAAGGATTTTGAAAGCGGAATTTAATGATAAACAGAGATGAAATCAAAAAAGTGTTTTTTCGCTTCAAAAAAAGAGTCCTTAAAAACAATACACAAAATTGTTACGAGTTTAAAAATTCCAAATTAAAACCGTCATAAAGGAAAGGGCGGAGCTAATGTATACAGACAGAAAAAAATCGATTATGTTTTTAATGATTGGATGTATGCTGTTATGTTTGCAGCCGGCATTTGCCGGAGGCGGTAAAGGGGGTTCGGGTGGCGGCCGCGGCGGCGGCTTTAAAGGCGGCGGAGGTTTTAATGGGGGCTCAATCGGCCGAACTACAAACCCCGGAGGCTTTAGAAGTTCCGGCCATTCCTTTAGAAGCACCGGTGGTACCGCTTTAAGGAGCACACAGGCAGGCGGGTTCGATACTCCCGGCAGATTTTTCCCTGACGCGGTTCCTGAAACTTTTAATAATTCACGGGGTCGGCATTTTAATCGCGAAGGAAACTTCAGGAATTTAAATCAAAGAGATTCTTTTAACAACCGCCGGTTCGGTGTAGACGAACACTCCTTTAGGGGCACAAGCGGCCTTAGTACAAGGACCACACAGGCAGGCGGATTCGATGCTCCTGGCGAATTTTTCCCTGATGCGGTTCCTGAAACTTTTAAAAATTCACGAGGTCGGCATTTTAACCGAGAAGATAACTCCAGGAATTTTAATCAAAGAGATTCTAAAAACTTTAACCGTGACCAGGACAAATTTAACGATAATAAAGACAGGGATTCTGGACGCAATAGAGAAGGCCGTTCTAGCGATAGAAACTTTGATAGCACAGACAGGTTCTTTGACCAGGACAACTTTAACGATAATAAAGACAGGGATTTTGGACGCAATAAAGAAGGCCGTTTTAGCGATAGAAACTTTGATAATAGACAAAGAGATCGATTCGATAAGGACAGAAATAGCCGGGATAGAAATAGAGATAAATTCCGCGACAAAGACCATTTTTTCAAAGATGACCAGGCTCTTGACACCTTCTCTGATAGCGGCTTTTTCTATAATCCGTATTCCACAGGGTACTCCGAGTATTATTATGTATATGATAGTTATCCATACGGGTTCGACCAGCCTTCCAGCACCTACAATACATACAACTACTACAGTAATCCCCTTCCGGATACCGATGGTAAAATAAAAGCAGAACCATCGAGGACCCGTGGACCGGATAAAGAGAAAGGTTTTTTCGCCGATGGTGTGAGATTTTTCGGTAATGGCGATTACATCAAGGCAGCGGAAAAGTTCAAGACGGCTATGTCGTACGTGCCGCATGACAGGGTCCTGCCGTTTGCTTATGCACAGGCCCTTTTTGCCGGCGGTGATTATATTTCCGCGGCAGCCGCTGTTCGAGAGGCAGTGGCAAAAGTAAATCCTGAAACTGACGGTATTTTCTTTGCTAGAGGTATGTATCCCAATAATGCCGTTCTCGAGCAGAATTTAGTTGCTTTAAACAGGGCGGTTTTAAGAAGCAGCAGCAATGCCAGTCTGCAGCTTCTGCTTGGATATAACCAGCTCGGACTGGGCAGGCTTGATGAAGCAAGACAGAATTTGACAAACGCAGCCGATGACCCGACAAATTTGCCTGCCGCAACGTCGCTTTTGAAGCTTGTGGATAAACTTCAAATTAAGCAAAAAGATGCCCCGGCCGAACAATCTACAACCGGTGCGCCAGCACCGCAAACAGTTCAGCCTTAAACAGAGAATATGTTGATTTCAAAAATGGGGCGTTTTTGCCCCATTTTTTTTCTTTTATATTTTAAGATTCCTTTAAAACTAAGCAAAACAGAGGCAAAACTACATTTTTGCGCAAACGTATAAATAATACAAGAGAGTATAAAATAAAGATGAGGATAAACAATTTTTGATAATCGTTATGAAAAACGAACATCAAAAATGATGATATAAAGGCGGTGTAGCGATGAATACGAACTTTAAAAAATATTTAACCTTTTTAATGATTGTGTGCATGGGTCTATATGTTCTTCCTGTATTGGCACGCTCTGGCAGCGGCCAAGGCGGAGGCGGCGTTAGCGGGGGAATGAGAAGTGGCGGCGGCAGTAAGGGTTCCGTAAGCGGCGGTTTCAGAAGCTCAGGCAATATTGGCCGCTCAGGCAGCAGTTTTTCAGGCAATAAGGGCGCCATAAGCGGCAGGAGCTCAGGCAATATTGGCCGTTCAAACAGCGGCATCAGGAGTTCGGGCGATATGGGACGAGCAAGCGGCAGTTTCAGGAGCTCAAGCACTCCTACAAGACGAGATTTCACAAGCACAGGCGGAACAAGCCGTTTTAACTCAACATCTAATCAATTCAATCGCGGAAGTTTCAACTCCAGAAACTTTAATAGTGGAACGGTGCAGCCTAACTCAAATCGATTTGAAGGCAGGACTTCTCAAAAATCCTTCAATGACAGCAGGCAGTTTAACTCAAATCGGTTTGAGGGCAGAAATCAAAAATCATTTAATAATGATAAGTTCAAAAACGATAGCGGGCGATTCAGCTCGAATCGTTTTAAGGACGGCGATTTTCACAAGAAGTCCTTTAGTCATGGTAAACATGATTTCGATAATCGTCATCATGATGGTCGCCACCATGATGGTCACCACCATGATGGTCACCACAATAAACATTTTTTTGTAAATCCATTTTTTAGTTATTTGTACTTTAACCCGTTTTACGACAGCGGCTATTTCTATAATCCCTATTTTTATGGATATCCCTATTATTATGGTTATGGTTCTCCGTATGGCTATGGTTATGGGGACAATTATCCGTATGGGTACGGTTATGGTGACAGATATAACACTTATAATTATTACGACACAAGCCCCTACCAGTACAGTACTGAAGGAAGAGAACAGTATTCGGATTCCGCTGCAGGGCAGGATACTCAGACATCGCCTGCCAGTGCCCCCTTCAATGAAGGTGTAAAGGCATTCAGAGATGCGGATTACAAAACTGCAGCTGCAAAATTTTTAGAATCTCAGAAATTAAAGCCGCAGGATAAAATACTTCCATTTGCTTATACCCAGGCTATTTTAGCCCAGGGTGATTATACTGCTGCGGCCGCAGCGCTTCGGGATGCAGTTTCAAAAGTTAACACTGAAACTGAAGGCGTATTTTATCCTCGAGGAATGTATTCATCTGAAGAGGTTCTACAAAGGCAGTTAGATAATCTTTCGCTGGCGGCAGACACTAATCCGCAAAATGCTGACCTGCAGTTACTGGTAGGGTACAATAAGCTTGGTATGGGTGATATCGATAAGGCAGAGGCCGCACTAAAACCCATAGTTAATGATAACATAAATGGCCCCGCTGCAGGCGCACTTTTGAAAGTTGTTGATAAGGTTCGCGCGGATCGTGAAGCCAATCCTCAGCAGCAGCCTCAGAAGCAAACTCCTCAGCGGCAGCCGCAGTCCGGTGGTCAACCGCAGCCTCCAACTCCGAAGTCTGAATCGCCGAGTTATTATTAAGCGATAAAGAGAGCAGGAGGCGGAAAAAAAATGTGGGGCATTTGCCCCATTTTTTTTATCCTGATATTTACGCCTTCTTCGGATTTAAGATTTCCTGGGCAATCGTGTAACCGATGGCCAGCAGTATCGGCCCAAGGAAAACTCCTATAAAACCAAATACCGCCAACCCTCCCAGGACTCCCAAAAGAGTAACAATAAATGACAATTTCGATTTACGGCTTATTAAAAATGGCCTGACAATATTATCGATTCCGCTGATGCAGAAAATCCCGTAAACAAACATGAAAATTGCCCAGCCCGGATGCTGCTCAGTCAGCAGCCACAGCGATGCTATAATCCAGACAATCGGCGGCGCATAAGGAATAAATCCGAGAATAAAAGTAATCATCGCAAGCAGCACCGGTGACGGCACGCCGGCTATGGCAAATCCAATACCGGCTGCGATTGCCTGTGCCAGTGCCGTTCCGATAGTCCCGTATATTACACTATGAATTGTGTTTTTAATTATTTCCATAAGCCGCTGAGAAGCATCACCGCTTATTTTCTGCGAGGCCTGCTGAAGATTGGCGATGAGCCCTTCTCCGTCGCGATAAAGGAAAAATGCAATCATTAAGCTGATACCGAAATTAAATACACCCGCAGCAAAATCAAGACTGTGCCTGAGCATCCATAGGCTTGCCTGCTGAAACCAGGGCGTAAGGCGTCTTAATACCGGTCCGGCATTTTCAGACATTTCAGCCCAGCGGCCCTTGATATTTTCGCCTATTAAAGGAATACGCCCGACCCACTCAGGAGGAGGCGGGACAATGTTGTTTCCTTTTTGGGCCTCTATCCACTTAAGTCCCGCGGTAATATTTTCGGTCAGGGTCAAACCAAAGATAAAAAAAGGAATGAACAGCACAAGCAAAAGCAATATTGTCATAGCTGCCGCTGTGAGGTTATGTCTTCCCCTAAACCATTTCAATAATACCTCTCTGACAGGCCATGTGGCGAAGCAAATAATAGCTGCCCACAGGATTGCCACTGCAAACGGCCAAAGGACAAGAATACAGCCGATGATTACTCCTGCGATGATTACTATTCCCGCTATTTGTTCAATTTTATGCTGGTTCTTTAACATTTATTTCCCCTTAACCAACCGGCATGAGTATACAAATTAACGGTAATATAGCAATCAGGAAAAAACTTGGGACATTATTGAATGATTTTTTAATTTACGCCGTCGATTTTGAAGGAATCAAAAAATTTAGCGATGTCCTGCTGGTGACCTTTATCGCCGGGGGCAATCAGCATAAGCTGGTAAAAGCGCTCGCCTGCGAGGATAAAGCGCAGGTCCACAAAGGCTTGTTTTGGAATTTCCATTTGAATATCCCTTGCCGGTAAATCATGAAATTCGAATGATTTTTGATTTATAAGTTTGCCTTTAATATTATTTACCGCGCCATTCATCGCGCCATCGAGTATCGTGTTTGAATCAACCAAATTTATATGCTGCTGCGGATAATCGGTATAAGCACAGATGCAGATAATCTCTTTGCTTTCTGCGGTATACATAACCATTTTGACAATGCCTGCCGGCGTGTTGACCTCCTGCGTCTCGCGCTGAGGTTTTCCCGGCATAAGGATGGTTAATCTGCCTTCATCGCTTCTGAATTCCTTAAACTGAGAATTTTTTTTGCTTTTATAGGAAAGAAGAAGCAGTAAAATTAAAATAAAGCCAATAAGGAAGATTGCGATTCTTTGATATCTCATTTTTATCCCCTAATCAAAAGATGAATGCTAATGATTAAACAGCTTCTGTCAACTGCCGAAATGATTAATTCTTAAGTTTGCTGCTCGACTTGATTTCAAACAGCAAAGAAGTTAGTAAACATCTTAAATCGAAAATTGAGGCTGCAGGGATTTAAAAAATAATTTACGGGAAATTGTTGATTGACGGATGCTTTCAGCAATAATAAACTAACGGTTTTTCACATACTTTGATTTTTGGAGATAAAGGCGTGGAAGAAGCTATTACAAAGGCCCGGGGACTCATCGAGGCGATGGCATATATTCGCAAGTTCCGGGGTAAAATTGTTGTTGTCAAACTCGGCGGCAGCGTCCTTGATGATGAATCTCTGCAGCGAAAGCTGCTGACCGATGTGGCGTTTATGTCCACCGTCGGTATCCGCACGATTATCGTTCATGGCGGCGGCAAGGCGATAACGCGCGCAATGAACGAGGCGGGCCTTGAGCCGGTCTGGGTCCAGGGCAGGCGCTATACCGATGAGCGGACGCTTCGGATTGTGGAGCATACACTGGTGCATAGTGTCAATGACCCTGTCTGTAAAATCCTCGGCGAGCTTGGCTGCAGGACAATGGCGCTGCATACATTAAGCTCATGCGTTTTATTTGCAGAGCAACTGCGCCTCGAAGGCACAGACGGTCGCAAGCTCGATTTAGGTTTTGTCGGCAAGGTTGCCGATGTCAATGGCCAGCTTTTAAAAACCCTTTGTGCAGACGGGACAATACCGGTAATCGCTTCGCTGGCTATGGACCCCTTCGGCGGGACATTAAATGTAAATGCCGATACAGCCGCAGGAAAAGTCGCCGCCGCGGTAGAGGCAGAAAAGCTTGTTATGGTCAGCGATACGCATGGTATTCGAATGGATATGAAGGACCCAAATAGCTGGGTTTCAAGCTTAAATGAGCAGAAGATTAAGGAAATGATTGACGCGAAGATTATCACTGATGCGATGTTCCCCAAGGTCGAGGCCTGTTTGCTTGCGCTTGAAGGCGGCGTCAAAAAGGCGCATATAATCGACGGCCAGCTTGAACATTCATTATTGCTTGAAATTTACACCGACAAAGGCGTCGGAACTGAAATCGTGAAATAGTTTGAAAGCCCCCCGGATTTATTCCGGGGGTTTAACCCCCCAACATAAAGTTGGGGGGGGGCTTGCAGGCGGTGAAAAGAAAGGGGAAACTATGAATTCGATTATTGCGTCACTGGATGCGAGTAAATGGGTATTTAGCACCGCCATACCTTTTATATTAGCAATAATGCCCTTTATAGCGATTATCTTTTTAATAATTTATCTTGTTAAAAATACTAAAGATAAGCAGCAAATTAGAATGGAAATAAAAGAGCTTACTGATGAAATAAAGCAGTTGAAAGACAAAATACGCGGATAAAAAACTAAATACAAAATACGAAATACGAAGGACGAAATACGAAAAATGACTACAAAGGAAACAATAGAGATTTACGATAAATATGTAATCGGCAATTACAAGCGGCTGCCGCGTGTGATTGTCAAAGGCGAAGGCAGTTATTTATGGGATGCCGACGGCAATAAGATTCTCGATATGTTCCCCGGCTGGGCAGTAAGCGGTATCGGCCACTGCCATCCTAAAGTTGTGGATGCGATTCGCAAGCAGGCAGGCGAACTGCTTCATATCGACAACACATTTTATTCAGAGCAGCAGGGCGAGCTTGCCAAACTGCTTAGCGAGCGCGGCTTCGGCAAATGCTTCTTCTGCAACTCTGGCGCTGAGGCAAATGAAGGGGCATTAAAGCTGGCGCGTCTGGCGACCCCGGAGGGTAAATACAAATTCATTACGGCCGAAGGCAGCTTTCACGGCCGTACCTTCGCGACAGTAACGGCGACGGCCCAGCCCAAGTATCATGAAGGATTCCTGCCGTTATTGCCGGGTTTTATTTATGTCCCCTATAACGATATAAGCGCATTGGAAAAGGCGTTCAATGATGAGGTTTGTGCT
>CAYSKP010000015.1:0-7155 GCA_964431645.1 uncultured Pirellulales bacterium
CGCGGCTGCGTGTATTGCTTCGGCTCCGGCTTTGTCAGGGCCTGCGCCTCAGCAATACACTATTGGAAAAACGGATAACTCTCTAACAGCGTGTGGTACATAAAGAGGGGTCAGCTCAATTTGGCCATGAATATGTCAAAAATTATCAAAAAAATTCAAAATATTTCCAAAGATTTCGTATGTTTTTCCAAAACTTTCAACACTTTTTCCAAAAGTTTCAATCGTTTTTCCAAAGAATTCAAAAAGATTTCAAAAGAAAACAAAAAATTTCCGAAAGAATTTAGAAATATCCAAACTGCAGTTAAATTCGTATAATAATTCTTGGATGAGAATTTTAAAAGTTCATAGGGGGCGAACGGTTTCGACCGGATGTCGGAGAGTCGAGCTGCATACCCAGGACGCCGGTTGGCCTGGTAAATCATTCCGGCACTAAATTTTAATTGGCAACTACCAGTTGCGAATGGCTGCCTAAGGGCGGCCCGTCATTTCAAGCTGCGCCTGCGGGCTTGAAAATGGCGTAAAGAAGTGGGCTGCTCTCGCTGGTTTTTTCGGGCCGGCGGGTTAAGACAAATCCCGAAATAGCCGATGCGCACGGCCGTCGTTTGCCTGGCGCGGAGGCGATAAAAAATAAATACGGCTAAGTGTGTAGTACGCTCGTCTTGATGCATTCCGGGACGGGGGTTCGAATCCCCCCGCCTCCACTGGTTTGTTCTTTGAAGAATGGATTCGAACCCTAAAAGGGTCTGGGAAAAGAATTTTCCCAGATCGCCGGGGTGACAGGCAGCGAAGCTGCCGCCAGAGGGGCATAGCCCCCATGGAAATTTGCGAAAGCAAATTTGGGTTCAAGGCCAAAGGCCGGAATCCCCCCGCCTCCACTCACTTGAAACGCTTGCTCATTGCAAGCCATTCCAGTTGGCATAGCTCATATCTCAGATTTCATTATTGCATCTGCAAGTTTTGACATGAACTTGCGGTCACTTTTCTCTTTGTTCAAAGATCATTAATGATATAATAAGTTTTCCTCATGTGTGTTGAATCAAAATCTGTTCCTCCAAGTTAAATTACCATAGATATGACAGTGAAAAGAAGAGAATGAAGAAGCCATCAAGTGAAAAGCTAATCTTTGGTTTAACAGTTATTACATTATTGAGCATGATAACCAATGCGAACGCCTTGATAAAATCAACACTGAAGTCTCTTAGCGGGACCGATATTTATAATGGATTACGGGGCCAAAGTTTTAACGAAGACTGGAAATTTTATAAGGGTGATGTTAATGCAGCACAAGAGAGAGGATTTGATGATAAGGAATGGGAACCTCTAAGCCTGCCCCACGACTGGAGCATTTTTAATGATTTTAATAATCATTCTCCTGCTGGTAATGCGGCCGGCTGCTTAGACGGTGGTATCGGCTGGTACCGGAAAACTTTCAAGCTTCCATCGGATTACAAAAATACAAAAGTGTTCATAGAATTCGATGGCGCTTATATGAACAGCGAGGTCTGGATTAACGGTAAATTCCTGGGAAAGCGTCCTTATGGTTACACATCATTCGAATATGATTTAACCCCTTACCTCGTTTACGGCGGCTCGAATGTAATTGCTGTTCGGCTTAATAATAATCAACCGACCAGCAGGTGGTATTCAGGAAGCGGTATTTACAGAAATGTATGGCTTACAGTATCAAATCCTGTTCATGTTGATTATTGCGGAATGTTCGTGACAACACCAAACGTCAGCAAAAATTCAGCCGCAATAAATGTCAAAAACACAATACTCAATCAGTCCGGCGAAGCTAAATCGGTTAAGCTGAAAACTATCCTTTTGGATGCAAACGGTAAGAATGTTGCCGCCCAGACATCCTCACCAGTTAAGATAAACGCGGAAAGCAGCGCCACGCTTAGTCAGGACCTTACTGTATCGAAACCTCGATTGTGGTCACCTGCTTCGCCGTATCTTTATATTGCCCAGACGCAAGTGATTATCGGCGATTCAGTTGTGGACACCTATCAGTCAACTTTTGGAATCCGCTATTTTGCTTTTGATCCTAATAACGGATTTTCACTAAATGGAGTGAGTATGAAGCTCAACGGTGTTTGTAATCATCATGATTTGGGCGCTCTTGGGGCAGCTGTCAACTACCGGGCGATTGAAAGGCAGTTGGAAATTTTAAAGGCGATGGGATGTAACGCGATTCGCACATCTCATAATCCGCCGGACCCTCAGGTTCTTGAAGCCTGCGACCGCCTCGGGTTTATGGTTATGGATGAAGCCTTTGATGTTTGGGAAACAGGTAAGAATAAATTAAATGATTATCATCTCTACTTCAAAGATTGGGCTAAGGCAGATATTCAGGCGATGGTTATGCGAGACCGCAATCATCCATCGGTAATTATGTGGAGTATCGGCAACGAGATTCAATCTCCAATTGTCTCGACCGCCGCCACTCTTTACAAATGGGTAAAAGCCATCGATGATACCCGGCCGGTAACATGGGCCAGTAACAATATGGGCGGCAAGAACGAACAAGCTATCGCCGCTCTTCTCGACTTAGCAGGGCATAATTATCATCCGGAATGGTATGACAGCATGCACAGCAAGTATCCAGACTCTAATATGCTGGGCAGTGAAACTGTTTCAGCGGTAAGAAGCCGGGGCATTTATAAAACTCCGGCAGATCAAAAGGTCTTGAGAGACAAAGACAACCAGTGTTCTTCCTATGATAATGGTTCCGACAAAGGCGCTTCAGAAGCGAGAAAATCATACAAGGATATTAACAACCGCAAATACATGGCTGGTGAATTTGTCTGGACAGGATTCGATTATATCGGTGAACCGTGGCCTTATGACTGGGTCGCCAAGAGTTCGTATTTCGGCATCATCGATACCGCGGGTTTTCCGAAAGATATTTATTATTTCTACCAGAGCAGATGGACTACTGAGCCAATGGTCCATCTCCTTCCTCACTGGAACTGGACCAGCGATTCAAATGTAGCTGTATGGATTTACAGTAATTGCGACACGGTGGAGTTGTTCTTAAACGACGTTTCGCTGGGATTAAAAACTATGGGCGATTCTTTGCATTTAGCCTGGGATGTGCAATGGAGTCCCGGGACAATCAAGGCCAAAGGCATCAAAGGTCAAAGTGTGGTATATGATCAGACAACAACTGCCGGCCAGCCGGCAAAAATAAAATTGAAACCGGATCGCACCAATATTATTGCTGATGGCAAGGATTTGGTGTTTATCGAGACTGATATCACTGACTCCAATGGCTTGCCGGTTCCAAATGCGAACAATATGGTTAATTTTTCAGTATCCGGTCCGGCAGTGATAGAGGGTGTGGATAATGGTGATGCGATGTCCCGTGAACGGTACAAAGCCTCATCACGCTCGACGTTCAGCGGCAAATGCCTGGTCATTATCCGGACAACCAAAGTCCCCGGCTCGATAACTGTCACTGCAAGTTCCAGAGGATTAACATCCGACAGTCTGACTGTTAACAGCACCAAAGTTATTGATTAGAGAGATAATGATGTCAAACACACATTATTCCATTGAACGAATACATATTTTATATATATCGCTCATCTTTGTTTACGTTATGATTTTGCCGATTGAGGCAAGCGCGGCTGATTTATATGTAGCCGCGAATGGCAATGATGATAACATTGGGACTAAACAATCGCCTTTGAGGACAATTGGCAAAGCCAAGGCAAAGGTCAGGAGTTTATTACAGCCATCTGAACCAATTCATGTCTGGATTCGCGGCGGAATATACTATCTAAGCGAACCTCTGATATTTGATAGTTGTGATTCGGGCACATTTCAGGCGCCTGTAAGTTATTCCAATTATGACGGAGAAAAAGTCATAATCAGCGGCGGATTTAGGGTGACATCTGGCTGGTCAACTTACTCCGGCAACATAATGAAGACCAGCATCGGAGCCAACAAATCAATTGACTTGTTATTTCTTAACGGTATCCAGCAGGTTATGGCCCGCTATCCAAATTTTGATTCTTCAAAAATATACCTCGACGGATATGCTTCGGATGCTATTAGTCCTTCACGCGCGGTTCGCTGGGCCAATTGCTCCACAGGTTACATTCGAGCTCTACATTCAAGTATGTGGGGCGGGAATGATTATAAAATTACGGGAAAAGATGCCAATAACAATATTAAATACACCTGGGTAGGTGATAATAACCGTGGAAACGGCATGCACAACAACTACAGGATGGTTGAAAACATTTTTGAAGAATTAGATTCACCCGGCGAATGGTTTTATAATAAGGATAGCGGTGACCTCTACTTTTATCCTCCGGATGGAATTGATTTAGTAAATTCAACAGTTGAATTGGCTTGCCTGGAAGAACTGATAAAAGTTACAGGCACTTCATCCAATAAAGTTAGGAATCTTACGTTTTCAGGTTTTACTTTTACCCATGTTAAACGGACACTATTCAGCCGTCGCTACGAAGGTCTGCTGCGGGGTGACTGGGCAGTCGCTCGTGCCGGAGCGATTTATATCCAGGATGCAGAAAATGTAACCATTAAAAACTGTAAATTCGACCAGGTCGGCGGTAACGGTATTTTCATCAGCGGTTACAATCGAGACCATTTGATTGAAAATAATATCTTTATCAATACCGGGGCAACATGTGTTCAAGTTGTTGGCCTGATGAGCGCCTGCAGATATCCATCGACGTGGTCCAGACATCGGACTGATATAGCTGATATGAATGCAGGGCCGCTGACGGGTGACTATCCTAAAAATATTATCATCAGCAGCAATTATATGTTTAATGTGGGCCGGTATGAGAAACAAAGCGCCGGCGTTAATATCTCGATCAGTGAAGGGGTAACAGTTCAGCACAACACTATTCATCGCAGTCCGCGCAGCGGCATTAATATTAATGACGGTACTTTCGGGGGTCATATAAT
This sequence comes from uncultured Pirellulales bacterium, assembly GCA_964431645.1. GTDB lineage: Bacteria > Planctomycetota > Phycisphaerae > Sedimentisphaerales > Anaerobacaceae > Fen-1362. Next base: position 4,945 of record CAYSKP010000015.1, read on the forward strand.
AGCTTATAACGATATATTTGACTGTGTCCGAGAGTCAGGCGATCATGGCCCCTTTAATTCCTGGGGCAGAGACCGGTTCTGGTCTTATCTTGAATTTGATACCAACGGCAATAAGGGCGCCGCCAAGTACCCTTATCGGCAACTCGATGCATGGAAAACCATCATCATCAGAAATAACCGCTTCCATTACAGCAGTGTTCATGAATGGGGTATTGATCTTGATGATGGTTCAACCAATTACAAGATATATAACAATCTTTGCCTTAATACCGGCTTTAAGCTCCGGGAAGGCTTTGACCGACATGTTTATAATAACATTATAGTAAACGAACGGGCTAATATTCATTGTACCTATGAAGACGCGAACAATAATGTTGAAAGAAATGTCATAATCAATGGCAGTCCGATTGCGCTTGCTAACAGCAGCGCAAGCCGAGAAGTGGCAGGGCATTCCAAATTCGATCACAACATTTACTGGAACTACGGCGGGCAGGTCAGTCTGCCTTCAGACTGGAAATACTGCGGTTTTGACAATAATTCAGTTATAGCCGATCCCATGTTTAGGAATCCTGCTGCTAATGATTATACAATTACCAATACAGCCGTTTTACATCAGTCAGGTTTTGTAAACTTCTCAATGGATCAATTTGGTAAACCGGGTTGTACAACTCCATCTCCTATAAATATTGGCGGTTTTACTTTAACGAATGATTCTGAAACATTTATGGGCGCCAAAATAATTAGTCTAGATGCTGGGGCGCAGTCTGTGGCTGGACTTCCCGATTTGAATGGGGTCTTTTTCTCAGCCGTCCCCTCGGATTCAGATGCTTATAAGCAAGGCTTCCGGACAAATGATGTGATTCGAAGTGTTAATGGAACAAATATTACAACTAAAAGGAGCTTCTGGAATATCTATAACACTATATCTGCCGGCAGCACCATTGATGTCTATATTTACCGGAATCAAACAAAGCAGGAATTTAAGTTTAAAAAAATCCCGGGATAGTCGAAGTGAACGGCTACTGTATACCTGGCGCGGAGGCGATAAAAAACAAATACGGCTAAGTGTGTAGTAAACTCGTCTTGATGCATACCGGGACGGGGGTTCGAATCCCCCCGCCTCCACTGGTTTGGCTTCCCGAAAAGGGGATGACAATTCATAATTCCGGATGTTGTACCAGCCAATTTCTGCTACAATGCCCTTGGTATCTAATTGATTGGAATTCAAGACGGGACCGAGATCTGTCGAATCGTGGGTCCCGGTTAAACAGCTGAAACTTTAAAATTGAAAACGCCGGGGCAAAAAATACTTTAGCCAGATGAATTGGTATTTTTATACAGTCGCGATCGCGGTAGGTTTGCAAGTGGTCTTTTTGTTCCATACGTATAGAAATTTTCTCTATGCGCTGGCTAAAAACAAAAAAAAACGTTTATGGCACAAATTTCGGGTCGGGCTGATTGTACCCTGTAAAGGTTTGGACCCGGATTTTCAAAAAAATATTGCCTCATTTTTTAACCAGGACTATGAGAATTACCGCCTGTGCTTTGTGGTTGCCGATCAGTCAGACCCTGCTTATAACGAGCTATGCAAATTGAAAAATCAGTTTGCTCCAGCCTGCAAGGCCCGGGATGTGCAGATATTTATCGCGGGTCAGGCAAAATCCTGCGGCCAAAAAAATCATAACCTGTTCTATTGCTATCAGCAAATCGCTAGTGACATCGACGTCCTTGCCTTCGCTGATTCCGATATTGTTGTCCGCAGTGACTGGTTAAGAAATCTTGTCTGGCCGCTTAAACGGCTCAAGACCGGCGCAGCTACCGGTTACCGCTGGTTCATACCGAAAAAGAACAATCTGGCCAGTTTAGCCTTATCTGCTATAAATGCCAGGATTGCCCAGCATCTTGGCAACACACACTTTAACCAGGCATGGGGCGGTTCTATGGCTATGCGGGTAGAGACCTTTCGCCAAATCAACCTTGATAAAATATGGCCTAAATCATTAAGCGACGATGGGCCCATCGGCTCAGCCGTTAGAAAAGCAGGTATGAAAGTAGTGTTTGTCCCTAAGTGCCTGGCCGCCTCACACGCGTCGGTTACCTGGCGAGAACTTTTTGAATTCGGCCGCAGGCAATTCCTGATTACACGCATCTATGCACCGCAGGCATGGTGGTTTGGGCTATTGGGCAGTTTATATACGGTATTGACTCTTT
>CAYSKP010000016.1:0-12865 GCA_964431645.1 uncultured Pirellulales bacterium
GTAATCGATTTAATATTAGATACAGCGGGACAGAAAGGCACCGGCAAATGGACAGTTATCGCGGCACTCGATTCGGGACAGCCCTTAACATTGATTGGCGAGGCGGTCTTTGCAAGGTGCTTATCGGCATTGAAAAACGAAAGAGAAAAGGCATCAACTATATTGAAAGGCCCAAAAGGCATTTATAAAGGTGACAAGCAGAAATTCATCAATGATTTGCAAAGAGCATTATACGCCTCGAAGATTATCAGCTATACGCAGGGGTATCTATTGATGAGGGCGGCCGCAAAAGAATATGGCTGGAACCTCAATTACGGCGGCATAGCGCTTGTATGGCGAGGCGGCTGCATCATCCGCTCGGTTTTCCTCGGCGAAATCAAAAAGGCATACGACAGATATCCCGATATCAACAGCCTGATATTAGATAAATTCTTCAAAGTTGCCGTTACAAAGGCCCAGGCCTCATGGCGGCGGGTCATAATGACCGCGGCAAAATTCGGCATACCTGTGCCGACGCTAAGTGCGGCTTTGGCATTTTACGATGGGTATAGGCATCAGAGACTGCCGGCCAATCGGCTTCAGGCACAGCGCGATTATTTCGGCGCGCATACCTACGAACGAGTCGATAAGCCAAGGGGACAATACTTCCATACGAATTGGACCGGCCGCGGCGGCGATACAGCAGCTTCCACATATATGGTTTAATTGTTGTAATTGAGGAAAATTACTCTCTTGGTTTTTGACTGAAGAAGCGTGAACGGTTTTTCATAATGTAAGCCATGATATCCGTTCTGCTGATTATCCCAACGAGTTTTCCCTGCTTAAGGATGGGGACACGGCGGAAGCTGTTATTTATGAGGCAGTCACATATCTCGAACAGCGATGTGTCCTGCTCGAAGCCTATTATGCCGGTCGTCATATATTCTTCAACAAGGCCGGGTTTTGCCGCGGGGTCATAGAGCAGCTTAAGAATATCCTTTTCGGAAATTATTCCCAAAAGGTTCATATAGTCATCGATAACCGGCAGCCCTGTAACATTTCTTGCCGCCATTATATCCATCGCCTCATAAATGGGAGTCGTTGTCCTTGCGGTAAGGAGGCCCGTTCTCATAACATCTTTTCCCGTCACTAAAGCCGGGCACGATATTTTTTCATGGTTATCAGCGGGGAGGAATTTATCTTTATTGGCCCTTATTAAATCGGCCCTACTGATAATTCCGGCAAGCCGGCCATTGTGCATTACGGGGACCCTGCGGAAATTATTTTGCGTCAGGCAATTGCAGACATCGGCAGCATCATCGTCCTCATCGAATGTAATAATGCTGCTTGTCATGTAATCGCCGACTGTGCCTTCCACAAATTCAACATCATAGAGCAGCTTCAAAACATCTTTTTCTGATATCAATCCCACAAGCCCTGACTCATCTACAACAGGAAGGCCAGTCACGTTATTTTTTACCATTAGTGTTATGGCCTGGTAAACAGACGAGAACTTGTCCACAGTTGCAACACCATACTGCATGATGTCCTTTGCCTTTTGCCTATCCGGCTTGGCGATTGTCGCAGCTGCATCCGAGTTTCCATCATTTAAATGTTCAAATGACGCCATAATCAATCCTTAAAAATTCAAATTTATCCTTTTGGCTTCTGCCTGAAGAAATGGTCCTTATTCTGCATTATGTACATAATAATGTCTCGTCTGCTGATAATCCCGGTGAGCTTGCCCTTTTCCAGAATTGGAATCCTGCGGAAATTATTGTTAATCAGGCACTGGCAAATCTCAAAAAGCGAATCATCCCAGTCAAAACTGACGACTTCTCTTGTCATGACGTCCTGAACAAGGCCTGCCCCGGCATTCTGGTCGCACAAAAGCTTTATGAGGTCTTTTTCCGAAACGATGCCGATGAGCTTCATCGCATCATCGACAACCGGAAGACCAGTAATGTCTCCTGCCGCTATTAATTCCATCGCCCTGTAAATCGGCGTGTTCCTGCTTACAGTCAGTAAGCCGCAGGTCATCACGTGGCGAGCCAATAGAAAATTTGGATGAGTCAAGGTCGGGTCATGGGGGACTACAGGCCTGAACCTGTTTTTATTTGCGCGGATGATGTCGGCCCTTGTTATGATAGCGACAAGTTTGCCGCCGCGAAGCACCGGCACCCTTCTGAAACTATTGTTCATCAGGCATTGGCATATATCTACAATATCATCTTCCTCATCGAAAGTAAAAACATCGGTTGTCATGTAATCGCCGACGCATCCGCCGATAAATTCAGTATCATAAAGAAGCTTCAAAACATCTTTTTCGGAAATTATTCCGCGAAGCCCCGTCTCATCCACAACTGGCAAACCGGTGATATCATGTTTTACCATCAGGTTTATCGCATCATAAACAGGTGCATTTTTATTTACGGAAATTACTTTGTATTCCGCGATTTCCTTTGCCCTTGTTATCTGGCCGGGTGCGGTTTCTATTCCAGAATTGCCTGTAAGGACATCAACATTCAAGTGACTCTTAGTTGCCATAATGATTCTCCTTATCCATTTTTTTCGATTTTTTAATTTGTTCCGGCCCCAAAATTATGCCAAAAAACTCACAAAAAATTACCTCTTGAATATCGGCGTCATAAATAAGAGACTTTACGTCTAATTTTTCGATTGCCGGTTGATTTCCGCAAAGATTAACGGACGCTGCGCCTGGCAAAAATTCTTAATATTCAAGATATTAATCGGGCGTTAACGTTGACTTGCAGACGATTCTTTTGTATATTCCGGCCAGGAAAAAACCATTAGCAGCTCTAATAATATGGGACTATTATGGAAGCATTATTCTGGAAGATAATCATAGGAGCGGCAATTGTTATAGCAATCGGCTGGATTGGCTACGGCATATGGGAATGGCGGCAGCGCAAGCTCGAAAAAGAGCAGCCAAAAGTGCGTTCCGAACGATATCAGCAGGCATCAAGCTCTGTGGCTGATTACGCCAAAAAGCTGGCCGAATTCAAAAAGCCGACCTATAAACGCGAGGACAATCCCCCGCCGCCAAAACCGCCCGAGGAGTAAAATACAATGGCAGCGACATTTATAACCGAGGATTTTCTGCTGCAAAACAAAACCGCGCGCCGGCTCTATCATGAATATGCCGAACAGATGCCCATCTATGATTACCATTGTCACCTGCCCGCCGGCTTAATTGCCGACGACCACATTTTTGAAAATATCACCAAGGCATGGCTTGCGGGCGACCATTACAAATGGCGGGCGATGAGGACAAACGGCGTCGATGAGAAATATATCTCGGGAGATGCTCCTGATAATGAAAAATTCGAAAAATGGGCACAGACTGTCCCCTGCACTTTGCGAAATCCCCTGTATCACTGGACGCATCTGGAGCTCAAAAGATATTTCGGCATCAATGAATTGCTCGATAGTGACAATGCAAAGGATATCTATGATGCATGCAGCGAATTGCTCAGTTCAGAGGAATTCAGCATCTTGAAACTGCTAAGCAAATTAAATGTCGACCTTGTATGCACAACCGAAGGGCCATTGGATAATCTTCTGCATCACAGAACAATCCGTGAAAATCAGCCGGGGTTAAAGGTTTATGCGGCATTTCGGCCGGATAAATCATTCGCGACTGAAGATTTACAGGGGCTAAATACTTTTATAGATAAGCTTGGCCAAATACGCGGGGACGAAATACGTTCCTTCGATTCATATATTGAGGGATTGCGGAATCGCCATGAATTCTTTCATAACGAAGGCTGCCGTCTTTCAGATTACGGGCTTGAAACTGCATACGCCCAGAATTACGGCGCAGATGAGATAGCCGGGATTTTCGAAAAGATTCGAACGTGCAAGCAGCTTGAAACAGCGGAATCGCTGAAATTCAAATCCGCTATGATGTATGAATTGGCCTCTATGGATGCTGAATCCGGCTGGGTAATGCAATTGCATATCGGGGCATTAAGAAATAATAACAGCCGGATGCAAGGCAAACTCGGCCCTGATACCGGCTATGACTCAATCGGCGATTTCGAGATAGCAAGACCATTGGCCAGGTTTTTAGACCGCCTCGATTCACAGGATAAGCTGCCCAAAACCATATTGTACAATCTTAATCCCGCTGATAATGCCATCATGGCAACTATGACAGGCAATTTTCAGGATGGGTCTATCCCCGGGAAGATTCAATTCGGCTCGGCATGGTGGTTTTTGGACCAGAAGGCCGGAATGGAAGAGCAAATTAATATGCTTTCGAATATGGGCCTTCTGAGCAGATTCATAGGCATGACTACCGACTCACGCAGCTTCCTTTCATTCCCGCGCCACGAATATTTCCGCAGAATTTTATGCAATCTTATCGGCGCCGATGTCGAGAACGGATTATTGCCCAGCGATTTGGAAATGCTCGGCAAGATGGTCGAGGACATCTGCTTGAACAACGCAGAAAAATATTTCGGCATGTCCCTCGATTAACAGTCTTTAGAATCTGTATGCAACCGAAACAGATACGGCAGGGGCGTGGTCGCGGAAACCCTGATAACCGGTGTTGCGTTTATTCAGGTCCTTGTCAAAAATACCAAGCAGGTAATAACCATATAGTCCGATTGTCAGGTCCTTACAGGGCTGATAACGCAATCCAAGGTTTAAATAGTAATTGCCTTCATAAGTCTTGTTCCAGCTTGTATCATATAAAAATGCAGTGCCGTCAACAGCGATATCATGGTTGTATTCGTCTAAATCCTTCATGCCGGGAAATCCCCAGTAGATTCGAAGTGAGCCGTCAAGAGTCCATTTATCATCGAGCTTTTGCTGGGCCTGCAGTTTTGTGATATGATTCGACCACATTGCCAGGTCCTTGCCGTAGCCGTATGGATGAGCGGTTATAAACGTGGACATCCCTTCTTCAAGGTCAAAATCAATCAGCTTTGTATAGGCGTGAGAAATGGATAATCTTGTTTTATCGGTATGATAAGCGGCTTCGAGCTCGAATCCCCATTCTTTTTGATTGCCAATCACCGCGTCACTGCCTCCGGAATATGAGATTACTTCGAAATTATAATGCCAGAAAACCGATGCGGCAAAATCGAGATTTTTATTGTGCTGGCGTTCGTATCTAAATTCAATGCTGTCGAGTTTTTCCGGCGGAGTAATTTGTGAATCGCTGTCCGGGTCCAATGAATTTGCCCTCATCGCCTCTTCATAACTCATTCTTACCGAACGAGACCACATTACTTTGTATGTATCTTTCTCGTTGGGAGTATACACTCCGGCTAAACGGGGCGAAAACATCTGCTCTGTATATGTATGGTCATCCACCCTTGCACCGGCAAACGCAGTCAATTGCTCGTTAATGGTCCACTGCCACTCTCCGACTAACGAATACATCGTAGTTGACCATGGTTTCATATCACCAAGAATGGCGGTGAAAGGATTGTCTTCATTGAGGCTGGGACTTTGAAGCCCAAGCTGGTTATAAGAAATCTCCGGGCCAATCGCGAATCTATGATTTTCGCACGGCTGCCATTTTAATAATATCCTGCCGTAATAATTATCTTCGCGATACGACTCGCTGATGGTTCCATTTCCATTGATAATACGAATATAGTCGAGCATCGAATAGCTGAACGCGTAATCGATATCCATATTATCGTTGAGCTGCTGTTCGTACCCGATAAATCCAGTCATTTGCTGATAACCAAACTGATTTGGTTTGGGTGTAATATATGCAGGATTGCCGTGTACCCAATCTAGGAAAAGCCAGTTATACCAGCCGTAAGGAGCCCTTGTTACAACCCCCGGGTCCCAGCCGAATTGCTGGCCGCCGCGGATATAACGAGCCCATATATCCCAGTTGCCTCTTTTAAGCTGTGCGTGCAATTTAAAGGGCGGAAGATTTTTGTATGCCTCGCCGTCATTATTTATAGATGGATGTAAAAGGGGATGGCCCTGCCTTGTGCCATCGCTTGGTGTCGTATAATTATCCCATCCCATTTGTGCCCCTTCGGGGAAATCAAAGCCGTAAATCTGGGGAGAATCGTGTTTGTCGGCTCCATTGTACTTTCCGATTCCGCCATAAAGAAATATGCCGCCATCATTATCATCGAATGCCCTGCCGTGTTTTAATTCGGCGGTGTAGAATTCCTCAATAGCGCCGAGCCTTCCCGTAATTTCAGTCCCCTGAAATGTTTGGGCATTGTAAGTGACAATATTTATCACCATTGAAACTGCGCCAGGCCCATACAAAGCAGAGCCCGGCCCGCGGACGACATCGACATGATGAATATCGTTTAAGACCGGAAGATCACGCTCTGTGACTGCGCCATAATGGGTATGGTCATTTAATTTGCGGCCGTTTACCAGCAGCAGATATTTGTCATCTCGGTCATTAATAATCCCGCGTAAACCCAGATTGCTCGGCTCCCACATGTTGTATTTCCATTGAAGGTTGGGGACATAAATAACGAGCAGTTCGTTTAAACTGCGGGCTCCGGATGCCTGAACCTCCTCAGCTGTAATTACAGTGACTGCCGCCGGCACAAGGCGCGGCTTTGTATCTGTCAATGTGGCTGTCGATGCGACCTCGATATTCATCAGGTCTTCAATCGACATCTCTGTTAAATCTTTTACCTGTTCAACTGCCAGGATCGGTGTTGCTCCGGCAAAGATTGCAATTGAAACCAGCAAATTGAAGTAAATTGAACCCAAAATTTTCCCGCTCATTTTATGCCCTTTAAAGCTCCCAGTTGGGTAATGTTAAAGCTCTGTTAAATCGGCATAAAAAATGGAAGGATTAATTAGGAAATTGAAGCTTTTAGAAATGAAAAATTCGTCCTATAATTCAATATCAGATTAAGAATTAATCTGAAAAGAATGAAAATTGAATTTAAAAGTTTAGCTTTGATTTTCTATGATGAGACCTTGGCCATTATATCATCAGGGATATCGAAGTTAGCATAGGCATTTTGAACATCCTCATGGTCCTCGAACTCATCCATCAAACCAACTATTTTCCTTGCTGTCTCGGCATCGGTGATTGGAATCTCGGTATTCGGTATCATCGAGACTTCCGCAACCTCCACCGGAATTTTTTTTGCCTCTAATTCCTTCTTCAATCCCTCGAAGGCCGCAGGCGTGCTAGTTATCTCGTAAAGGCCGCCGACATTTCGCATGTCCTCAGCGCCTGCGCCAAGGGCAATCTCCATCAAGTCATCTTCTTTAACTGCGTCCGCTTTAACGGTTATCAGTCCTTTTTTATGGAACATCCAGCCGACACATCCGGTTGCGCCTAATGAGCCGCCGTGCCGCTCGAAAATCTTCTTTATCTCGGCTGCAGTCCTGGCGCGATTATCAGTCAGGACATCAACCATTATGGCAACACCTTTTGGCCCGTATCCCTCGTATGCCATTTCCTCGAAATGGATTGCCCCGCCCTCACCGGTCGCCTTTTTTATGGCCTTATCAATAGTGTCCTTAGGCATATTGACTGCCTTGGCCTTATCGATGGCATATCGAAGCCCAAGATTAGCGTTTGGGTCGCCGCCGCCTCGCTTTGCGGCCACAATAATCATCCTTGCGACCTTGCTCCACGCCTTGCCGCGCTTTGCGTCGGCCGCCGCCTTTTTGTGTTTTATACTCGACCAGTGCGAATGTCCTGACATATTCGTGCTCCGATATTTCGCTTAGAATGAACTATTCTCTAAACAATAATGGAATTATACCTGATTACGTCCAATTACACAACCATCAATCAGTTAATCATTTATAAATCGCTTTTCTAATCCAACCCTCCATTTATACGAACATCAGCATAATTGCAGCGTCATTTTAAGAACATTTTACAATATCTTTGGGTAATTACTCCCATTCAATTAAGCATTTTGCCTATCCCTTTTTTTAAAAAAATCCCTAATTTAAAGGTATTAAAAAACGAATATGGCCAAAATAAAGGAGAGTGTGTTATGAAGGCGACAGTTACCGATGCGTGTATTTCCTGCGGATTGTGTGTGCAGATATGTCCCGACGTTTTCGAAATGGGCGATGACAAGGCATTTACGAAGGTCGATGAAATCCCTGCCGAAATGCAAAGCCTCGCCAAACAGGCAGCCGAAGATTGTCCCACCGCGGCAATAATAATCGAATAATTTACGTCCCCTATGAAAGGAAGATGTATGAACGAGAAAAAAATTATATCTTCTATAGCCCTGCTCATTTGCATGGGCTTGGTCATCCTGTTTTTGTCCGGCTGCACAGAAGAAGAAAAAAATCATCGCCCTCTTTCAATAGACCAGACAACATGCCCTGTAACAGGGCTGCCGATCGATAAAAACATCTCGTCTGTATATAGTGGCCAGACCGTCTATTTCAGCTCGCAGGAAGCAAAAAATACCTTTGACAAGAATCCGGGGAAATATTTCAGCAACCCGCCTTCCTTAAGGCAATAAAACAAAAAAATAGATATCAAAATCGAAGGGCCGGTTTTGCGAAACTGATTCGGTTTTTGTAATAAGACGGTCCCGCATGGAATGTGTAACGGCTTTGCGATGGGCGCAGCATTAAACTGCAGAAAAAACCTGCTCTTGAAGGCAATTAATTTAGAAATTTAATTCATCCACTATCTCATTATCACGAACATCAGCCCAACAGCTTTATCTGCAAATATACGCGTCAGGATGCGGTCAAAACACAGTTGGCGGCATATTTTGCCGCAGCGAGATATCGAATCGGGGCAGCAAGGAGCACCGTGCAGGTCTTGACTTTGGGTATAAAAATGATTATAATGATATATTGACTATCGCTTCCGAAGAAGTGGGATGGAAGCACTGTATAATGGTATTGGTGCTTAAGGGGCAGCAGGTATCTCTAGTGAAAATATCTCGGGACAATACATAATGACGCGTCTGTTAGGCAAATTGCCTGGTGGTGCTGCCGGGGAAAGAAACATAACCTTTTTGTTCTTTGCCCTGTATTATCTCTATTTGCGCTTTGTGGTGGACCTCCGGTTAATATATCACGACGGGGGAGTCGTCATGAACTTCCCAGTTTTTTATCGAGGATGGGAATTTTTCGGAAGATACACATCTTTTCCCGGCGGGCTTGTTAGTTATACAAGCACGTTTTTTGCGCAATTTTTTTATATAGGGTGGGCTGGGCCACTGATTGCCTTGGCGCAGGCGTGGCTGTTGTGGCTTTTATCGTCATCGATTCTGCGGATTGCTTGCGGCCGCAGCTATAAAGGGATTTGTTTTATATTCCCAATTTTGCTGCTGGCTTACTACGCCAAATTTACATATCCGTTTGGCTTGGCAATGTTCGTTCTGGCAGCGATATGCTTTAGCCGTTTGTATATGTCGGCCGCGTCCAGGGGCGGCATTGTGAGATTACTGGTCTTTTCGCTGTTATCAATTATTCTTTACGCGATTGCGGGGGCGGAAAGCTTTCTGGTCTTCATACTGGTCTGCGGATTGTATGAATTGCTTTTCAGGCATCGTCCTGCAATGGCGCTGGCATTTTTACTGGCAGGTTTTACAATTATGCAGATTGTAGCCAACGCCGTTTTTCATTGCGGCACCCGCGGCTCTTTCAGCTGTTTTATGCCAGGCTCTTATATAGAAGAGAAAGCTATATTTCTGTTAATCTGCATATACATATTGCATTTTTTATTGCCGATTGCATTGGTCTGCCTGCGGATTGCGCCGTGGCTTAGCGGGCTGTTGGGCGGCTGGACCTATCGGATAACGGCGTTCGCCGGAAAATTTCAGGTAATACCTTCCCCTGCGGTTGCTATTGCTGCGGCGGCAGTGGTCGGTTTCTTTTGCCACAACAAAACATTACAAACAGAGATAGCGGCTAGTTACTATAGCTCAAATGGTATGTGGAGTAAGGTGCTTGATATCGCCCCCCGCACCCCGAAGATTTCAGTAATAAACTATCTAACTGAACTTGCTTTGTATAAGACCGGCCGGATGCCGCAGGATATGTTCAGTTACGGCCAGCATGCCGATGTCCTGCTGCTGAATACTGAAACAAGAAGTAACCCTGTAATCTGGTTGCGTGTGTTCGATACTTACATTGAACTGGGTCATATCAACATGGCCGAACACATGCTTATTCGGGCAATGGATACTTACGGAGAAAGGCCTCTATTTCTAAAACGGCTGGCTTTAATAAATCTGGTCAAGAACAACACCGCTGCAGCCCGTGTGTACCTTAAATCATTGAGCCGAACCCTGTTTGATGCTGACTGGGCCAATGTATATCTGAAAAAAATCGAGTCCGACCCCAACTTCTCAACGGATGAACAGGTTCAATATCTGCGCAGCATCATGACGGACAAAGACAGGGATTTTAAATTTTTGAAGGATGAATTTTTTCAGGACCTTCTCGCCAGGAACAAACATAATAAAATGGCCTTTGAGTATCTTGCGGCCTATTATTTGCTTGTTGGAGGTCAGTCCGACAAGTTCATGGAAACCATGAACCGTTTGAATGATTTTGATTACCCCGGGATTCCGCGGGTGTATGAAGAGGCGATATTGTTCTACAATTTTAAGACAAAAAAGAATTTTATTGTCCCAGGCCGCGAAATCAACGCGGAATCACGTAAACGTTTTGATGGTTTTCGCTATATTTTCCTTACGCAATATGGAGGAAACCGGGATCTCGCTTTAGAGGACCTGGCGAAGAATTATGGAGACAGTTACTTTTTCTATAGTCTTTACGGTTATTCAGGAATGAAGAAGTGAGAAAAAACGCGATAATTTTTTGTTTTGCTCTGGTGATGGTATTGATGGCAGGGACAATGGTCAATGGATTACGCGGCCGCGCCTTGAAGATTGACAAGTATGTCTCCGGCGGGCGTTTGCCGGGTATATATCCCGATTATAGCTCCACGGTCGTCCCGCCAAATATTGCGCCGCTTAATTTTATGGTGCAGGAAAAGGGCAATGATTATTTTGCCAGGATTTATTCCGCCAATGGCGATACAATCGAAGTTTGGAGCCGGTCATCGAAGATTGTGATTCCGCCAAAGTCATGGCACGATTTACTCGGCAAAAACAAGGGAGGCGAACTTAATTTTGATATTTTTGTCAAAACAGCAGACTCAAGCTGGGTAAAGTTTGACACGATAACCAGCAAAATTGCCCTTGAGGATATAGACGGATATTTAACTTACAGGAGAATGCATCCGACGCATACGGCGACAAAAGGGCGGCTTGCCATTTGTCAGCGCAACCTTGGAAATTTCGATGAATCGGTTATACTCGATAATCGCGGTGCCTCAATCCAGTGCGTAAACTGTCATAGTTTTTGTGAGAACCGGCCTGACAAAATGTTAATAGGAGTCCGAGGCGCTAAGAAGGAGGAGGCTAAGACGCTGCTGATAGATGGCCCAACCTTAAGCAAACTTGACACGAAGTTCGGCTATACCAGCTGGCATCCCAGCGGCAAACTCGCCGTATATTCCATCAATAACCTGCCTATGTTTTTCCATACCGCCAGAAACGAGGTCCGGGATACCTTCGACATAGATTCCGATTTGGCGTATTTTGACGTTAATTCAAATACGGTGAAAATGCCGCCTGAGATTTCGAAAAAAGATGTGCTGGAAAACTGGCCCTGCTGGTCCGCAGATGGTAATTATTTGTACTTTTGCGTTACAACCAAAATTCCTGTAGAGCACTTTCCTCCCGCCGGGTATGAAAAAGTAAAATACGATCTTGTCCGCATCAGTTACGATATCGAGCAGGATAAATGGGGCGAAACGGAAATGGTACTTTCATCCAAGGAGACGGGGCTCAGTATCGCGATGCCTCGGGTCAGCCCTGATGGTCGATGGCTTTTGTTTTGTATGTGTGAATACGGATATTTTCCGACCTGGCAGCAGAGCAGTGACTTGTACATAATGGATTTGAAGTCGGCAGACAAGACAGGCCGCTATGAGTATCGCCGGCTTGATATCAGCAGCGACCAGAGTGAGAGCTGGCACTGCTGGTCCACTAACAGCCGGTGGATTGTCTTCAGCAGTAAGAAGGAACAGGGTGTCTTCACAAGATGCCTTCTCAGTTATGTCGATGAGAACGGCAAGGTATACAAACCCCTGATACTTCCCCAGAAAGACCCGGAATATTACGAATACTGTTTAGAGACGTTTAATACACCGGAATTTGTGGCAGGTCCTATTCCAGTCAGTAAAGACAAACTTATGGACGCGGTAGCCAGCAATAAGGAGATTCACCTGAAAGTTCCTATTGCTGCGTCGAAGCCCAAACTTGAAAATGAACAGCCGATGGGGCAAAACCCCCAGCGGGAGTAGAATATTAGGTCCTATAGCAAAAACCGCTATTTTTTGTTTTTTGCGTTTTCAGCCCTGCGGGTTGGGGACATCAGGAATTATAACAAGTGTTGTTTGGCTGTAAACGATATGATAGAAACGGGTATTTTATTGAAAATTTAAGCACAAAAGGATGATATGTCTGCCAAGGTAAATGCACGTAAGATTCAGGGGTTATCGTCGACCGAAATATATATCTCGATCGAGCCGTCGGATTCTGTAACTTCACAGGGACAGATGGAAGAAATATTCGCTGCTGTTGGTAACATATTAAACAAGGAAAACGCGAGTATCCTCCATGAACGGATATATACGATTGATGAGGCAGTGGATAAGGTCTCGGCGGCAAGACGCGATGCATACGGGAAAGCGGACGATGGAGTTGCGCCAAGCTTGTTGATTGGCAGCAAGGGACGCAGCGGATTGATGGCCGGAGTGCAGGTTCACGCCATGACTGGTTCGAATAAGCCGCAGCCAATTATTCTTGACGGCGAAAAGTGCGGCCGGCTGGTAAAATCGGAGGAT
>CAYSKP010000017.1:0-7530 GCA_964431645.1 uncultured Pirellulales bacterium
TAAGCATCCAATGATTAAGGAATTATATGAAGAAAAATATGGTTTTTTGAAAGATGATATTCAATAATTCTTATTGTGGGGAATAAATGGGGACAGTGGGGCTGTTGAAAAAGTCTGTAATGAAGCTCGAAATGATTTTCGATAGAATACTAAAGCCCCCAAAAACCGGGTCCAAAAGCTAAAGAGAAAACGGGAATTCCGGGGACACCTTACTTAATTCTTAATGAACATAGGGCTTGCATATTTCTTAAAATTCAACCGTGTCAAAACCGTGTCAATCCTGTGTAAATCCCGTGTCGCGCTTCGCGAGAAATTAGAAAGTAGAGCATTTGAGCAGTAGAATTTCAGTGAAATCAGTGAACTCTGTGGCTAAAATCTTCGTGTCACTTCGTGTTTTCTTCGTGGTGAAAGAATCCCTTTAAAATGTTGCTTTTTGTAAACATTCCTTTTATAAACTCTGCGTTCCTGGCGTTCTCGGCGGTGACCCCCATTTTTACATTAAAAACCGCGTTTTCGCCAAATTTCGTCCCATAACGCAAGATGAAAACCCTCGCCGCTTAATGCGGCGAGGCAAAGTAAGCTTGAAAACCCTTGCCGCATAATGCGGCGAGGCAAAGTAAGCTTGAAAACCCCTGCCGCATAATGCGGCGAGCCAAAGTAAGCTTGAAAACCCCTGCCGCAAAATGCGGCGAGGCAAAGTAAGCTTGAAAACTCCTGCCGCATAATGCGGCGAGCCAAAGTAAGCTTGAAAACTCCTGCCGCATAATGCGGCGAGCCAAAGTAAGCTTGAAAACCCCCGCCGCAAAATGAATCAGGCCGGCGCAATTAGCGGCTGGTCCGATATAAATCATCGGCAACGATGCAGGTCTATCCGCCATTTTGATCATTATTTTCTTGGAATTTGCGATTTATTTAGGATTTTGGATTTAGACTTTAGGATTTTATAATCTCTGTGCTCTCTCCGCCTTTGCCGCAGGCCTCGCGGCCCCCAAACAAGCTTGGGAGCCAGTCCCTCTTTTTTTATTCCAAAAGCTTCTTTCTCTGCAGGATATGAAAATAATGCTGAGCAAATCGATGTGCCTCATCACGGACGTATTGCAGCAGTTTTAAAGCGGGTGAATGCCTCGGCAGTTTTAAAGGCTTACTTTCTCCCTGCAAATATAAATCTTCTTCCCTCTTTGCAATTCCCGCCAATTTTAAATTATTTTTCGATTTCTCTGTCATTTCATGGTGCTCAACGGCAAATAATTCCTTCAAAGCGGCTTCGGCTGAGTGTAATTGCCCTAATCCGCCATCAATTAAAATCAAATCAGGCCAGAGTTCCTCGCCTAGAAGTGCATATCTGTATCTGCGTTTAACTACCTCGGCAATCATCGCGTAATCATCGCTTCCTTCCACAGTTTTTATCTTGAACCGCCGGTAACCCGCCTTAAAAGGCCTTCCATCAATAAATTTTACTACTGAGCCGACGGCCTCTTTGCCGCCGATATTTGCTATATCTATTCCTTCGATAATTCTAATAGGATTCGGGCTTCCAATTATCTTTTGAAGTTTTATTAAGGCATCTGTTGGTTCCTGGGCAAACACTTCCGGCTGAACATCCTCATCCGGTTCACCTCGTTGGTCTAATTTTTTAATTAAGGACATCCTGTCCCTCAGCATAGCTGCCTTCTCATATTCTCTTGCCTTTGCGGCCTCATCCATCTGATTTTGTAATTGCCTTAAAACAATTGACCTTTTTGATTGAAGAAATTTAATCAGGTCTTTGATTATTGTTCTGTATTCTTCCTGTTCAATCCTTGCCCCGCATGGTGCAACACATTGGTTTATATTATGCAGTATGCATGGCCGGAAAAATCTGCGTTTCTCATCATCTGCCCGTATATCCAGAGTGCAGCTTCTGAATTTAAATATTTTCTGAAGTTCAACAAATACCCCTCGAAGGTCCTTTGCGCTGGCAAAAGGTCCAAAAAGCCTGTTTCCTTTTTCACGAGGTTTTCGGGTGATATAAACACCGGGAAAATCTTCGCTGGTTGTAATCTCAAGATAGGGAAAAGTTTTATCGTCGACAAGGTCAGTATTATAAACAGGCCGGATATCTTTTATCAAACGGGCTTCTTTGAGCATTGCATCAACTTCGGTTTCTGTCTCTATATAATCGACAGTTTCGACCTTATTGAGCATTTCAACAATCTTAGGACCGCGAGATTCAGCGATATCACTGGATAGCTGAAAATAACTCCCGACACGCGACCGCAGGTTCTTCGCCTTGCCAATATAGAGGACCTCATCCTTAGAACCCTTCATAAAATACAGACCGGGTCCAGTTGGAAAACTTTGTATCCGCTCTCGTATAGATTTGAACTCATTCATATATTTACTTTAAATTTACGAATAATATAAAAGAAGAGTTTCTTTTTGTCACAATATATATCGAACTATTAGGATTGCAAGTACAGTAATTGCATATACTTAAGAAATTTAAACTTGTAGAAAAGAATAAGTGCTTATATACTGTGTATTGGAGGCCGTGAGAAAGTCATTATTAACAATTGTTTTATGGTTAGCATAAGTAAATATGGTTATTACAAAAGGTTTACTAATGAAGATTCGGATAACTCCGGCCTATAATAAAAAGATTCATTTTGCTGATGTATGGCCATGGATAGCAATTCTCGCAGTGATAATTGCTGCTGGTTTTATCCGTTTCCGGCTGCTTTCTGTCCCGCTTGAGAGAGATGAGGGGGAATACGCCTATATAGCCCAGCAAATGTTAAAAGGCGTCCCTCCGTATATATCAGCATACAGCATGAAGCTTCCCGGAATTTATATTATTTATGCTGTATTAATGACCATCTTTGGGCAAACAGTCTCGGGCATTCATTTTGGCCTGCTGATAGTAAATGCCGCGACAATAGTAGTATTATTTTTGCTGACAAGGAAAATTTTCGGTGTAACAGAAGCTGTTATCGCTGGGTCCATTTTTGCCATTTTGTCATTAAGTTCCCAAGTATTGGGACTTTGGGCCAATACTGAACATTTTGTTATTCTGCCGGCGCTTATAGGGCTTCTCTTGATTTATACAATCGATGATAAACTTAGTTATATTAGAATATTTTTCGCAGGTATAATCCTGGGCATTTCTTTTATTATCAAGCAGCCTGGGATATTCTTCATTTTATTTGCCGCTTTATATCTGCTGATTACTGTAATTTCAAAAAAACCTGTCAAATGGCGAAAGCTGTTTTTTTTGCAGACTTTATTTCTTTCGGCTGCTCTTATTCCTTTCATTATGGTTTGTCTTTTCTTTTGGTCTCACAATATATTTGACAAGTTCTGGTTTTGGACATTTATATATCCCGCCAAATATACAAGTTTTCTTACATTATCTCAGGCCTGGTACCTATTTTTTACGCGAATAACTGCCATACTCAAAGGTGGTTATCCTATATGGTTTTTAGCTGTCATTGGACTATTAGGAGTTGTTATTTTAAAAAAATATCGTAAACAGTCTGTGTTTACAATTTGTTTATTAATATTTTCATTTCTGGCAGTGTGTCCAGGTTTGTATTTTCGTGAACATTATTTTATTTTCCTTTTACCTGTTGTGTCTGTTTTGGGCGGGCTTGGCATCTCTTTGATTGATGATTTAATAAAAAAATTAAATATTCAAATGCATGCAATCTTTACGGCAATTATTGTTTTAATTGCTCTTGGTTATTCAGTCTATGATCAAAAATTCCTGTTATTTAATAATCCGGAACAAATCTCTCGCATGATTTATGGTGTTAATCCTTTTCCTGAATCGGCGCATATAGCAGAATTTATTCGTAATAATTCCAATCCGGATGACACAATAGCAATCCTGGGTTCTGAGCCGCAAATATTATTTTATTCAGAAAGACGTTCGGCAACATCGTATATTTACATGTATCCGCTTATGGAATTGCACCCGTATGCACGGAATATGCAGCTCGAAATGATTAGTCAAATAGAATATGCCAAGCCGAGATATATAATGGTTGTAAATATTCCTTTTTCCTGGCTTAAACGTCCAAATTCAGAAAACGAGATTTTTAAATGGTTTGAGGTATATATTGACAATTCGTACGATAAAGTAGGCGTCATTGACATTATTTCTGGTGATCGGACGCTTTATTATTGGAACAATCAGGCGGCTGACATATTAGCTCAATCACAATACTATATAATTATTTTTAAACGACGAGTTTAATCCATAAACCGCCTGTATATGTAAATCAAAGATGCTATAATAAATTTAATGTTAGCCAATAAAAAAGTTGTTGTTGTGATGCCGGCTTATAATGCTGAGAAGACTCTGCGCCAAACTTATGATGAGGTAATGACACAGAATATAGTCGATCTTATTATAGTGGTTGATGATGCAAGTCACGATGAAACGGCAGCCGTTGCCTCTAAACTTCCTCATACCTTAGTTGAAGTTCATCCGCAAAATCGCGGTTATGGCGCGAACCAGAAAACATGCTACAAACTCGCTCTCGAAAATGGTGCTGACATTGTAATAATGGTCCATCCCGACTACCAGTACACCCCTAAATTGATACCTGCGATGGCCTCGATGATAGCTAATGACCTTTATCATTGTATCCTAGCTTCAAGAATTTTAGGAGGCCGGGCACTTGCAGGCAATATGCCTGTTTATAAATATATTTCCAACAGATTTCTCACAATGATTGAAAATATCCTCACAGGCGCAAAACTGTCTGAATACCATACCGGCTACCGGGCTTTCTCCCGGCAATTACTTGAGCAGTTACCTTTGGACATTAACTCAGACGATTTTATCTTTGATAATCAGATGCTTGCCCAGATATTATGGCTTGGATATACAATTGCCGAAGTAAGCTGTCCAACTAAATATTTTCCCGAGGCATCATCAATTAATTTTGCTCGAAGCGCAAAATACGGTTTGGGATGTATATGGACAGGGTTGTTGTTCCGGCTGGCAAAAATGAATCTTGTAAAATCAGCATTGTTCCCTAAGAATCGTGTATAAAGCCCCAAATAAAACAGGCTTGTCCTTTACATCAGTATTGTTCAGCAGCGTCGGCAATAAAACAATCCTGCTTGACATGCAAACCGTATATAAATAGAGTTCTTTTATGCCAAAAACCCTTTATATAATTGACGGCCATGCACATATCTATGCCGCATATTTTGCGCCTATGCGTCAGCGGCTGACAAGCCCTTCGGGTGAACCGACCAAGGCCAGTTATATTTTTACAACAATAGTTCTGGGCCTGTTAAAAAATCGCAAACCCGATATGCTCGTTGTGGCCATGGATAGTAAAGAAAAAACATTCAGAAGTGACATGTATCCTGAATACAAGGCGCATCGTCCGCCGATGCCTGATGATTTGCCTGTTCAGATAAATCGCATTGAGCAGATTTTATCCGCATTAAATATTCCTATGCTGCGTGTCGAAGGTTTCGAGGCAGATGACATAATCGGCACTTTGGCTAAAAAGACCCCAAAGGATGATATCGATGTTTATATATGCTCAAAAGACAAGGATATTTTACAGCTTATTAATAACCATGTATTCATTTATGATGTAAAAACAGGCGAAACTACAGATGAGACGGCCATTAAGAATAAGATGAAAATCTCTCCTGAACAGTTTATCGATGTTCTGGCGCTTCAGGGTGATACTTCTGATAATGTCCCAGGAGTAGATTGTTTTGGCGAGATGACATCATTGAAGTATATTCAAAAATATGGCTCGCTGGATAACATTTATGCTCATATCGATCAAATTGACGGTAAACTTGGAGAAAAACTCCGAGAATCCAAAGATTTAGCTTATCTCAGCCGCAAGCTCGTGACACTTGATTGTGATGTCCCACTGGACATCAATTACGATAAATATGAAGTTAAACCTTTTGATGAGGCGTTAGTTACTCATATTTTCAACGAACTTGGATTTGTGCGCCTCCTTACACAATTAGGTCTTACGCCTTCCCAGGTGCATACTCAAGTTGAGCAAAAGCTAAAGGAAAAAACGTATGGAGGGACTGATTCGGCCGATAATTGTAAGCATGATTATCAGCTCATCGATACTCCTGAAAAGTTTGAAACTTTTTATGAACAGTTAAAAAAACAGAAATCATTTGCTATAGATACCGAGACAACCTCTATTTTCCCAATGCGGGCCGATTTGGTAGGGATAAGTTTTTCATGGCAGCAAAAATTTGGCTTTTATATCCCCGTTCGTGCGCCAATGGGTTCTAAATATCTGCCGTTATCCCTTATTCGCGATAAACTAGGCCCTATATTGGGGGACAAGTCCATTAAAAAAATAGGTCAGAATATAAAATATGATATGCTTGTATTGCGAAATGCCGGACTTCCGCTTGCGGGGGTATATTTTGATACAATGGTGGCATCCTATTGTCTTGATCCTCTTCGAAATAGTCATTCTTTAGATAATATGGCCCTAGATTTTCTAAATTATAACTGTATTCCCATAATATCACTCATAGGTAAAGGTAAAAATCAGCTCGTTTTCGATATGGTCGATACGGCGGCCGCATGCGAGTATTCTGCCGAAGATGCGGATTTGACTTGGCGATTATATCAATATTTCACAGAACAATTAGAAAAGCGGCCCCAAATAAAGTCTCTCTTCTATGATGTTGAAATGCCTCTTTTAACGGTTCTTGCGGAAATGGAATACAATGGTGTTTCGCTCGATACCGAGATTCTATCGAATATGTCTGAAGATATTACTGCTTCGATTGACCGGCTTGTTGATGAGATTTACCAGACCGCGGGAACGCCGTTCAATATTGATTCGCCTAAGCAGCTTGCCGAAATTCTTTTCGGCCGTCTGCAATTGAAACCTGTCCGTTCAGGCAAAAACGGCATGAGCACAGATGCGGGTGTTTTAGATGAGCTTGCCGAAGAGCACCCGATTATTAATCTCATTCTTGAATACCGCACGCTGAGCAAATTAAAAAATACATATATTGATAAACTTGGGATTCTTGTGAATAGACGGACCGGCCGTGTTCATGCATCTTTCAATCAGACGATAACCGCTACCGGCAGACTGAGTTCAAGTGACCCCAATTTACAGAATATTCCAATCCGGACACCGTTGGGTGCTAAAATCCGCTCTGCCTTTGTTCCTCAAAAAAAGACCGACTGCATATTAAGTGCGGATTATTCACAGATTGAGCTGCGTCTGCTTGCTTGTTTTTCAAATGATAAAGTATTAAAAGAAGCGTTTGCGGCCGATATGGATATTCATCGTTTTGTAGCATCGCAGATTTATAATGTTCCTATTGAAAAAGTTTCATCTGAGATGCGTTCCAGATGCAAGGCCGTAAATTTTGGTATAATTTATGGGCAGGGGGCCATGGGACTGGCAAACACAACGGGCTTGTCTCTGGCAGAGGCAAAGAGGTTTATCGATGACTATTTTGCACGTTATAGTTCAATCCGCAGATTTATGGATGGTATTGTCGAGCAGGCCGGCCGCAATG
>CAYSKP010000018.1:0-3289 GCA_964431645.1 uncultured Pirellulales bacterium
ATTGGCATATGGCGGTCCATCGTGAAGAATATACAGCGGGGCACCTTTTCGCGCAGACCTGATTTTTCCATACAGATCTTTTTTCTGCCAGTCTTTGCGCATTTGCGGCTCGCGCTGGACAAGATTGGCCTTCATTGAAAAGGAGGTCTGCGGTAAATTCAATGTTTGACTGTAACTTTTCTTTTCATCTGACATTTTTGTTCCTTTATTTAAAACCTTCTATATTAACATTAATCTTCAGCCAGTCAACGCCGCCAAGCCAGCTGATTTATATGAAAGAAAAAGGCCTTTCAGGTATCCATCCTGAAAGGCCTTTATAATCATTTTTGGACCATTCAGGGAACTTTTGGGTGATTTCCTATAATGATAATAATTCCAGTTGCGGCAGGGCAAATATTGTGTCTTGCTTGTTTAACTTGGGTTTTATTTTGTTTTTTTCTCATCAATTCACCAATAAAAGCAAATTTATTATAACAATCGTCATCTGTCAATTCAAAGTTCAGTAACTTTATAGTCCTATATAGATTACGTTTGCACGTTTTTTAAGTTGTTCTGATAGAGATGTATTGGATAAAGGAGCCTGGAATTCATGCCGATAGTTAAATTGTTTTGAAAGATAAAGAATGTTCACAGCATTCAATGAAAAACTGAAGGTAAATAAAATATCAAATTTGGCTTTTCCTCTCAATGCGGGAAAGTTCAGTATCATTTCGGCTGTTACAGCTATCATATCAAACCTTTGTGCAGATACCTTTTTTCAGGAACGTTCAACGGGATCGATCATAATATCCATTTTTACTGTATTTCTCATGGCGATTGGTATTGCGGCCGCAATATTTGGATTATTCAAGGCATGGAAATGCTCTGGAACCGACGCAATGCTTTTATCCGGCGCGGGATTTTTAATGAACAGCATATTAATTGCGATTGGATTTGTAGGTTTACCTTTATCAGGCAAATTTGAAATAGGACCAAAGGCTGTTTCTGCCAGGGAGGTTCAAATTCAGCAGGTTTCAAAAAGCGGCCATAGGATGATAACTAAGGATTGGACATCAGGCGATGCAATTGAAATTACAGACAGAAATTTTGATGATGTAATCGAAAATTCAGATATCCCCGTTCTTGTCGATTTCTGGGCTCCATGGTGCGGACCCTGCAGGATGATGGGACCAATTATAGAAGATATAGCCGAAAAATATGAGGGCAAAGTAAAAGTCCGTAAACTCAACACTGATAATTCACGTAAAACTCCGGCGAGGTTCAATATAAGGGGAATACCCACTATAATCCTTTTTAAAAATGGCAGCGTGAAGATGAAATGGATTGGTGTAACTAACAAACAAGACATTTGTTCAGCTATAGATAAACTGCTTTAAATAGATTAAGCAATTCACCTAAATTCTTATTCTTTTATTTGTAAGTAAACAAGCCTTTTCAGATTTACGTATAGAATAGAGTAAGTTTAAAGCTTCATTGGCATTGTTAAATTGGAAGGAGTTAGTATGATTAGTACAATTGATACAAGAAAAGCCGCTGAATTTTTTGAACAGAAATTAGAATTCACTACAGGACCAGCAGAACTGCTTTCGATGATAGAAAATGGAGAATACATCGACATCATTGATGTTCGCAGTCCGGAAGACTATAAAAAAGGCCATATTCAAGGAGCGATAAACCTCCCAAAAGAACAATGGAGCTCATTTCAGGGTTTAGGTAAAGACAGGACAAACATCATTTATTGCTATTCACAGCAATGCCATCTTGCAGCCAAGGCATGTAAATTGTTTGCAGAAAATGGTTATCCGGTAATGGAACTTGAGGGGGGCTTTGATGTATGGCATAGGCATGCATTACCTGTAGAAAAGTAAATAAAATCTTAATTTATAACAAGCCGGTTTTTTCCGGCTTTTTTTATCCCAAAATCAAATTCGCCGTTGTAAAATAAAAAAGCAGGGTCGCAATATCAGTAAATGCAAGGACAATCGGGCCGGCAGCAATTTTCGGATCTATTTGAAATTTTCTAATAAGAGTCGGAATGATAACCCCAAGAAGGCAGGCAGTTATTACGGCAAGCCAAATGCTAATCCCTACAGCAAGGCCTTCCCAATAAATATTCCTCCAAAGATAAGCTATCATCCCGATTATCAGAGAAGAACCGGCCCCCAGAAGAATAGAGGTGAGCAGCTCTTTTCTAACACTCATTATAATTCTGCGCCACGATATATTTCGATGCAAAAGGACCTGTAAAGTCAAAGTCATCGACTGAATGCTGACACTTTCCGAGATGGCCAGTGTTACAGTAATGAACATTGCAAGAATAACCAGTTGACTGAGCAGCAGCTCATAGCGGCTTGCGATGAAGGCACATATTATCCCGCTGAAGATATTGCAGAAAAGCCAGGGAAAACGCCCTTTGAAATCGACCCAGGGCGAGATTTTTTTACCGATGGAGAGGTGGACGCCGATGAGCTGAAAGATATTTTCGAGCTGCTGCTGGTGGGCGATTGAGACGACCTCGTCAGTAAAGAGGTTAATATCGACGATGCCAAGTATTTTATTTTCATCATCGACGACGGGCAGAGCGAGGAAACGATGCATAGCAAAGAGCTCACAGGCGAAAAGAATGGGCTGGGAAAACGGGACCGAGACGGGTGAACGGACCATAATTGATGACATTTTGGCATGTGGGTCGCTTGTGAGCAGATTTCTGACGGGGACAACGCCCATGAGATGGTTTAGCTCATCAATGACATAAAGATAAAGGATATCGCCGGAAGACGCGTTATATCTGATGGTGTTAATAGCGTGAGCCACAGTTTCGTCCTGATTTAGTGATACAAAATCGGTCCGCATATGTGCGGATACAGGTTCATTAAGATTACGATCGCTCAATTTAGCCGGCATTAGATATCCTTAAATTGTGATTATATATAGAATCGGTAAATTCGATGATTGTGAATAATTATTTATATAGTTTTCTTTGACACGTGACTAAAAAAACATAAGATTCATAATTTTACATAATTTTATAATCCGGCAAGGAGAAGAATATGTGCAAGATAATCAAATTAATTTTGGGGACGATAATTATTATATTTTCGACCTTTCCAGCTTCAGCAAAAGGCTATCAAAATTTCAAAGTCGCGATTTACTGCCGTGCCCAGGAAGTTAATCAGATGTGAGACGTCAACTGGCTGAAATCTCGATGGGATGAGATATCAAGCCAGGTCCATGTGGATAAAGTTTATTTAGAGACACATCGTGACGTTGTGCTTGTAGATGAGAAAAC
>CAYSKP010000019.1:0-4150 GCA_964431645.1 uncultured Pirellulales bacterium
CACCGACCAGGAAAAAATTGATAAGCTCATGATTGAATTGGACGGCACGCCCAACAAAGGCAAATTCGGCGCAAATGCCATTCTCGGCGTCTCATTAGCCGTAGCAAAGGCCGCCGCCTTATCTGCCAATCTGCCGCTCTATCGCTATCTTGGAGGCTGCAATGCCAATATCATCCCTGTCCCCATGATGAACATCCTCAATGGCGGCAAGCATGCTGACAACAACGTCGATTTCCAGGAATTCATGGTCATGCCCGTCGGCGCTCCTTCATTTGCTGAGGCGCTTCGCTGGGGAGCCGAAACTTTTCACACTCTCAAAAAAGTCCTTAAGGAAAAAGGCTACAATACCGCCGTAGGTGATGAAGGCGGCTTCGCACCCTCACTCAAAAGCAACGAAGAGGCCCTCGAAGTCGTAATGGAAGCGATAAAAAAAGCCGGCTACAAACCCGGCACAGATGTCGCAATCGCGCTGGACCCCGCAGCTACTGAATTGTTCGATAGCAAAACCGGCAAATACAGCTTCTTCAAATCCGACCCCAAAAACAAAGTCTCCAGCGACGTAATGGTCGACCACTGGGCCAAATGGGTTTCAAAATACCCAATCATCTCTATCGAAGACGGCCTGGCCGAAGATGACTGGGACGGCTGGAAAAAACTCACCGACAAAATCGGCAATAAAATTCAGCTTGTCGGCGATGACCTGTTCGTAACAAACACCGAACGCCTCGCTAAAGGTATCGAGCTTGGCTCTGCCAACGCAATCCTGATTAAGCTCAACCAAATCGGCACACTTACCGAGACTTTCGAGGCAATCAACATGGCCAAGCGAGCCGGCTGGAACGCCATTATCAGCCATCGCTCCGGCGAAACAGAAGATTCAACAATCGCAGACCTCGCGGTCGCCTCAGGTGTCGGCCAGATTAAAACCGGTTCCGCCTGCCGCACTGACCGTATCTGCAAATACAACCAGCTCCTGCGAATCGAAGAGGAACTCGGCAGTGCTTCCAGATACGCCGGCTTTATGCTGAAGAAAAGTTAATCGATATTCCGAAAAATAAAAGCAGGTGCGTGAAATAGTTTTTTCACCACCTGCTTTTTCTTTATAATGAAAAAGCAAGCCCCAACCTTATGTTAGGGTTAAAAATAATTAATTAAATTTTTCTCTGCGATCTCCGCGTTCTCCGCGGTAAAAATTATGCAGACTGAACGTATAATTCGAATCATAGCCTTCTCTATTTTTTTCAGCATCGGTATGGCCGTCCTTACCGCCACTGCCATGTGCGATAAAATCGTTGAAAAATATTACCGACAAACCCTGCTGGCCCGCACCGAAGAGCAAAATAAAAATTTCGAAACCCTCATCTCCGACTACAACACCGCTATCGAGCAGTTCGAAGGCAATCCCAAAGCCCTTGCACGCCTGGCCGCCGCGACCTTGGGTATCGAGCCCAATGAGCCCAATACCGCCTTCCCCCGAGCTGCGGCTGATAAGCTCGCCGTTGCCCGCCGTGCTCTTATTAAAGAACCCGAGCAGACAACCACTCAGCCGGATATCCCCCCATGGCTATGCCTTGCCTGCCAGTGGCCACGCAGACATATCCTCTTCATCTCCGGCTCGATTCTCGTCTTGATTTCCTTCGTCTTCTTCGGCCCGCTCAAATCTCCGCCTCATACGATGGAAGTCAAATCCAACACCCCTGAATCATCGAAATAGCTTCCTTTGTCATTCCTGATTCTAACTTCTCAATTATAATTCATATTCTATTTTAAAATGCCCTTTTCCCGTTAAAAAACATCAATTTGGAAAAGTTTATCTATTTTGCATATTATATATTGGGCCTAAACCCTGAAATATCAATTTGTTAAACCTTCCCCTCCGGTGCTCACTAAAGGAGGAAATATATGTATCAACTCTATAAAAAAATTGTGATTTCCGAAACCGGCAAAACAGTTGGCACCGGCTGGCTGCCGCCTTTACCCGATTTGCGGGATTATTCGACACAACATCCCCGAATTGAGTATATGGCTGAAAAATTGGGTTTATCCTTAAAGAAAAAAGATGATTCTCTGCCTTCAAAAGCGGATTTGCGGCAATGGTGTTCGCAAATTACAGACCAGGGCAATTTAGGTTCATGCACATCCCATGCCGGCATGGGAATAGTTGAATATTTTCAGCAGCGTGCCTTTGACAAACACATTGATGGCTCGCGTCTGTTTCTATACAAAACCACTCGGAATTTGATGGGTATCACAGGTGATACCGGGGCATATCTGCGAAGCACAATGGGCGCTTTGGTCTTATGCGGAGTTCCGGCCGAAAATTATTGGCCATATACCGATGGAAAAGATTTCGATAACGACCCGCCGGCCTTCGTTTATTCGATAGCGGATAATTTTGAGGCCATTAAATATTTTTGCCATGACCCTATGGGCCAGAATTTCCAGCCCAAAAACGTCCTTGCGTCTGTTAAACAATGGATTGCGACAGGTATCCCTTCGATGTTTGGTTTTTATGTCTTTCCATCTTTTCAAAGCTCAAATATCAAAGGTGCAATACCCTACCCCTCTCCCGGCGAGCAGGCCGAAGGCGGCCACGCCGTCGTTGCCGTTGGTTACGATGATGACTTCAAAATTACCAATACTGAATCCAATAAGCAGACAACAGGCGCTTTGCTGATTCGTAATTCCTGGGGTAAAGACTGGGGAGATAACGGTTACGGCTGGCTGCCTTACGATTACATATTAAATGATCTGGCCTCGGATTTCTGGTCACTCATTTCACTCAACTGGATAGATACAAATCAATTCGGCTTATAAAAATTTTAAATCAAAACTTATGCAGATTGAATTTCATTATTACATTACGTATATCCTTGCGCGCGCGGCAGGCTTCGGCAAAGAAGATGCCTCGATTATCGCCTATTCTTCACAATTCACAGACGATAACCGCTGGAAATACAATGTAAAAATAAACAAATCACAAAGTTACCAAAACTACATCTCTCAGACTTTGGATGTATTCAAACCGAAGGAAGAATTTTTGAGGGTTTATCCCTGCTTTCATTATGTCCCTGGTGCATTCGAATCTGCTTGTGCAAAAAGAGCTGATGGAAAGCAGCATCCCTTAAACACTACCGCCAACAGCAAAAACGGCAATATCATTCTCCAGGAGGGATTTCGCTCAAAAAACCTGTATCGAATAGGTATAGCGGTCCACGCCTATGCCGATAGCTGGGCACATCAAAACTTCGCCGGCTGCAAGGATGATTTCAATAGATTATATGGTTTATTCGAAGGAATCATACCGGATATCGGTCATGCCGATGCCCTGGATAAGCCTGATATTCCATTTTTAATCTGGACAGATAACAGGCTTCTCGAAAGCAGCAGGCTCATACAAAATAAACAGCGTCTGCTCGATGCGGCATGTCATATATTCTTCAAGCTTTTCAAATACGTCGATAAAAAGACAAACTCCGGCCGGATAAAACAATCCTGGGAAAAGCTCTCGAAGCAAATCGATAGCGGAATTGGCCAGGAAAGCCGCTCGAGAGATTTTCATCAGCACAATCGCATAAGGAAATATCAGTTAATAGATGATATACCTTTATATGACAGAAAGGCCTGGTTCAAAGAGGCAATCCGCACGGATTTTAAGCCGCAATTTGAAAACTCCCCAAATATGCGAGTGACACAATCGGTAAGATTCATTGCAAAAGACAATTTTTATGAAAGTAACTGGTTCAAATATCAGCAGGCAGTCAAAGACCATCAGGCCTTTGCCATCCATCTGTTCACCCCGCGCTTTAAACAAATCGGCTTTAGCGATTTAGAAAAGTTTTAAAACGTACCTGAAACGTTCGAAAAGTTTTGGAAAAACCTTTGAAAGTTTTGGAAAAAGTATTGAAAGTTTTGGAAAAACATACGAAATCTTTGGAAAATTTTGGACAAACCACAAAGGCACAAAGGCACTAAGTTATTTATATTCAAGAACTTACATTTTTTTAGCCACAGATAAGCTATGAAAGCAGAGCCTCCCGATAAGGTTAGTATACGGGGTCCTATGGTAGGCCCCAAATTTTTTCAACGTGCTCGGCCTTTATTCCGGCACAAGAACCTTTATAAAGGAGGCTCTATGGACAAGTATATC
>CAYSKP010000020.1:0-4068 GCA_964431645.1 uncultured Pirellulales bacterium
GCTTTATGTTACTGATGATATCTCGATGGGCAACAGTGCCGAATTTATAATCGGCGGACCCAACGATATAAATAATAATGCCTCTTTGACCCTGTATGTAGGAAAAAATATAAGCGCCGGCAACTCTGCCGGATTTACAAACTTAACAAAGGATGCAAGACGTCTCAAATTGTTCTGTCTGCCCGACTGCACAAGTATTTTACTCAAAAACCAGAGCAATTTTTACGGAGTGATTTATGCTCCCAACTCCGATATTGTGCTGGACAACCAGGCTGATGTGTATGGCTCAATAATCGGAAATAGCTTTATTCTAAAAAACACCGGCACGTTTTTCTATGATGCCAATTTGAGAGATAGAAGCATATATGATGAATTAGTCCGGTTTACAATCGACAGATGGTCTGAAGAGTAGCTTATCATAATTATTTATTAATGTTTATTAAACAGCACGGCAAATTGGCCGTGCTGTTTTTTTTTAATATTTAAGACAAAGTAATCCTTAACTTGCTTTTTAAATCTGCTATTATTAAATCGTAGGAAATGGGCTATAAAAATGTGGAGAAAAAAAATTCCTATTCTGCTGGGGTTGAGTGCGGAAATATTTGTTCTGGTTTTGATAACCAGGGATGTTTTTTGGCAAATTTTCTTCTTTATCGGAAGGCCATTATTAGAATGGATTCACCTGCATATCCATACAGAAGCGGGCGCCTGGATAGCATTAGAGGTGGTATGTCTCACTTCGCTTGCCGCTATCATTCTGCTGATAAAGTTTAAAATCCTGCGAAACGTCTTTCTTATAGTCCTTACAGCCTGGGTCTTTTTCCTGATTGACAGTCTGGCCTTTTTTTGCCTGCTTGTAACTTTTATGCACTGAAAATAGATACCTAATAAAACCGTGATTTTTGGTCACGGCCTCTTGCTTTTTACGAAGTTGTGTTCAAAGATGGGGCACTTAAAACCGCGAAATTAGCAAAATTTTTGGGGGCTGCTAAAGTTTTGCGGCGATTCGACCAATGAACATAAAGTCTCAGGACGTGCATAGACGCGATTACGAATGCCAGACTGATAAAGCTCATATAAGCGGACGTGAAGGCCAGGACCTTTGTATCACCTAAAGTCTTTCCGGCCATAAGCAGCGGACCATGGACGTTTAAGGCAGTCCATAACCAAATCAGCAGTCTATTGAGCAGCCATACTTCTACCCACATTGTCGAGATGACACCCAGAACAAAACCAAGCTGCAAACTAATAAAGGCCCAACGGCCGAAGCTTGTTGTTTTACCTCTGACAAAACGGCCTAATTCAAGCACCGGCATGCAGATTGCCATTAATAAATAAAAGATTCCCCCAATACCCGTTCCGGGCAGTCCCACTGTCATTTTAATGTCCTTTCTCGTAAACTAATAAAGGCTTATTTACAATCATCTCAAGCCAAAGAGCCTTGAGAAGAAATACACCATTAACAAACCGCAGGATGACAAATCCCGGCAGGCTTGTGATCGCAAGACCAACTTCCTTCCTCTGCACGGCCTTATATAAAACAGGCACAATCATCGCGGGTAAATCAATCAAGTAAGCCAGCAGGAAAAGAGGATTTACGAAAATCGCCAATAACGGCAGTAAAAACATATAAGCAATAGAGGCAACTGTTGCATCGAAAAGCGATACAGCTACCATTGAACGCAAAACCGGAATCTCGAGGACCTCTCTCCAGTGCAGCTTTACATTTTGGACAAAACCATGCGACCATCGGCGAAGCTGCTTAGTCATGAAATGAAAGTTATGCGGCTCAATCGGATAGCATACGGCATCAGGGACAAAGCGGACGCCGTGGCCGGCATGATAAAAGCTCCATGTAAGGTCCATATCTTCAGCCATCGTGCGTGTTGACCAGCCGCCATTTGCCTTGAGGATATCGGTGCGGTAAACTGAAAAGCAGCCCGATGAAATCAGGGGTTTCCCGTAATAATCCTGTATTCTCTTGTAGAATGTAAACGCAAAGACATATTCGATATACCGGCCGCGTTCCCACAACGTCTTTACATGACGCGGCAAAACAAAGCCGCATGCGGCGGCTATATTGGGGTCATTGAGTGCGGGAAGAAGTTTCTCGATTGCATCAGGTGCCAGAGTTGTGTCGGCATCTATGGCCATTACAAATGGAGTAGTCACCGTTTTGAGGGCGAAATTCTGAGCACCTGCCTTGGAGCCGGTGTTTTTTGGCGGACGCAAAACTGTCACCCCGCAGGCCCTTGCGGCATCACCGGTGTTGTCACTGGAAAAATCGTCAATGACTATGATTTGGGCAGGCTGCATTGTTTGATTTTGAATGCTCCTGATGGTGTCAGCTATGCAGGCACCTTCATTATATGCAGGCACCATAACAGTCAGCCCGCTGCCTGTTACCGGTAAATCAGCCCTTGAGCTGGTTTCTATCACACTTCCAAAGTCCATAGTTTTTCCCCATCCATATATTTATGCAAAAACAACACGTTTTTGCTTTGCGGGTAGTAGTTTTGCCTGTTTGTTCTGCCTCTGGAAATCCCCTGAACCGGGGGTCTGGCAGCAAAAGGCGAAGATTTCATCAGCAGGGAAGAATTTTTACGCTGATTTAATTTCAACAATTAATTGTAATATTATCGCATATTTTTTTGATTTTGTCAATATTATTGCGTTATATTCCGATGGCTAATACCGCATTTTTAATACTGAAAAGGGCCTTTTTGATAAAAAATGCACTTTTTCCTCCCTGTTTTGTCACCCTAAAAGTCGCTATATATGAGCAGAAATTATCGACTTTGAAGAATTAAGTAACTCCACCTGATATATACTATTTTTCATGTCTGATTGCCCAGCCGGTGGCGCTGATGAAATAAACAAGTGAAGGCCAGAGCAGAATGTTTTTGAAAGTTAAAAAATTCCGTTCATAAACGTCAGATGGTGAAAAATAAATCCATATAGAAAGTCCTGTGCAAATAATCAGAGTTAGACAAGTTATTAATCCAAATATCCATGTCAGAGTATCAAATGACTTCGCGGTAGAAGTCTGAGTTTTAGCGGATGCGGCCTGAACATACTCTTGTGCAAGTTCGGGCAGCTTTTGTCTTGCCCCGGCGATTGAAGCAAACAAAATATAAAGCAAAGCAGTCACAAAAAAGGTCGGGATGAACAGGAAAAATAAATGCAGGATTCCGTACCGCTCCAAAAACAGTGCCAATGTCACCGCGATAAGCCAGCTGGCCAGGGCCGGCCAGTTTAACATAAGCTTTTTGCGGGCGGCCCAATACTGTGTCAGACCGATTTTAGGAAAAATCCAGTGTTCCACAAAAACAATCACGCCAACCGGCATCAGCAGCAGACCATACAGGCCTACAAAGTTAAGCAGTTTTGTAAAGACAAACGGGAAGCACGCGATTATTGTTGTGATGATTCCCGTAATCAGTGTCACCAGCCATCGGGGCCAGCCCGGCGTTATCGCCTGGAATGCAAGCCCTGCACGATAAAGTGTCGGGTTCGATGTGGTCCACCCGGCCAGAACCACGGCAATTATTCCTGCTGAACCGAGTGATTGCCAGGCGACACCGCCTGCATCCATATCCGATATGGTCCTGCCGACCGATATCGCCGCGGCCGCACCCATTACCCCTGCGCAAACCCATGCCAGATAATGTCCCAGGTACATCCCGAAGGCTGAATATAATCCATAAGATGCCTTCTTTGCGTAACGCAATAGTGCCATATCCGCAAGGCCCATGTGCATCGCCAGATTGCATATCCAGGCAAAGGCCGCGACATGCCATAAGCCAATTGGCGCGCTGCCGTCCGGCCGAATGCCCGTCCATATCG
The DNA here is from genome assembly GCA_964431645.1 of uncultured Pirellulales bacterium. Classification (GTDB taxonomy): domain Bacteria; phylum Planctomycetota; class Phycisphaerae; order Sedimentisphaerales; family Anaerobacaceae; genus Fen-1362. The sequence continues at coordinate 3,847 of CAYSKP010000020.1, forward strand.
ATTTATTGGAAATTTGCCAGAAATCCTGAAAGCTCGCAATTTGCCTGCCGAGCACCTTCTCGGAAAGCGCGGGCAGCATTACAATCGCCCCCGCTATGAACATAAGCAGCATCCACGGCGAGCAGACCTCCGCGAACTGAGCAAGACGCTTGAAACCCAAAATAGCAAGTGCTACAACGACGGCCCCAACCAGCAACACCAATATGACAAAACGAAAATCAT
>CAYSKP010000021.1:0-8266 GCA_964431645.1 uncultured Pirellulales bacterium
GATAAATAATTGGATGTAAAAATTCCCCTGTCTTCTAAATATTTTACAAATAAACACCTTAGGATAACTAAATGAACCACCTGCTCATTTCCATTAACCAGCATATCATTTCTTAAGGCGATAAGATTTAATAGCATCTGCCTCTACATATTTAGTTCTTTCACGCAGATTATTTATAAGAACAAGTTCTGCTGGAACAATCGGCGAATCATAATCAATTGGATCAGTATTTACGCAAAGGTCAAAAAGATAGGTGCCGGCTTGCCTGGCCTGGAAAGTCGATTTTGGATGATAACCCATTCCATCTCGTCCAAGCAGCGCCTCACACATCTTCATTGCTCCGCAATAAAGTTCACTATTAGCATCCACAGCACTTGAATCAGGAAGCGTTTCCTGGTGGTCATTTCGATAGAGTTCCAGTCCTTTATTTATCTCATGGAACTGGCCCCTTTGTGTCAGGACCTTTGCGTATCGGCGGGTCCTTTGCAGCCCCGGCATTAGAACGCTCATAAGAATAATAATGATGCTCATCACGGTAAGCAATTCAACAATTGTAAAACCAGTTTTTCTCGATGACATTTTCGACTCTCCTTAACACTAAGATAATAACGTTACGTGCAGGCACAGAAACCCTATGCGCTACAATCAGTATAATTTATAGGACTTGTTTTGTCAACTAATTTAGATGTTAATCTGGGCAGAATTTTGCGGTTGAAAAGCCGCTTAAAAGTTAAATTAATGCCTTTTTTGAAACGCAATAAAATTACGGTTTGTATTTAGCAGATTATTTACTGTCATTTTCGTCTTTTTGTTATAATAACGATAATTTACAGGTTAAAAGCAGAAAAGGATACGAGTAAATGAAGCTGGAAATGCGTGGACAAATGCGGCTGGAGCAGCAGATGAAGCTGGCTCCGCACATGATTCAATCCATGGAGATACTCCAGCTGCCGCTGCTTGCCCTCCAGGAAAGAATTGAGCAGGAGCTTAACAGTAATCCCGTTTTGGAGACAGATGAATCGGCCGGGGAAGATGAAACGTCCCCGGAGACCGCAACTGAACCCACTGAACAAACAAGCTCTAAACAGGAGCTTGCTGAAGATTACAAGGGCGATGACCGCCTCGATGATGAGGTGCGTGACTATATCGAGCAGAAAGATGATTACCCCCGGCCGCAATCCGATGAGCCGGACCCGAAGCTTGCCGCCTTAAATAATACCGCTGCTCCGCCGCAGTCGCTTCATGATTATCTCGAGGACCAGTGGCGAATGGTTGAGGCCGATGAGCCGGTAAAAAAGGCTGGAAGTATCATCATTGATTATATCGATGACAAGGGGTATCTATCGGTTCGGCTGGAGCAATTGCATAACAAAGACAGGACTGACTTTACACTTGAAGATTTGCACAAGGCCATTGTCCTGATTCAAAAGCTTGACCCTCCCGGAGTAGGGGCCCGCGACCTCAAAGAATGTCTCCTGATACAGCTCGGCCAAAGCACAGAAGATGTTCAATTTGAAAGGACCCTTGTTGCCAATCACCTCGAAGATATGCTTGAAAACAGGTTGCCTGATATAGCAAAAAAGATGAATTGCTCAATCGAAGATGTAAAAAAAGCAATTGAGCGATTGAGCAAATTTGATACCTCACCCGGGCTGCAAATTGGTAGAAATCATAATCACCCGATTACGGCGGATGTTATTGTTGAATTTTCTGATGAAACAGCTGAATACACGGTCCGGCTGGCTGAAGATGGCCTGCCCAGGCTGCGGATTAGTGATGATTATGTGAAAATGGCCTCTGCTGACAAAGTGGGTGAAAAGGCAAAACAGTTCCTGCAGAATAATATCCGCTCGGCCCAGTGGATAATCGATGCGATACAGCAGCGAAAAAATACGCTTCTTAAAGTTACCCGCTCGATTGTCAACCGCCAAAGAGAATTTTTCGATAGGGGACAATTGTATTTGAAGCCGCTGCCCATGGCCAAAGTTGCAGAGGATGTCGGCGTCCATATCGCCACCGTTTCAAGGGCTGTGGCGGGTAAATACATGCAGTGCGAATGGGGTATTTTGCCGCTTCGTAAATTTTTCTCCGGCGGTATAGAAGATACCCAGGGAAATGAAAAAAGCTGGGAGGCAATCAGGGGCAGGTTACAGGAAATAATCGATGCAGAGGACAAATCAAAACCCCTTAGCGATGACCAGATAAAAGATAAACTTGCCCAAATAGGAATTACAGGCCTTGCACGGCGAACCATTGCCAAATATCGCGGCATTATGAAAATCCCGCCCGCCCGTCTGCGCAAAAAATACTGACAAAATTTTGTCTTTATTGTCATTCCCGCGGAGGCGGGAATTCAGTTTTGTCATCCTGATCGCAGCGAATTTAAAATTACCGCGCTTTCTCCAGGCATGTTAATGTTAGTTCCTTTTACCTCGATATCGTCTTCGGATTTGAGCAATATGTCCCCATTTTCTAATGGTACCTGCTGAGAATTAGATGCAAAATTGGCAATTATTATAATATGTCCCCTTGTTATTTTAATCCATTGCCTTGATTCATCTAAAGAAACCTCTGTATCTTTAAAATTGCCGTTTTTAAGTTCTGGGTGTGTTTTCCGTAATTGAATAAGACTTTTATACCACTCCAGCATCGATTTATGCGGCTCATCTTTTATCTCTTCCCACTTCAATTTCGATTTTAAAAATGTATCTACAGATTGCGGGTCAGGAATTTTATCAGCCTTCCATCCGAACTCAGCGAATTCTCGTTTTCGCCCTTCTGTAATGGCTTTTCCAAGGCCCGCATCGGACACATTTGTAAAGAATAAAAATGGAGAAGACGCATTGAATTCCTCACCTTGAAATAGCATAGGAATATAAGGCGATGTTAAAACAATGCATGCGGCTATTTTTGCCTTACCCTGCGAAACAAGATGGCCGATTCTTTGACCGGCGGCTCTATTTCCAACCTGGTCATGATTTTGAATATAACCTAAAAAATTGCTCCCCTCACATTTTTCCGCAGGCCGGCCGTGAATTGCCTTGCGATATTTACTGTATATCCCGTCATAAACAAATACTTTTTGCAGGCTTTTTGCGATATCAGTAATGTGTCCGAAATCTTCATAGTAGCCGTTTGTCTCGCCTGTCATAACAGAATGCAGGGCATGATGAAAATCGTCGCTCCATTGTGCGTCAAATCCGTATCCTCCAATATCGGGGCTGTGAATCACACGCGGGTTATTAAGGTCACTTTCAGCAATCAGGTAAAGTTTTCTACCAAGCTGGATCTCCAATTTTTTTACCTCGCTTGCGATTTGCTCAAGGATATGAATCGCCGATTGGTCATAGATGGCGTGAATGGCATCGAGCCGCAGTCCATCGGCGTGATAATCTCTAAACCACATCAGACAATTATCAACTGCAAAATTTCTTACTTCATTGCTGTAAGTGGTGTCATAATTAAAAGCGCTGCCCCAGAATGTATGGTATTTTTTTGTAAAATAGGGACCAAAAGCGTCGAGGTAATTGCCCTCTGGTCCCAGGTGATTATAAACGACATCTATTATTACCCCGAGTTGTTTATCATGACAGGCGTTTATAAGTTTTTTAAGTCCGTATGGCCCGCCGTACGCATGGTGAGGTGCGAATAAATTTACTCCATCGTAGCCCCATCCTCTCTTGCCTGAAAATTCAACAGGAGGCATAAGTTCTATATGAGTTATCCCAAGTTCTTTTAAGTAATCAATTTTATCTATTATCGCTTCAAATGTCCCTTCAGTTGTAAAAGTTCCTGTATGCAGTTCGTAAATTACTCCTGAGGATAAGGGCGGTGATTGCCAGTCATTATCAGTCCAGTTAAATAAATTGTGTTCGAATGTCCTTGAAAGTCCGTGCACTCCATTTGGCTGAAAATTGCTGCGCGGGTCCGGACAAGGCCCTCTGCCGTCAATTATATAGCCATAATTGACGTCATCGTTTAAATCAGATTCATAATGCCACCATTCGTCTATTTTTTTCATAGGCAAAATTTGATCATTTATCTTGATTTCTGCTTTTCGGGCATGCGGGGCCCAAACTCTGAAATTAAGCACGCTTATTCTTCCTTAATGAGTAACGCCAATGGAAAATCGCTTAACAGATTTTTAATTTCAATTACATTTTCAAAGGTTTGACTGCTAAATACATTTGTCCATCTTCCCGCCGGCAATTTTAATAAGGTATCCTGCCAGTCATTTTGCAAACCAAGTAAAAGCCGCGGCGCTATTGTTATGATTCTTTCATTTCTGCGAAAACCGATAATATTACCGGCCTTTGCGCCTGAAATTTCAAGAGGTGTATAGCTCGAATCTGCGCCGAAGCATTCCTGATTTTCCCGGCGGACCTTTAAACATTGATGAAGCACAAACATCTTTGTAAGACCGGTATCAAGGTGCTCGAGTGCTTCTTTTGAAGACATCTTTTCCATTTGTGTAAAGATGTTTTGACGAAATTCATAATCAATTGCTCTGCGGTTATCGGGATCAACAAGAACTATCTCCCACAATTCGGCGCCCTGATACAAGTCAGGAATGCCTGGTGCGGTATATTTTATTAATATTTGCGATAAAGAACTGATTCTTGCGGGTTTAAGAATTAGTGATATGAAAGATTCGAGACTGTTGATAAATTCATTATCTTTGCAAATATTTTCTATGAAAGATTCAAGCGCCTCTTCATATTTACCCTTGACCTTTGTCCAGCTTGTATGCACCTTCTCTTCGCGAGCTGCCTTTATCATATATTCTTTCAAACGGTTTATTTCTATTGGCCAGCAGCCCAGGAGTGTCTGATATAAAAAATATTCTGTATTTGCGTTCGGCAGGTTCCCTGTATGATATTTTTTGTTTTGTTCATACCATTGCTTTACATTGTCTTGCCATTGCCCAGGGACATCTGAAATCATATTTATTCTCATCCTGACGTCTTCGCCCCTTTTGGTATCATGCGTTGATGTCGTCAGCATGGTCATTGGCCAGTCGGCTTGCATTCTCGAACAGAAGCTGTGAAATTCTTCAATACTTGTGCCAAACCTTCCAGGACTGCCTCCCACCTCATTTAAAGATATAAGGTCATTATAGCAGTAAAAAGCGGTATCTTCCGCTCCCTTTGCCATTACTGGTCCCGTCAATTGTTGAAATCGCAAAATAAATTCAAGCTCTTCTCTTCCCTTCATCTTTGCGGTAAGTAAATCACCGAAAAAATCCCAGACAATTTGATGGACCTGCGGATTTTTTTCTCTGGATAAAGAAATTGTCTGTTCGATTATATTTCTATCCTTCGGGTCAATGTCTTTATTTAAATTGTTAATGTAAGTTCGATAAACCGGAAAATACCCGATGATAATTGATAAACCTTCCTCTAATTCGCCAATGGTCAAATCCCTGTATTTCTCGTGCGACATGGATATTTCTTCAAGGATTTTTATCAGCCGTTTTGTTTCTCCTCCAAAGCTTTTTTGAAGCGTAAGCAGCTTTTTTTTATATAGCATCTCATTAAATTGTCGGGTTTCACCGGTTAATTGCCTGTATAAATTCGAAAGCGGCTCTCTTGCGGATGGGTTTACAAATAAACCATTTACAGCATTTAAAAAATCATATCCTGTGGTGCCATGAATCGGCCATTTCTTTGGAAGCGGCTCTTCAGGTCCTAATATTTTCTCGGTGATAATCCACTTCTCTGGCGCTTTCCTTTTAATTCTATTTAAATATTCCGCGGGGTCTCTCAATCCATCGATATGGTCTATGCGTACTCCATCGAGCTGTCCTTCTTCTAACATTTCAAAAATCAATTTATGCGTATATTCAAAAACATCTTCTTCTTCGATACGCAACCCAAGCAGATGATTTATTGTGAAAAAACGCCTGTAATTAATTTCCTGGTCGGCGGCTTCCCAATGCGACAAAAAGTAAAATTGATTATTTAAAACCTCATCGAGCAGTTGCGCATCGTTATTTACCTTTTCTATTTCTTTATCGGTTTCATCTATTGTGCCTTTTTTTATCTTTTCAGCGGACGCGTCATTTATAGGAAAACTAAATGAATAATAAGTCGCAAAAAAATCATCATTAATTCGCTTTATTTGTATATTTCTATTTTTAAGCTCGTTTTCATAATGCTCGCCAAGCACAGCCAGCAGCACTTTATTCGTCAGTTTTTTTTGTGGAGGGCCCCAGTTAATATCGAAAAAATGGCCATATTGGCTTTTTCTCCCATATTTTAAGACATCATTCCATAACTTATTTTTATCTGACTGGATTGAGAGATGATTTGGAACAATATCGAGGATTTGTCCCATATAAGGCTTGATTTCCTCTGATAAGTTCTCAAGTCCCTTTTCTCCGCCAAGCTCGATATTGATATTCTGGCTGTCAACCATATCGTAGCCGCTTTTTGAGCCGGATTCAGCCTGCAGAAACGGGCTAAAATAAATATGACTGATTCCGAGTTTGTAAAGATAAGGAACAATTTTTGCGCATTGCTCAAAACCGAAATTGTCAGTCATTTGCACGCGATAAGTTGCTATTATCGGTTTAGAAGGTTTAATGGACACGTTTAAATACCAGCATGCTATGGTCGTTTATGTTGATTTTCTGATTAGTTGAATAAAACTGATGGTCTGTCTGCTTGTCTTCGTACGTATCTATTATTTTTTCCCAGTGGCTATCTGTCTCTTTGTGCGTCAGGATGAATTCAATTTTATTTTCACTGGCGTTGAAAATTATATAAAAATCATTGTCTTTAATCGCTTCGCCGGCCAAATCCGTATAACCGATATTGCCATTTAAGAAAACCGCTAAAAATTTAGTCTCAATTCCCCAGTCTTTTTCCGCCATTTCCCTGCCGTCAGGCCTAAACCAGCCGATCTCGTTCATTTCTCCTAAATTTCCTTTAAACCAGTCACGCCTTCGAAAAACAGCATGTTCTCTGCGGATATGTATTAGGTAAGTGACAAATTCACGGAAATCCTTATCGTATTTTTCCCAGTCATACCATGAAAGTTCATTATCCTGACAATATGTATTGTTGTTTCCTTGTTTGGTCCTGCCCATTTCATCGCCGCCGAGAATCATCGCGATTCCCTGCGAAAGCATAAGCGTTGTCATAAAATTTCTTCTCTGCCGGTTTCTTAATTTAATTATATTTTCATCATCGGTCGGACCCTCGACCCCGCAATTCCACGATTTATTATCATCTGTCCCGTCCCTGTTATTATCCAGGTTTGGTTCATTATGTTTATTATTGTAGCTGACTAAATCAGTTAAGGAAAAACCATCGTGAGCAGTTATAAAATTTATACTTGCAAAAGGCCTTCTTCCCGTAATGCCGTATAAATCCGAACTGCCGCTGAACCTCCTTGCCATTTCCCCAAGAGACCCTAATTCGCCTCTCCAGTAATCGCGCATATTGTCACGGTACTTGCCATTCCATTCGGACCATTTTGTCGGGAATTTACCGACCTGGTATCCGCCTTCGCCAATGTCCCAGGGCTCTGCTATCAACTTTACCTGGTTGAGAACAGGGTCTTGATTAAGCACATCAAAAAAACTTGAAAGTCTATCTACTGCCTGAAGCTCTCTGGCCAGTGTCGCTGCCAAATCGAAACGGAAGCCGTCTACCTGCATTTCAACAACCCAGTATCGAAGTGAATCCATTACAAGCTGAAGAACATTCGGGTGCCGCAGATTCAGACTGTTTCCCGTGCCGCTGTAATCTATATAGTATTGTTTTTCATCATCTTTCAATCGGTAATAGGCCTGATTATCGAATCCTTTGAAAGAAAGCATGGGGCCAAGATGATTGCCTTCGGCCGTATGGTTATAAACGACATCAAGGATAACTTCTAATCCTGCGTTGTGCAGATTTTTAACCATTTGCTTGAATTGAGAAACCTGGTCTCCATCTTCTTTTGACATGGAATATTCGCTATGCGGCGCGAAATACCCAATTGAATTGTACCCCCAGTAATTACGCAGCCCTTTTCTAAGAAGAATCTCATCATGAATAAAATGATGACATGGCATAAGTTCTATACTTGTCACCCCGAGACTTTGAAAATATTTTATCGAAGAAGGATGCCCCAGGGCCATGTATGTTCCGCGGATATCTTCGGGCAGATCCATATTTTTGATGCTGAAACCTTTTACGTGTGTCTCATAGATAATCATCTCATAAATGACAATGTTAGGTTTATGATTATTAGACCAGTCAAAATAAGGATTTACAAC
>CAYSKP010000022.1:0-14591 GCA_964431645.1 uncultured Pirellulales bacterium
AATCTTCGCTCGATAGCCGAAGGGACGGGCGAAATATGGCTTGGCTGGGATAAACCGCCTGCCGACAGCGGAGGATTGGTGCGAAACTATCTTGTTGAAAGATGCGAAAAGCTGCCGGCTGGCAATTTCGGGCCGTGGATGCTCGTTGATACGACATATAATAACGAGGCACACGTGGTTGAACAGCCTTCGAACGCAAGATTGATTTTCCGTGTAAAGGCGGCAAACGGCGGCGGCGTTAGTGCGCCGAGTAATACAATCTTAGTGGTTTTGCCGTAAGACTGATTGGTAATAAGCTTAGGGAATTCTCCTTTCAATGAGTGCCCCTGTTGTTGGAAAGCAGGGGCATTTTTATTTACAGCTGCTTTTCTCTAACGACACCTATAAAAATAAATTGCTCGTCTGTTACACTGTCTTTAATCACCCAATCACCCCCGCAAGCCGCGCCCCAGGAGTATATAGACCATTGTCTTTCCTGGCCCATGTTTTTACGAATGAACTCTGCAACGGCATCGGCACGTTTTGCGGAAAGCGACCATTGCAGTTTATTGTCGGTTTCTTTTGAAGCAAGACCTACAATGTATAACTTCAGTTTTTCATTACCTGATTCCTGCAAATCGTTCGTGAATTTTTTTAAAAAATCAGTGGCCGGCAAGTCCAATGTGAATTGTTTGGTTTCGAATGTGATTGGTGTTACAACGAAGTCCGGTTGACCCCATATCAATTGTGATTTACACGTCTTTACATGTCTTCCAAGCTTTTTGAAAACCCTCCGGAGCCGTTCTTCTGCTGCATCTATTGTCCTTCCTGAAGTTTCCTGTTCTTTGACAGGATAATATGTTTTATGAGCATCAAACGACATTGAATCCGTTGGACTGCCATGCTTTTTAGGATCTCCTCCGAATAATCCGGGCAGACCGAATCCATCGATCGACTTTTTGAATCCTGCTATTGTTGCTTCAAAAATTCCTTCGCCCTCATAGGCTATTTTGCCGCTTTGAGTGGTGGCCATAGTAAGAAGCATGACAAAAAAAGCCATTAACAGGGATATCATATCAGCAAATGATATTATCCACAGCGGCGATTTTTCTCCGGCTTCTTCAACAATAGGGGCTTTGTTTTTCATTTCTGCATGCGTTAATCAAGTATTGTGACTTCAAGTATTCGTGTTGCCTTGTAATTTGTCTCTGGTATTGTCGGCCTTATTCCAATACTGCATCTATTTTTTGAAACTCCTTTGCTGCAAAGGTACTCGATAACAGCTATTGCCCTGTTAATTCCCATATTAGGGCTGTTTCCAGGTCCTGCTTCAGTTACTGCAATTTTGCCTTGTATTTTGGTCAATAATAATGCCATAGGATCTAAAAATTCTCTTCCTTCTGCTGAAAAAGCTGTTCCGCTGCCTAAAAATGCCTTGCCTGACTCGATTACAAACACTTTTTGGCTTCTGAAATCTTTGGGTTTCGATTCCAGCAATGCCCCGGGACCGGAAGGATCTTCAAGGGTTGGTTTTTCGCTTCCCTTTATTCCCTGCCCTGAAGCAACCATTTGATGCCCCATTCTTCCGAGAGGCTGTTCCTTGAAACGTCCTCCGTATAAATTCGGTGACAGAGTTGCTTTGATGACTTGACGCAGCTTTATTGATTCCTTCGGACCAAAACCCGAAAAGGTAGTAAGCATTACGAAAAAAGCCATAAGAAGAGATGCCATATCCGCGAAAGAAACCATCCATAACGGGGCACCTTCACCTGAGTCTTCCTCCTGGGGTTTTGGTTTTGCTGCCATTATACCTGTGCCTTTACCTCTTCACGCCGTTTAGCGGAAATAAATATTTGCATTTTTTCACGCACAGCCGTCGGACTTTCGCCTTTGGCAATCGCGCAAATGCCTGCGGTTATCATTTCCATTGACAATTTTTCTGTTTTTGAATGCTGACCTAATTTGCCTCCTAACGGCAAAAAAATCAGGTTTGCGGCTAATGCCCCCCAAAACGTGCACACAAGGGCTACAGCCATGCCTCTGCCGACTTCATCGGGACTTTCCATTTTACTTAACATCGATACAAGCCCAATAAGTGTCCCTACCATTGCAAATGAAGGACATGATGAGCCCATGAAATCCAGGATTTTTTTGCCCATCGAGTGCCGTTCTTCAAGATACTGCACCTCCATTTCCATCAATTCTCGTATAGATTCAACATCTTGTCCGTCTATAAGCATCTGGAGACCTTTAATCATAAAACCGTCTTTGATTTTAGGTATCTCCTGCTCAAGAGCCAGCGCGCCGTCTCGCCTGTTAATGGCAGCGTAATTGACCATTCTTCTTATAAGCTCCTGAGGCGGAATGGCCTTATGAAGAAGTGTCTTTTTGATAACAGAGAATATGCCTAAAAACTGTCCCATCGAAAAATGTATCATTGTAGCGGCTGTCATGCCGCCGAAGACAATTGCGAAGGCCGGAATATTTATAAATAATCCTATATTTCCTTCGTACTGGATAGTCCCTATGATTACGATAACTCCGAATATTATTCCTAAGATTGTTGCTATATCCATATAGTTAATCTTGCTCCACAACTTTTTTCAAACGCTGGCAAAGAACGGCCGCCAGCTTTGGTTCAGTTGATGCCAGTTCTGCAAGGACCTTCGCTTTGCCTCGTTCTGTCATATAAAACAAAATCTTGACTGCGTCATCCATATTGCTGCCTTCAATTTTTCCGGCTTCCATCTGCTTGGCGCACATGCTGATTATAATTTTGCTTGCGCCTGCAGGGTCCATTTTGTCATAGGTAGCCGCAATCGTCGTAAAATTAGCCTTTTCATTTCTGTTTATCGCGGCCCTGCTTTCGAGCAGCTGATTTCTCTGTTCTTTAAAATTTGCGACCATGGTTGCTGTTTCAACACGAAGCTGATTCAAAGTTTCGATGTCTTTCTTGAGCGTCTCCTGTGTCATCTGCACTCTTGCTTCGCGCAGGTCCAGCTCTTTTACTTTATTATCATACTCATTGATTTTTTCACGAAGTTCATAGGCTAAGCTTTTGAGCTGTTTTTGCGTGAGGCCTTGTGTTTCTTCTGTTTGTGCCTCTTGTTTAGTTTGTCCTTCTTTTTCGGCAGATTTTGCGTCTTCAGTTTTCGGCTGAGGCATTTCCTGTGCGGGAACCTGATTATCTGACTTCCCGAGCATTCTCATTCCAAAAAATGCAACAGCAAAAGTCACAAGCCCGGCCGCTGAGCCGATTATTATTAATTTCTTATTCACTTTTATTCTCCTGCAAATTAACGGACAAATCCGTTTCCTGCATTGCGCTCATCGTCTCAAGATTTTTTTCTCTTGCAAAGCTCAAAGTCGCCGTTTCATCAAGCTGCTTTTGTTCCAGTTTTTCCTGCTCTTCGATATATTTCTTTTGCGCCTGTTCTTTTAACTTTTCGAGACTTTCTTTGAATCTTCTCAATTTCAAGACTTCTGCTATTTTTTCCTTTTGCTTTGCCTCGAGTTCGATAACTTCAGCCTTAAGTTTTTTAATTTGTTCATCTGTGGCAGCCGAGTTTTTAAGAAAAAATTCCTGTTTACTTAATCTTTCTTTTGCGTTCTCATTTGTTATCGATTCAAGGATGTCCCTTAATATCTGCTGCTGCGCGAGCAGGCTGCTTCTTGTTTGCGCCAATTTTTCTGTTATTACAAAGAGCTCTTGTGTTTTAATTTGTTCCTGTTTGGCTTTTACATCGAGTACCCGCTGTAATCGCCATACAAATCGTCTCATTAATCATCGCCCTGGCTTTCATCGCCAAGTAAGCGGTCCCATGTTCTTGTAATAGTCAGCATTAGCTCTAATGTATCTTTTAAGCTTGTCCTTTGACGAACCGGCTGCATTAGAAAATCTTTTATCCGGTCTATTAGAGCAATGGCTCCATCTATGCGCCTGTTGCTTCCGGGTGAAAATGCCCCGATATTAATCAGGTCTTCTGCATCAGCGTATGTCGCGTATATCTCTCTCATTTTTCTTGCCGCTAATTTGTGTTTTTCGCAAGTAACTGCCGGCATTAATCGGCTGACGCTTGCCAGAATATCCACGGCAGGGAAATGTCCCCTTTCGGCAAGTTTACGTGACAAAACAATATGGCCATCGAGCAAACTTCTCGCGCTATCGGCCACAGGGTCGCTCCAATCATCATTTTCCACAAGAACCGTAAGTATCCCTGTAATACTTCCTTTTTCAGCATGCCCTAATCTTTCGATTAATCTGGGCATAAGAGCAAAAACGCTGGGGCAATAACCCTTTGTTGCAGGCGGCTCACCTGCGGCCAGACCTATTTCTCTTTGTGCCTGAGCAAATCTTGTCAGTGAATCCATCATAAACAGAACATTTTTACCTTTGTCCCTGAAATATTCTGCTATTGTTACTGCTACAAAGGCCGCCTTGACCCGCTGAATAGGAGGCGAATCTGAAGTGGCAACAATTACCACGCTGCGAGAAAGCCCATCTGCCCCAAGATCGTTTTCCAAAAATTCCCGCACCTCTCGGCCTCTTTCGCCTATAAGTGCAACGATATTTACATCTGCCTCACTGGAGGTGGCTATGTCTCCCAAAAGCACGCTTTTTCCGACACCGCTGCCTGAAAAGATGCCGACTCTTTGGCCTTTGCCGCAAGTCAGCATACCGTCTAAAGCTCGTATACCCAATGATAATGGCTGTGTTATCTTAGTCCTGCTAAGCGGCGGGGGACTTGTAGTATCGAGTGCTCTTTTTTCTGTTCCTGACAAGGGACCTTTATCGTCAATCGGTTCCCCTAATCCATTAATGACTCTCCCGAGGATAGCATTACTTAAATTAATTTGTCTTGGACTTGTTCGTGCAGTTACAGCATCGCCCTGCGATATGCCGTCTATATGTTCAAGAGGCAGCAAAATTAGATGGTTATTATGGAAACTAACCACCTCAGCCAGCACCCGTCTGCCGTCCCGAATATGGATTCCGCATAATTCACCAAGACCAACTATTGGACCATTTGACTCAACTGTAAGGCCTGAAACTTTTACTACAGTACCCTGACAATCCAGAAGATTAAGTGTATTGACGGCCGAATGCAGCCGCTTGAAATCAATCGAAAATTCATCAATGCATTCTTCTGTCATATTTACATTGCCTTATTAAGAGCCCTGCTTACTTGTTCAAGGTGAGCGTCTATAAGTGATTCAATTTTTCCTCTTGGTGTCTCGAGAATACATTCTGCCTGCCCGATTGCGGCATCTGCAACAAATTTAACTGAGGCAAATGTGCCGTCACTTTGCTGTATTTTCTGAAATTTTGCGTAATCCTGAGGATTTAACCGAATGACAATATTTTGTCTCGATGGAGCGCTATTCAAAGCTTCCTGGACTATTGATTCAATCTGGTAGTCACCATCTTTAACTTTTTGAACTAATATTTTTCTTGCTATTTCAACAGCTAATTTTGCTATTGCCTGACGATGCTCTACAATCATTTTTGTATAAATAATTTGCATTTTTTCGGCAGCTGCTTCGAGTGCTTGTATCAGATTATCATAATGCAATTTCTGGGTTTCCAAAGTTTGCTGCATTTCTGAAGTATCACTTAAAGGCATTTTTTCGGAATATTCTAATACTGCTATACCCGAGTCGATGAGTTTTACAGAATCTATTTGCCTGTTTATTTTAATTACTGGATTCTCCGCCATATATCAGCTTTCCACGAACATAAGCTCACCTTTGATATTCAAATTTCGAAGTATTTTGACGATTTCTTCTCTGGCTGCCGCAACATCCTCTTTCTTAGGAGATGCCATAAGCGATGTTTCTTCATCAATCATCGAATTGGCACGCTCAGAAATGTTTGACCTTATTTTTTGTTTTATAGCGTTATCGGCATTGTGAAAGGCAAGTGCGAACTTCTTCGCATCAATGCCTCGCAAAGCCTGCTGCAGCGACCTGTCTGTAATAAATACTATGTCTTCCCATATAATCATCAGCTCGGCTACTTTATCAGCCGCTTCTGCATCCTTTTCCTTTATGGCTCCAATCAGACCATCCCGAACTTCCTTTCCGAGATTTCTAAGGATTACCGCGACTTTTCTCAGTGACTGGTCAGCCGGAGGCTGGGCGGCAGCCACTGCCTCAGGACGGGCCATTGCCTTTAACCGCTCGTTTACCATACTTGCAATACGAAGTTTTGCCTCTATTCCAACATTTTCTTTTCCTGTCATCCGGCTGATAACGCTTAATCGGACCCCCTCGCCAAGCAGGCTGAGAACTTCTGAACTTTTTTTGGCATCCAGTTCTGCAAGGATTGTACCGATCGCCTGGGGATGCTCATTTTCAATAGCTTTAGTCAGCACCTTCGCATCGACGGAACGAATAGGCATAAAAGGGTCCCGTCTGTGCAGCAAATCGCCAATTTCTTGTTCTATCTGCTTGGCCTTCTCGGCTCCTACTGCATTTTTGAGCATCTCATCGAGAAAGCTTTTAAATTGAGTTGTATCACCGCTTCGAAGATAATTGCAAAAGTCTGCCGCAAGCTCGAGGCTTTCTTTGCTGTCTCGATACCCTGAGGCATCCAGCACCGCAATTTCGAGCGCAAGTTCCTGAACGGTTTGTGTATCCATCCCTTTAAGAAGTTCACCTGCGGTTGGAGCATCAAGGCTCATCAGAAGCATGGCGGCCTTTTGCTTGCTTTTAAGTTGTATTGTTTCAACCATATTTATAAAAATTTAATTCTTTACTTTTCCTGAAGCCAATTTACAAACAATTTTCGTGCCTGGTCCGGATTGCTCCGCATTACTTCTGTTAATTGACGGCGAACGATCACAGGCTCTCCTGCCTGTATAGAGCCTGTTGTAAGCATTCCGGCTGCTTGTGTGCCTGCGGGTAACTGGACCGGTGCTTCGGCTGCGGCCTTTTTACTTGCCTTTGTAAATATTCGTAAAACCACTAATGCACTTAAAGCCATAATTCCAAGTGATGCGTTTCGGGCAATCGCCACAAAATCAAGTTTTTTCGGCGGCTGCAGCTCTTCAAGTGGAATTACCGGTTTATAAAATTTAGCTTCTACAACTTTCAGCGAATCTCTGCCTTTGAGATTAAGTCCAAGCGCAGTCTCAATCAGTTTCTCCACTTCTGTAATCTGCATTATTTTTGCATTCTGGCCGGCCGTTTGGGTCTGGTTTGTATCAGCCGGCGAAAGGTCAACAACAGCGGCAACCGAAAGAGATGTCAAATTGCCGGGAACAATAGTTTTTTGTTCGACTGTTTTGCCTACGACATACTCCGTCGTTGCAGTTTCATCTTTTTTGACGCCTCCTGCTAATGTTTTACCTGCTTCACCTGCAGTTGCGGGTTCTGTTTCAGAATTACTCTTTGTCTCTTCCTTAGTGATCACTTTTCCTGTCGGGTTATAGGTTTCAGTCAGCATTTGAACACTTGTCATATTGACTTCTGCGCTGACCCGCACGGTAGCTCGGCCGGGCCCAAGGACGGCTAAAAGCATCTGCTCAACTTTATTCGCCAGGTTTTGTTCGACACGCTCTTTGTAGTCCTGAACAGTTCCTGCGCTGCTTGCGACAGCCCCATCTGCCTGGCTGCTAAGTAATCTGCCGTCACTATCAACAATAGTTACATTATCGGTTTTGAGCCCTTCGACACTGCCTGCCACAAGATTGGCAATAGCCGCGATATTAGTATTGGTGAGTTTGTATCCGGGCTTAAGCTTCAGCACAACTGATGCACTCGTTGAGGGCTGGTTTGAATTGAAAAGCACCTGTTCATTGCTGACAATGTGAATCCTGGCGTGTGATACTCCTTCTATCATTTGGATACTTTTGGCCAGTTCATCCTGAAGTGCACGCTTAAGGTTAACATTTTGAACAAACGGGCTGATTCCTATTTTCTCATTGTCAAATAAGCTGTATCCGCCCTGATCTCCGCCCGGAAGCCCTTCTTTTGCGAGGTCAATTCGAAGCTGATAAATTTTCTCTCTTGATGCGTAAACACTTCTGCCGCCGTTTCGAAGTTCGTATGCAATTCCTTTTTCACTGATTTTGTCAGTAATTTTAGATGCCTGCTCAGGGCTCAAATCGGCATATAGCATTTGCATATCGGGCAGTTTTATCCAATATGTCATCAGCATTGCTATGGCAGCCATCGCCAGGATGATTGCCAATAAAAGGGCACGCTGAACTACATTAATCTTTTGCCAGACAGCGAGAATTTTTTGTAATGGATTCATATACTATGCCTTGCAAAATATTGGTCACAACTGCATACTCATTGTCTGTTTATAGGCGTCAATCAATTTGTTTCTAACGCCGACAAGGACTTTGAAGCTTATATCCGCCTTTGCTACAGCCGCCACCACAGATGCGATGTCCTCATTGCGTCCGGCCAGTAAATCTTGTATTGACATGTTTGATGATTGCTGGTCCTGGTCTACATTTGATAGATATTTTTCAAGAGCCTTCACAGTATTTGAAAATTCCTGCGATTTTCCGGTTTCGCCTTGAGGTTTTATCTGCTGCAGGTTGCCGGCTGTCGTTTGTCCGATATTCGGATTAAAATTAATCATATCTTTTCCTCATTTAACGAAGCAATTCGAGCGTCGTTTCTACCATTTGCTGATAACGTTTAAGAACCGCCGCATTTGCCTGGTACGTGCGGGTGGCAATTGAAAGGTTCATCATTTCGAAAGGCAAACTGACATTCGGCATTTGAACATAACCGTTTTCATCAGCCTTGGGGTTCCCAGGATCAAGTATTTTCTCAAAGTCGCTTATATCCTTTGTAATTTTGTCAATCTGCACGCCGCTTATTTCATCTTTTTGTGTCTTTAAAGCAGCTTCAAGACGCCGGTAGGGTTCTCCTTTGCCTGCATCAGTTGTCCTTGCGTTTGCGATATTTGAGGAGATTATCTCCATTTGTTTATTTTGGGCGCGCAGACCTGATATCGATATATCTATTGGCCCTGATACGTTTTCTATTCTCATATTTATCTTCCGATGAGGATTATCTGATTTCGATTGCCTCATTTATTTGAGCGTACTTTTTAGCAAGAAGTCTGATGAATGCTTTGTACCTGATACTATTTTTGACCATGTCGCCAACTTCAGCTTCGAGAGTAACATCATTTCCGTTTGCATTTATGGCCGTGTTTTTTGGCTGGTAAAGCTCAGCTTTGATCGCATCGAGGTCAACATCTTCAATATTGCCTGATTCAATCGCCTGGGCGAGCATCTGCTCAAATTTAACTCCAAGACGGCGATAGCCTGGTGTTTGCAGATTTGCCACATTATTGGAAATAGTCTGCTGCCGGAGGGTCTCGGCTCTTATTCCGGACTCCAGCAGGTCAATTATGCCTGTTTTCGACATATCTTTTCCCCAATAAATCCATTCCTGCATACATTCAGCAGGGATGCGCACTATTTCTTTGACAATTCTTAATGCAATAGCCGTGCCAAATGAAATTTGGGGGATAAATCCTCATTTGTGACTCATAAAAAAGGATTTTTTAATTTGAAGCTCGAAATGACTTTTAATTTTTCCTATTTGCGTCAGGTTTCTATACACTTGTAGTGTGTTTTATAAGAGATTTTTGTAAAAAAAAACCTGCTGTTTTCAAAGGCCGGAAAATGCTGCCGGAATAATTCTCTGAATCATCAATATTATACGTAATTTTAGGTTAACTATAAAAAAATTCATGTCTGTAAATACTTATGTTTAAGGTGCTTAGGGTTTGTTTTGTTTTAAAATGATAATCTGGCATTCTAATTGCTCTTTATAAATTGAATGAATTCAAAGCTAATACAAATTGATCCTTTATTAATGCCGCAACCCAAAAGCTGCAGCTCGCTCACAAAAGCAAATAAATTAAATAAATCTGACCAAACTAAGCAGAATTGGGGCGAACTAAGTGCTAAGAAAATTGAAGGACAAGATAACAAAAATAAAGAAAAATTAAAAACACTGGATGATGAACATCAAAGCCCAGAAATCGTTAAGTCCTATAATACAAAAGAAGAAACACCTGTAAAAACAAAAAACGATAGCTTCAAGAAAGTTTTTAAACAGCAGATTGAGAATGATGATTCACAAAGCATTGAAACAAACCAATTAGCAACTCAGCAAACTCCAGCCAATGAACAGATTGATATTGAACAACCGGAAAAAACAAATAATTCAGTTATTCTTAACGTTGAGGATATTATTCCACAGACCCAGCATGATGAAATTAAAATAGAGGGATCCAATGAAATTAACAATACTCCCGCAACGGCTTCCAAAAATGTTCTAGAAACAGCAAATTTGATCGAGCAAATTTTAGATAATCAAAATAGCCAAAAACAATTTCAAAATTTTGAGATTGAGATAAATGTCCCTGGCAAGCAGCAAATAGAAATAGAAAAGGGCGAGCCGAATCAAACAAGAATTATTAGATTAGACAACATTGAGCAAGAGCAGCCGAAAAATCAGCCGGCCGAAATATTAAACATTAGCGCCAATAATAAACAACATATTTCAAATGATGCTCAGAAAACGCCAAGCGAAAATATTGATGTTTTACCTTCAGATAAAACTAACACAGATGATGGCCAAGAAATTTTTGTAAACCAAAATAAAGTTAGAAATGAAAATTTAAAATCGGAAATTTCAAATAATCAGTTATCATCAGCAGAGCCGAAGATTCAGGCATTCGAGACGGCAGTAAACAAAAATACCGTTAATGATGAAAAAAATATAACGATTCCACAAGAGGCAGATAATAATCAAACAATAAAACAAATACCTTTACAGAATGCGGCAAAAAAGCAGATTACTGATAATATTGATAATAATGCACAACAGCCTAAAAATGAGCCGCAGGCGTTTTCAAGCAATATTAATCAATTATCAAGCGATGTAGAAAATATTCAGATTGAGACAGTTTTAGCGAAAAATAATGAAAGTAAGGCGCAAACTGATAATGGGGCTGCTCAGAGTGTTTCTACTCAAACAGCTACATCTTCTTTAAATCAAATTATAAATGAACCGCAGATCGTCAGTGACAAAAATACATCACATCTAAATAAAAATTCAGCCAAAGAAAATATTACATCTGTCCGGGAGCAGATTACATCATCTGTTCAAAATACACTTCAGCAGGGACAGCGTGAAGTTACTGTTCGGCTTAATCCACCGGAACTTGGGAGAGTATCAATCAAATTCAGTGAAAAAGGCGGTGAGCTGACAGGGACTCTTGAGGTCACAAATTCACAAACCAGGGCGGAAATACAGCAGGCTATACCTGAAATAATACGTTCTCTGGAAGGTTCAGGGATAATAGTAAAAAGGATAGACGTTTCAATTGATTTATCACGCCAGCCAAATCAGGATTTCGGAAGAGATAATTCACCCCTGAATCAATGGGAACAGTTAGGCGAGCACGGGTATAACGATGGAAAAGACAGCTATTTTTTACAAAAACCGCTTTTAAGTAATTCGTTTGATATTACAGATGATTCTTATCTCATGAATTCCTCATCAGATTACAACCAATTTTCCTCATTAGAAAACAAGATAAATGTTCTAATTTAAACATCTCTTAAATACCTATCTCAAAAAATTCTCATAAAAAAAATTTTATTTTTTTCTGTTAAATATTTTTATCGGTCCTTGAAAAAACATTTATCAGTATGACTGTTTAGGCTATTACAGGGCCACAATTTATAATCTTCCTAAATCCCCAAAAACCCTTAAGTTGACTGATATTCCCACGATAATGAGGTTTGGAAGCTTACAACGTGCTTGTTGCACGGCAGATGGTTTGGCCACGGTTGGTCATAAAAATGGCAGAAGAGAAGGTTTTGTTGACACATAAATATTTTTAAGGAGTCAGCAATATGTTAGTGATTAAAAACAATATTATGGCGTCCAACGCTGCTCGACACTTGGGCCAAAGCTATGATGCCCTGGCCAAGTCAGTTGAGAGGTTGTCGTCAGGTCTGCGAATCAATAGCGCAAAGGATGACGCAGCAGGCCTTGCCGTCCGCGAACTTATGCGAGCGGACATTGCCGTCACACAACAGGGCGTTCGTAACGCTCAGGACGGTATCAGTATGCTGCAGACTATGGAAGGTGCACTGCAGACAATCGATAACGTTCTGGTTCGTATGAAGCAGCTGGCTGAACAGGCGGCAACTGGTTCATATTCTTCCGCTCAGAGAGCAATTATGAATCAGGAATTCAGTGAAATGTCTAACGAAATCGATCGTATCGCGACAGCCACAAAGTTCAACAGCATCACAATGTTAGACAACTCAGCATCAGTAAGTATACATTTTGGCGGCACTAACGATTACATTAATGTCACAGGCGCTGATATGACAAAGAGCGGCCTGGGAGTCAGCACTTTAAGCATCGGCAGCACCACAAGCGCAAAGGCGGCATTAGCCACAATCGACACTGCAATCAGCACAAAGGATACAGCTCGTGCAGCGTTCGGTTATAAGATGAACCGTCTTGAGAGCACAATCGAAGTGCTTAACATATCTGCCGAAAACCTGTCCGCAGCAGAATCCCGTGTATCCGACGTCGATGTTGCCACAGAAATGGCATCAATGACAAGGAACCAGGTATTAGCTTCGGCCGGTATATCGATGTTAACTCAGGCCAATTCAATGCCTCAGATGGCTTTGAATCTGCTGAGATAACAAAGCAGAACAAAGTTAATCAGTGGGGGAGGTGGCATACGTCACCTCCCCATTTTTTAGATTTTTCTCAATTGAAAAATTAATGTGATGCAATAATAATTTTATTTCGCTTATAAGGGAGTGGTCTGATGAGCGGAGTTGAAATATATAAGGATACAGCGGTCAGCACCCAGAGCAAAGGCCGGCTTATTGTCATGCTTTATGATGGAGCCATCAAGTTTTTAAAATTGGCCATCAAAGAGCTTGAGGAAAATAATTACGCCGAAAAAGGCAGATACATTTCTAAGGCTCAGGATATTATTAATGAGCTCAATGCCGTCCTCGATATGGAAGCCGGCGGCCAAATAGCCACAAATCTCCGGCAGCTTTATTTGTTTATGATAAGACGCCTTTCAGAAGCCAATATTAAAAAAGAGCCTCGACTCATCCAGGATGTCATTGATTTACTGGAAGAGCTTAATCAGGGCTGGAAGGCCATCACAGGCTGATTAATATCTTTTTTCAGATCAATGCGGCAATCTAAAAACTTGTCACTTCCCCAGGCTTGACAACTTTCTTTATTATCCTATAATTTCGATTGTCTCATACAAATATCGGTTGGGAATTGATGATATATCCTCAAATCGGATGGGGAAATTTGCTGAAATGCCAGTGCTTTATATGCCAAAACAAATGCTGTATTTTTGGTTTAATAGTTTAGCTGCTTTTATTCTTGTCCTTTTTTTTGTATATCCCTCCTATGCAGTTTCAATAAATCATGATGCTAATGAGAGAAAAATTTCTTTTAAAGCTGCAGTTCAAATGGCTCTTGAAAATAATCATCAGATAAAGGCATTTGCTTACTCAGTCAAAGCCAATAAACAGGATGTTTATGCCGCACGGGGAGAGTTATTGCCCAAGATTGCAATCGAAGAAAATCTTACAAGGACCGATGTTCCCGCAAATGTATTTTCGTATAAATTAAATCAGCAAAGGTTTGCAGGCGCAGATTTGTCCGGAGCGCCGGGAACTTTCAATAATCCGGGATATTTAAATAATTATCAAACCTTGTTTTCACTTGAGCAGTCTATCTTTGCTCCGGCCGCATGGATTGGTTTAGATATTGCGCAAAAACAATCTCAGGCTAATAACGAGCAGTATCAAAGGGCTCGAGAATCGGCTGTATACAATACAATAAAGGCATACTTATCCGTTCTTACGGCAAAAGAGATGGTTAATACTAATGAGCAATCAGTAAAAGATGCAAACGAGCACACAAGAATAAGCCAATTGCAATATGATGCAAATTTGGTTTTGTATTCTGACGTTTTACGTGCATCGACAGCTCAAAAGCAGGCACAGCAAAATCTTATTTCGGCATTGAAAAATCTTCGTCTGGCAAAACGCTCACTTGGAATGAGTATGGGGACACAAGATTCCTTCGATGCCGAACCGGATTTCCCGCAAATACAAATAGAGCAGATTGAATATTATATTTCCTCAGCAGTTTCTCGCAGCGACATAAAAGCGATGAGGAAAAAAATTGAGGCTGCCCGAAAGAATGTCGATTTGAAGACCTCCCAATATCTTCCTATGGCGGGATTTCGAACCAATTATGAGCTTGATGACCACAGCAATGTATTCGGAGGGGAAGGCAGCGGCTGGTTCGGGGGCATTTTTTTGAAGTGGTATGTTTTCGAAGGTTGTAAGAGAGATGCAGAGAAAGCAAAAGCCGCCTTTGAACTGGCAAAAACTAAAGAAGATATGTATGAACTTGAAAATGCAATATCTTTTCAGGTTTACCAGGCATGGATTTCACTTGAAGAGGCGAAAAGTAATATGGAGTTGGCAAAATCAGCGGTGGAGACATCTCTGGAGGGAATGCGTCTTGTAAGAAAAAGGTACGAAAGCTCGATTTCA
>CAYSKP010000023.1:0-4096 GCA_964431645.1 uncultured Pirellulales bacterium
ACTGGGCCTGCAGTTAAACCGCCAGTCTTGAGATCCTACCGTTGCGCCATCGAGCCAGTCAACCGGACCATCCCGATAACGCTTGGCAAGCTCGTCCATTTTGGTCTTTTTATCTTCAACCTGGAAATTTATCTCGCCGCTGGGGAAATACTTACGAAGCGGATTTGCCAGTGCACTGACGGGCGAATCGCTTTGGCTGATAATATTGAGCATATGAACAAAGGTAAACATGCCGGAGTCGGCGCAGTAATTATCACGATAATAGAAATGCCCCGAGAGCTCACCGCCGAAAATAGCGTGTGAATCCCGCAATGCCTTTTTCATAAATGCGTGACCTACGCGCTCGCGCCTCGGCGTGCCGCCGTATTTTATAATTTCCTCAGCGACTACCCTGCTTGAGCGAAGGTCATAAACTATTGTCGACTTGGGCTCTTTTTGAAGGAAATAGCCGGCCATTAGGGCGGTTAAAAGGTCACAGCCAATCGTTCTTCCAGTTTCATCAACCATCATCAGCCGGTCGGCATCTCCATCGAAACAAACCCCAAAATCGCACTTATTTGCAGTGACTGCCGCCTTTAGCTCGGCAAGATTTGCCTCATTCAAGGGATTGGGGTCATGCTTAAAATTGCCATCATGTTTAAAATTCAATTCGATTAATTTCAAACCAAGTCCGGAAAATAAGGCAGGGACCATTTTACCTGCCATACCATTAGAGGCATCGATGGCAATTTTGAGTTTACGAATTTTAGGCATCAGGAATTTGAATATATGCTTTTGATATTCTTCTGTGAGGTCGACCTTCTGGATATTGCCGGTGGGCTTTCCTTTAGTATGAATCAGAGATGTCGCAATATGCTGGATATCTTTGAGGCCTGTGTCTTCACCAACAGGTTTTGCGCCCGGGCCTGAAACTTTAAAACCATTATATTTTGCAGGATTGTGCGAGGCAGTAACCTGAATCCCGCCGCAAGCGCCAAGATGATTGACCGCAAAATAGATAAAAGGCGTATCATTCATGCCGACATCAATTACATCGATGCCTGCTGAAATAATACCTTCTATAAGCGCCCTGGCCAAAGGTTCACTATGAGTCCGCATATCACGTCCTACACATATTGTCCTTGCATTGGCATGGCCTCTATCGAAACCATGAAGAAGCGCTGGTAAAAACCTTGCAGATGCGAAACCTATCTTCCATGCATCTTCTTCATTAAACTGCTCACCGTAAATGCCCCTGATGTCATACGCCTTGAAAATTGAGGGATCCATACGAAAATTCCTTTCGTTTATTTTACAGATATGCCTGAAAAGTATAAACAAATTAAATATTTAGTCAATGGCCGGCAAATACTTGTGCCAATGAAAAATATTGATGGAAAATTTAGTTTTAAGAGGGTGTTAATTAGGCATATTCCCTATGGCTATATCTATTATTTTCATCTAAAAGATATGAAATTTTATTTTAAAAATAATTTTAATTATTTAAAAATTCAAGAGGTGAACTATGATGGATGAAATGAGTGAAAAAAGCAGTGAGAGCTTTAAAAAAGTCAGAGATCTTATTCAGCTCGATATTGACGCTGTTGAGGCCTATGAAAAGGCAATAGAACAAATCGATGACTCCTCAATACAAAATCATTTAGAACAATTTAAAGAAGACCATCAAAGACACATCGATGACCTCTGTGGTTATCTTACAGACAATGACCAGGAGCCGCCGGAACAGACGGCTGATTTCAAAGGCGCTTTGATTGAAGGATTTACCGCACTTCGAAGTATTACCGGAACAGAAGGTGCACTTAAGGCAATGAGGAGCAATGAAAAATTAACTAACAAAAAATACAGGGAAGCCACTACATGGGACCTCGATTATGATGCTAAAAATATAATCATGCGAAACTACGAAGATGAAAAAGTTCATCTGGCCTATATCGAGGAACAGCTGTCAGTAAAAACAAGATAATTGAAGAAAGAAACGCTAATTAAATTTTAAGCGAAAAAAAACTCGCTCACAAAAAGGAGTATATATGAATCCCTTAAAGGAAAAAGGAACCCCTCTGGAAAAACAGATAATGAACTGGGCACAGATGAACCCGCCGCCTTACGACAAAAAAAATGTTCATCCTTATACACGGGTCAGAATCATTTTAATGAACGGTGCGGAATTTGATGGCAACTGGTTTAAACATCACTTCGCACGTCACTGCGATGATATCGATATAAAAAGGCGTATCGCACTAACGAGGCGGCTGGAACAGCAGCAGCAAAAAATGATAAACGGGCTTATTCCCGGAAATGAATCAACAATCGAAACAACTTTAGGATATGAACAGGTGGCGGTTGATTTGACGGCATGCCTGGCTAAAAATGAGCCGGATGAGAATGTGAAGGCGGCATTGGATTTCGCGTTATTGGAAGATTTTGACCATTTATACCGCTATTCAAACCTTTATGAACTGCTGGAAGGAAAAGATGCAACAGATATAGTCGGGGAATATACTGAAATTTTCCCGGGCAGGCCTACTAAAGAGGAGCATCGTCATCCTTTTGATTCAGTATTTAATCATTATGATAAAAAAACAGCCGACATCGTGACCAAGCTCAATGTTCTGACGATAACAGCCGGCGAACAGCAGACGATGAATTATTATATGAACGTAGCGAACCGTTTTGAAGATGAAATCGCCAGAGGCCTGTATTCGGAAATCGCAATGATTGAGGAGGAGCATGTTTCTCAGTATGAATCTCTGGAAGACCCGACAATGAGCTGGTTCGAATGCAACCTGCTGCATGAATATGGAGAATGTTATCTCTATTATTCCTGCATGGAAACAGAAACTGATAAAAGAATTCGAAAAATCTGGGAGCATAATCTCGATTATGAATTAGCTCATTTGCGTGAGGCCGCTGAGATGCTGGAAAAATATGAAGATAAAGAGGCCGAATCTGTTGTTCCGGATTCGTTTCCAGAACCTTTGAAAATAGAATCGAGCAAGGATTATGTTCGGGAAATTCTCGAATCACAGATTGATTTGACAGCAGATGGGACTGATTTTGTAAATGTTAATGAATTGCCGGAGAACCACAGGTATAACAAATACCAGAAGATTGTGAATCGCGGAACCGTACCCAGTAATCAGGTGATAAAAGACCATGTGGAAAAATTCGGAGGAGAATACCGTCTCAGCACAGAAGGAGAGCATCCTGTTAAGAGATTAAGAGAAAAACAAAAAGTAGGAAAATAAATGATATCAAAGGAAACTTTTCTGCTTACAAATGCCGAGGTTTTTTAATCTCATGTTGTGTTGTTTTTCTCCAGGAGGGCCGCAATGGCTTTAAAAACCGAAATAAAGGGAGAGAAATTTAAAATCTGGCCGGGCATCGCATATCCTATGGGTGCCCGTTTTGACGGAAACGGCACGAATTTTTCGGTTTTTTCAGAAGTTGCCGAACGTGTAGAGCTGTGTCTTTTCGATGAAAAAGGAAATGAGACCAGAATTGATTTACCTGAGGTTACGGGGTATTGCTGGCACGGCTATTTTCACGACCTAAAACCCGGGCAAAGATACGGATACCGTGTTCACGGGCCATGGGACCCTGCCTCAGGACATCGCTGCAATCCTTCAAAACTGCTTATTGACCCTTATGCAATGGCTATAGAGGGACAGGTCAAATGGGATAAAGCGATATATCCCTATAAAAGCCAAGATGCCGGAAGTGAGCCGGATACAACCGACAGCGCACCTTTTATGCCTAAATCGGTAGTGGTAAATCCTTATTTTGACTGGTCTAATAGTCATAAACCTAACATTGTCATTTATGAGATGATTATCTATGAAACACACGTAAAGGGTTTCAGCATCAAAAATATGGAGCTGCCCGAAGATATACGCGGAACATACATGGCCATGGGGCATCCTTCTGCGATAAAGTATTTTCAAAGCCTCGGGGTGACAAGTATAGAACTTATGCCATGCCATCATTTTATTCATGATGAGATTCTTCTTAGAAAAGGGCTGCGTAATTACTGGGGGTATAATTCAATTGGGTATTTCGCGCCGCATAGCGAATATTCCATGTCAAAAGAAGATGGAGA
>CAYSKP010000024.1:0-34681 GCA_964431645.1 uncultured Pirellulales bacterium
CAGTGACTGCGAGTGTTTACGCCGAATTCGCCCAGCATGTTGATGTTGCCCAGATGTGCGATTATATTATTTACACTACATTCGTTACAAACTGGGACTGGGGCTCCAAAAACTGGTACGCCGGCAGCACACGCAATCCGCTGGATGTTGACGGCCCCCCGAAAGACAAATGGAAATTTTATACCTGGGACGCGGAAATCGCGATATGGGAGCCAACTATGTTTCATGACCCCTTCCCCTTCGATGGTTACTACAACATGGGGCCGGGAAATATGCACAATGCCCTTCACAACAATCCCGACTACAAACGGCTTATGGGCGACCGGGTTCATAAGCACTTGTTCAATAACGGCGCTCTTACTTCTCAGAAAAATATTAATCGTTATCAAACTCGTGCATATCAAATTGAAAAGGCAATACTTGGTGAATCTGCCAGATGGGGAGATTTCCTGCATGACTGGAAAGATGCCAGGGCCCCGGTCTATACCCCTGCTTATTGGGAAGACGAACGTGATTACATGATAAATCCGAGTCATCCGCTTATAGACTATTGGATGCAGCCATTTTTCCCCGTTCGCACAAACTGGCTTGTCACAAACGGATATCCATCTCGCGGTTTTTATCCTACGGTTGCGGCGCCTGTGTTTAGTCAGTTCGGCGGCGAAAAAACCGCTGGTTCGACTGTAACAATCACAGGAGGCGGGACGATTTATTATACAACCAACGGCCTTGAACCTCAGGGTAACGGGACGATTATCTCAAGCGGCGGGTCAGTGACAATTAATAACTCGCTCACACTGAAAGCACGGGCTTTTTACAGCAGCGGCTCGAAGTGGAGTGCCCTTACCGAGGCAAATTTCTCTGTCGGCCCCGTTAAGGACAAACTCAGAATAACAGAATTGATGTATCACCCAACTGAGCCAGGCGATCCCTGCCAGGAGTTCGTCGAGCTGAAAAATATCGGAACGTCAACACTCAATCTTAACCTTGTAAAATTCACCGAAGGCATTCACTTCACATTCCCGAATATGACCCTTGCGGCCGGAGATTACGTTCTTGTTGTAGAAGACACAAACGCCTTTACCGCCAGATATGGTGGAGGCAAAAATATCGCGGGTCAATATACAGGCAACCTGGCCAATGATGGCGAACACATTCGCCTTGAAGATGCCATCGGCAGGACGATTCACGATTTCAACTACTCTGATGACTGGCAGAAGCCAACTGACGGTGAAGGCTTCTCGCTGAATATCTTTGACGCCACTGCTGCTGATGTCAATACTTGGAATAAACAGGAAAGCTGGGGTGCCAGCAAATACGCCGGCGGGACACCTGATATCGATGACTCAGGACTTCTGAGGGAACGTTCAATAGCTATTAACGAACTGCTTGCCCATTCGGATACTTCGCCGGGCGACTGGATTGAGCTGAAAAACACCACATCATCTTCCATAAATATAGGTAACTGGTATCTAAGCGATGATTCGGAAGACCTGACAAAATATAAGATTAAAGCAGGGACAATTCTTGCGCCTGGCGCGTATCTGGTCCTTTCGGTAGATGCGAACTTTGGTCCCGCAAGTTCGGATACCGGCAAAATCACGGCATTTGCCTTTAGTGAATACGGCGAAACCGCCTATCTGACTTCCAGCGACGGGTCCGTGCTTACTGGTTATCGAGAAAAAGAGGATTTCGATGCCTCAGAAAATGGTATTGCTTTTGGCCGCTATCAAAAAAGCACAGGCTCATTTAATTTCGTTGCTATGAGCTCGAATACCCCCGGCGCTGCAAATGCTTATCCGAGGGTTGGTCCCATTGTAATCAATGAAATAATGTATAACCCTCCTGATATTAATGGCCAGAACTCTGAATACATCGAGCTGCGCAATATTACCGGCAGCACAGTTAATCTCTATGATGTTAACGGAGTTCCATGGGAGTTTAGTGATGGAATAGATTATGTGTTTCCTGCTGGAACGACGATTCCTGCTAATGGATACCTGCTTATCGTCAAGACTACGCCTGCGTATTTCCGGACAAGATATACAGTTCCCGGGGGCATTACCGTTCTTGGGCCTTATGGCGGCAATCTGAGCAATGGAGGCGAAAAACTTGAGTTAGCTAAACCCATCGATACAGATGAGTTGGGTCAGACTTTTTACGCCCGGGTTGACCGGGTTGTCTTCAGCGATGGTTCTCACCCGCAGGATTGCCCTGAAGGAGTGGATTTATGGCCAAATCAAGCAGATGGCCATGGAAAATCTCTCAGTAGAAGTGTTTTAACGGCTTACGGAAATGACCCGAATAATTGGCAGGCATCTAACCCGACTCCTGGAACAGCTAATCCTTAAGAGGATAAATATCTTTTTTATAAGACTTTGGAAATAAAGAAATTATAATTGCTTAAGATGCTCATATAAAAGCTCATCGGGGAAGATTGAAATTGACTTTTTGGAGTAAAACTGTTAGATTAATGTTAATATAGGTAGGGTTGCGAGGTTTTTAACAGTTGCTTGATAGCGGCTGTTTGGGTGGCCCATCGTGGTGACTTTAGTTGGTCATCGGTGGGGGGGTGGAAATGAAAAGTAATTCAATAAGTAATATAGTTGGTAAACTCAAATCTAAGAGTGTTATTGTCCCTCTTGGTGTAAATAAAGTTGCGCCTCAGGAAAAAAAGCAGGTATTTGTGCCATTTAGCGGCAAAACGGTAGCCGCAGACGGCACTTTGAGGTGCCGATTTGAATATAAATATCAAATTAGCGAGTCAAAAGCCGCACAGGTTGAAAAATTCATCCAGCCTTATCTTCGTCCTGACAGGTATTGTAAACTCCAGCCAACGGGTTGTTATCCGATTGTGAGTTTATATATTGATTCCCCAAATCTTCAACTGTGCAAAGAGAGTTTGACCGGCCAGAAGAATCGTTTTAAACTTCGCGTCAGAGGATATAACGATGACCCGTCATATCCCAAATTCTTCGAGATTAAACGCAGGGCCAATTTTACCGTAATCAAAGACAGGCAGAGGGTAAAGCACGCCGATGTCGAACGGCTGCTTTCGTTAGGTGCCTTGCCGGGACAATACTACAGCACAGAACAGGAAGCTCTTAAGCAGTTTCTTTTTTATATGCAAAGTATAAACGCCCGGCCGTTTATTTTGATCAAATATCTTCGCAGGGCATATGAAGACACCTCAGAAAACAGGGTCCGTGTTACATTTGACCGTAAACTAAGCTTCAAAATGTGCAGACAGGCGTCTGTGACGTTAAACAGCCCTGGCTGGCAAAGGTTTCCAACTAACAATGTTATTCTCGAAATAAAATTCACATCGCGTTTTCCCGCATGGCTTACCAGAATGGTCAGGTGTCTTGAACTATACCAGCAGTCGTTTTCAAAATACGCTAATAGTGTTTGCGGGGCTTCTGCCTTTAAAGTTAATGAGGCTTGGTAAATATGAATTCAGGAATAATCGAAAAACTATCCCAGTTATTTGAGGTGACTACCGTCGGAGGGGGGTTTAGCCCTCAAAGTGTTTTGTTGTCTCTGCTTTTGGCATTTGTGCTGGGCCAGGTGATCGCCTGGGTATATTACTTTACACATTCAGGCCTTTCATACTCCCGCACATATGTTCAGTCATTAATCCTTATTACCGTTGTCGTTGCGATGGTAATGGGTGTAATAGGAAATAATATCATAACGGCGTTCGGGCTTATGGGCGCACTTGCCCTGGTAAGATTCAGAAATGTGTTAAAAGATACCCGGGACGTCGTTTTCATATTCTGTTCCCTTGTAGTCGGCATGGCATCCGGCTCACAACGGTATTTGACGGCCATAATAGGAACATTAGTTTTGTGCGCTATTGCTGTATATCTTCATATTACTAACTTCGGTATGCATGAGCCTCATAACGCTTTTTTGAGATTCAGCCTCAAAGGCCACATGCCATCAAACCACCCGATACCGGCAATTCTCAAGCGGTTCTGTGGTAATTTTGTCCTTATTTCTGCCCAGGACAGCGGTTTCGGCACTTCGCTAGTTGAATATGCCTATCAGCTTATGGTTAAAAATACGGATAAAAATGAACAAATGCTCGCGGAGCTTCAGAAAACCGATGGCATTGAAAACATCAGCCTGACTATGCAGGAGCAGTTACTCGAGGTATGAAAAATTCGCGAAAAATCACTTTCTTCAGAAACGGACGAATCCAGCAGCAGGTCCTCCCAATGCTTGTCTGGGTAGTGGCAGTCGCCGGGGTTGGGGTGCTGTTTTACGGCGGCTCTCAAAAAATTGAAATTGTTGGTATGGCCCAAAGCCAGGTTGCACAGGTCTGCGCTCCTGTCGATGGACACATTAAAACTGTTTATGTCAGGCTGTTTGATGTCGTTAAAAAAGGCCAGCCTGTTGCATCACTCGATGACGAGCTCTTAACTGCCCAAATGGCTACTGTATCTGCCACCGCTGAACACCTTCGCTCTCAGTTAATCCCGACTCAGGATCAGCTTTTATCCGATATTAATGCTGCCGAACTCGACAGGGCTGAAGAACAAAGGCGGTTTGCCGTTGACGTCGAAAAGGCACGCCTCGATATACTCAGTCTCAAAGCTCAAATTGCCTCGGACCGGATTACCCTTGAAGATTATGCGGCAGAAGTCAAAATTTTAACCGATCTTCTTGCCAAAAATACTGTTGCTCCTTACGAGGTTGATAAAGCTAAGGCGCTGCACACTGCTTTGGCCAGGAAGATCGAGGAAATGGAAAACCATGTAGTCCAGGCGCAGGAACAGTTAAAGCTGGCACAGCTTCGTTATGATACATTTATTTCACAAAAATTTCAGGTACCGTCGGTAGACGCGGCCCTCGATGCCATACGCAAAGAGGCGGCCGTGCAGGAAAAATTGGTGGAAGAATTTGCCGTTCAGCGAAGGGCCCTTGTTCTTACTGCCCCCATTGATGGTACTGTAGTTCAAATTCTTGCGAAATCAACCGATCCTGCCGCACAGAGAACAGCCCAGGGCATATTAGAGCCCGGGGAAAATGTTGTCGCCGGTCAGCCGATTTTAGTCATTGCTCAGAACAAATCACAAGAAATTATTGCATATGCCGGCCAGAATCAAATCGGAGATATTGCAGTCGGTATGAAAGTTGCACTTATAAGAAATGGAGGAGTTTCTTCCCAGATTGCGAAATCAGAAATTCTTTCTGTTGGTCCGATTATAGAGCAGATGCCCGCACGGCTCTGGGTTAATCCCGCTGTGCCGCAGTGGGGTTTGCCTTTCGTTATCAAAATTCCGGAAGGGATGCAGCTGACTCCCGGAGAAACTGTGGGGATTCGTCAGCTTTAATATATTCGATTAGAAATCACGCAGCAATTTACGTTTTTTGGTGTTTTGATGAGACTATTGAGGCTTAAGGAGGTGTTCTTGGCTTGCTTTGCAGGTTTGTGTCTGCATGGCTGTTGTGCCCCTAAAGCCGATGAAGTTAAAGCTAAAGTCGACAAAAATGCGTACAGGATTATCGATTCGAAATGGAAAGACCAGTTCGGAGTAAAGGCCAATTACAGGATTGACAGTGCTGGTCCGGCGCCTTTCGATATCCAGGATACAAATGCTTATCTTTCAGGTTCAACACTGTCCCTTGCTCAGGCCGTTAATTATGCGGTCGACCACAATTTAATTTATCAGCTTGAAAAAGATTTTCTTTATATAAAAGCTCTCGACCTGCGACTTGCAAGACATCAGTTTGATTATTTGCCTTTCGGTTCAGCCGAGACCGGTTATGTAAAAAATGGCGAGGATGAGGGGCTAACGGCTGGAGGCGGAATAGGTGTAAATAAGCTATTCAAAACAGGCGCTAAGATAAGTTTAGGTTTAGCCACTGCATGGATGGAAGTTCTAAGCGGCGATAAGGATTCAGGTCTTTCAAATGTTTTTTTAGCTGTATTTGAGCAGCCCCTGATGCGGGGCAGGGACCCGAATATCGTTCTCGAAAATCTTACACAATCTGAGAGGGACGTTCTTTATCAGATACGTTTTTTCAGCAGATTCCGCAAGCGGTTTGCCGTTTCAATTACCTCCCGTTATTATGAAGTTCTGCAGGCCTATGATGCTTATAGAAATGCACGCGATAATTTCCAGTCATTGATTGATATATATGACCATGCCTATAAACTTTCGATTGCCGGCCGGTTACCTCAATTTGAGCTCGACCAGGCAAGGCAGGACAAACTGATTGCTTCCGATTCGTATCTTCAGGCCGAAAAATTCTATAATCAGCAGCTTGATGACTTCAAACTTGCACTCGGTATGCCCGTCGAACTCGAAATCCAGCTCGATTACAACGAGCTTGCTGCCCTGCGAAATATCGAAATGAAAATGCCGGCTTTTTCCGAGAACGAGGCTGTTGGAACAGCCCTGGACCGCCGGCTTGACTTGGCCAACACCTTCGATGCCGTAATCGATGCGGAGCGCAAAGTTCTTGTCGCCTATGACGATATGAGGCCTGACTTGAGAATCGCGATTGCTTCCGAAATGCAGTCTAACAGGGCCATTACCCCTTTTTCATCAGGTAAAGACAAAGCTTTTATCGGCTTAAGATTTGACCCTAATTTGGACCCGCTTTCACAGGAGAACAATTATCGTCTATCGCTGGTGTTCCTCGAACAAAATCAGCGCAGTTACAAAGAAAAATTGAATTCAGTTATACTCGACGTTCGCACAGTTTACCGTGATTTAATGGAATCTGCTCAGAGATACAAGGTCCAGTCAGAGCAGCTTGTTCTGGCCAGGCACCGATTGAAGGACACAATGAATCTGCTGCAGTATGCGCGTGCAAATACCCGTGATGTTCTCGATGCCCAAAGAGATTTATTCAGGGCTCAGGACGCGGCCACAGAAGCAATGGTTATTTACACCATTTCAATGCTTCGTTTTTATCGTGATGTCGAGATTATGGAGGTTCGGCCTGACGGTATGTGGGAAAATATCTTCGCAGTAAATTCAGATACTATAAAAAAGGAACGATGATGATGTCTCTTCTTAAAAACTTTTTTGCTGCCTGCTTAATTTTCAGTTTATCAGGATATGCATTCTGCGCTGATGTTATTCTCAATGAGTATAATGCCGTTGGCGGAAGTCAGTTTATTAACGGGGGAAACGAAGTTGTCGATGATGATGGCGGCAGGGCCTGCGATTCTTACTTCGGCAGAGTAATGGGTAACGGCGGTGACTGGTTTGAGCTGGTTGTCATTACCGACCATCTTGATATGCGCGGCTGGAAGCTGGATATTTACGACAGCGGTGCTTTTAGTGAAACACTCGTCCTTACAACTCACCCCGTCTGGTCGGATTTGCGAAGCGGAACAATTATCACTGTTTCAGAAGACCTGCCAAGCGACATCAGTTACAATCCCGCTGCCGGTGACTGGTGGATAAATGCCCAATCCAGTAATGATGCTAATGGCGCTTATATCACTGCCTCAAATTTCGTTGTAAGCAATAATAACTGGCAGCTTAGAATCAAAAATTCCTTGAATGTTGTTATGTTTGGACCGGCCGGTGAAGGTGTAAGCCCTGCAGGCGGTATCAGTGATACTGAAATATTTCGGTTAAAAGCCGACCCCAGCGCTTTGATAACTCCTCCCTCCGCGGATTATGGTGATGAAAAAAGCTTCAGCACTTTTAGTCTGCCGAACAAGTGGGGACTTCAGGACATTAATACATTGCGTGTAGTCGCTCCGGCCGCCTCTACGATTACAGTGTTATCTCCTAATGCCTCCGCAGTTGTTGCTGCCGGCAGTGTCTTTCCAATTACATGGAATACCGCCGGACCTGTTGAAAAAGTTCTGATTGAATATTCAATCGATTACGGCTATACATGGCTGACGATTACTCCTTCGGCCATTGTCAACACCCTCAGCTTTGACTGGCTCGTTCCAATGATTGATTCTGAGTATTGCTTTATAAGAATTATCAATGCAAATAATCCTGCTGTTTACGATATGAGTGATGATGCCTTTTATATTTATCAATGTCCCGCCAAAGGCGATTTAACAGGTGATTGTATAGTAAACCTGACGGATTTGGCGGTGATGGTGGATTATTGGCTGGATTGTGCAAATCCTTATAATCCGCAATGTTATTAGAAATGAAAGCGGGGCGCAAGGCGCCCCGTTAAATTTTAAATCTTCCAGCGATTACCTAATTTCTAATCTTGAGGCAATCAGCTCTCCAGCAGCATTCCGTCCACTGGCATGTGCCGTTAGTTGTCCCGTAACAGGTATTATTGTGTTCAGCGGACTGGATGGCACGGATAAGTTCTGTCTTTTTCATAGTGCCTGGATTTATGCCAAGGTTTTTGGCCTTATCCTTTATTTCGCCCATTGTTAACGCTCTTTCAACTGTCTTTACCGGAGTCATTTGATTCTCCTATTCATTGTGTGGTTATTTTAATTTATTTTATACTTACGGGGTCACTTTAAATCCCATTTTTCGTAAGTCACATTTGCATACATTCATATTTCGGCTTTTTTAGATTTCTACATTACCTGCTTTGTAATAAATGAGAAATTGACTGAAAAACAGGCTAAAACAAATTGATAGGGGACAATTTCTCGGACTATGATTTTGATTATGATGACCTCCATGTCCTGACTTCATTCAAAGGGATGTTTTCCGGCAATATCGCTGAAGACTGAGCGGTAATATCTGATTTATTTGAATTTGATTTCGAGAAACCTTTTATTACGAAAATAATAATCAAAAGAACGGCCCAGGCGGCTAAATAGCTGCAGATACTTATCGCGATTAAATTGACAGGAAGATAAACAGCCCTGCTGAATAACGGAAGATGCATTGGTCTGTCGAAATGACTGTTTATTATATAGCCGTTTATGTATGCGATGTATCCTCCCGCTACTGCCGCCATAAGCGATAAGATAAATGTCACCCTGACAAGACCTTTGATAAAGTTTAAAGGTTTTTTCCTGCTTTCGACAATTTTTACTTCCTGCATTGTTGATTTAACTGTCGCCAGCTCCTGCTCGAGCTTTATTCTTTCCGCTGTTTCGGATTCGGCCTGTGACTGGTATTTCTTTTTGGCCAGGGCCTCCGCCTTGGTCTGACTTTCTGCTTTTATTCGTGTTTCAGTCTCTGCCTGAAGCTGCAGCTCGAACTGCTTTCTTGTTTCGCTTTCTTTTTGCAATTGAGCTTGTGTCTCTGCGTGTGCATCTTCTATCTCTTTTAATTTCGTCTTAACTTCTGTCAATTCTCTTGTTAAAGACTCTACCTGGACTTCTGCCTTCAGTCTCGCGTCAATTTCGCCGTTAATTTTTACTTCGATTCGTTCCTTCTCCTGTTTTGCTGTTAATGCTAGGGCCTCCGCTTTTGTTCTTCCATCGAGGGCATCTTTGATTTTTTTCTCTAACTCTAATCTTGCCTCAGTTTCATTTTTGAGATGCTCTTCGGCCTCAGCCTTTGTCTCAGCTAATATCGCAAATGGTATTCCGTCATCAGGTGCAGTTAATGCACCGGGGGCGCATCCGCGTCTGTCAGGCGCTCGAACTTCCTTTTTGCATTTCGAGCATTTGATGACATTGCCGGCCGTTTCGGATGAAATATAAAATCCGCTACTGCAATGTGGGCAAGTTGCTATCATTTTTCTACACCTATAAATAAAATATACTAATTGAATTTCGTTCAACCAAGCCTTCAACTTAATCAAAAAGGCATGTCTTTGATATTTGGTCCCAAAAAAGGTTCACTTTACCTCAAATCTTTTTAATGTTTAAAGTTTTGACCATTCATAGAATTTATGCTATGCTCAATCCTTTAAATATTGAGCCAGGGGAGCCTCCGTCTTGCTGTCAAGACAGCAGCAGGGGCTGAGAAATCCCGACTTGTCTGGGATGACCCTATGAACCTGCTCAGGTTAAGACCTGCGAAGGGAGGCATGGATGATTTTAACGCTCCTTTTGCCAGAGCGTTTTTTTATGTCAACTATTAACGAAAAACTTGGTTGCTCAATCGTGGGGATAGCCGGGCTTGGCGGGCTTGGTTCAAATATTGCGGCAGCACTTGCGCGAAGCGGAATAGGTAAGCTTATTATTTGCGATTTTGACAAAGTTGAAGAATCGAATCTTAACAGGCAGTATTTTTTTATCGACCAGCTCGGAAGATTCAAAGTTGATTGCATGATTGAAAATTTATGCCGAATAAATCCACAGGCCAAAATCGAGGGGCATAAAATAAAACTCGACAGCGAAAATATCCCTAAAATTTTTGCGGGCGCAGATTGCATTGCCGAATGTTTCGATAGCGTTCCTGCAAAGCAGATGATTGTTGAAACGGTTTTGAGTAAAATGAACTGCATGATAGTTTCAGCAAGCGGTTTAGCAGGATACGGCAAGAGTAATGAGATACAGACTCGAAGAGTTGGAAAAAGATTAATTATTGCGGGTGACGGCCAGAGGAGTACCGATACATGTAAAACTCTTACTGCTGCCAGAATTGGAATTGTTGCAATGCATCAGGCAAATGCAATTATAGAATTATTGGTTGATGAGATTAAAAAAGAGGTTGTCTGATGAGTATTTTGAAAATAAATGGTCTTGTGAGCTCGTTTCCTGAAGATAAAATGCCTGCAACTATAGCAGACCTGCTGCTAAACCTTGGAATCGATTCCGCGGCCGTAGTTGCGGAGCTTGATGGCCAGATAATAGAACGTGTAAAATTTTCTACAACGTCTCTGCATCATGGGCAATCAATTGAATTGATCAGATTTGTCCCGGGTGGATAATTTATGGATGAATTAATAATTGCCGGTAAAAAATTTAATTCTCGCCTGCTGATAGGCACAGGCAAATTTTCATCGAGTAGCGTGATGGCACAGGCCATTGAAGCAGCGAAAGCCGAGATTGTAACGGTAGCATTACGCAGGGTTGATATAACAAACAAAGATGATGATATGCTCTCGGCAATCGATCGGGAAAAATATCTGCTTTTGCCCAACACCTCCGGCGCTCGCAATGCCGATGAAGCCATCCGTCTTTCACGGCTTGCACGAGCGGCAACAGGAATCAATTGGGTAAAGCTCGAAGTAACGCCAGACCCTTATTATCTTTTGCCAGACCCGATTGAAACGTTAAAGGCTGCTGAGATACTTGTCAAAGAAGGCTTTATTGTCTTGCCATATATCAACGCCGACCCGATTTTAAGTAAAAAGCTTCAGGATGCCGGAACCGCTACAGTGATGCCTTTAGCCAGCCCCATTGGTTCAAACCAGGGCCTAAAAACCAGGGCCGCAATTGAAATCATAATCGAACAGGCAAATGTTCCTGTTGTTGTCGATGCTGGCCTTGGCTTGCCTTCGCATGCCGCCGAGGCAATGGAAATTGGTGCTGATGCCGTCCTTGTAAATACCGCAATTGCAACAGCAGCGGAACCCACAAAAATGGCCGAGGCATTCAAGATGGCCGTCATCGCCGGAAGGACTGCTTATTTATCTGGAGCCGCGGCCGAATCAAAAAAAGCATCCGCCTCAAGCCCGCTTACCGGCTTTTTGCGTAATGACTAATATGACCATTACTGCACGGCACCATCTCGATATTAAGCAGATACTCACAGACAGAGGCCTCGATGGCTGCGGCCGGGAAATCTGGACCAGACGGTTAGAAGAAATCAAGCCATCGGAAGTCGAATGGGCGCTTTCGCGCAAGCCGGGTTATTATGTCCTCGATAGATTGCTGCTGCTCATTTCTCCCGC
Source organism: uncultured Pirellulales bacterium (assembly GCA_964431645.1). Taxonomy (GTDB): domain Bacteria; phylum Planctomycetota; class Phycisphaerae; order Sedimentisphaerales; family Anaerobacaceae; genus Fen-1362. Next base: position 11,755 of record CAYSKP010000024.1, read on the forward strand.
CGCCCAAAATTATCTTGAGCAAATGGCCCAAATGGCCCATCAATTAACTTTGCGCCGGTTCGGCAAAACTATCCGGCTATATGCCCCTCTTTATTTATCTAATATGTGCGTGAACAGCTGCATTTACTGCGGCTTCAATAAAGCTCATAAATTCCCAAGGATACGCCTTACAATTGAAGAGGCGCTTGCTGAAGCCGACATAATCGCAAAAGAAGGATTCAAAGATTTGCTATTGGTCAGCAGCGAAGATAAAGATTTCATTACTGTCGATTACTTGACGCAGCTTGTCTCGAAACTGCGGCCGAAATTCAGCTCAATCGCTGTTGAAATTTATCAAATGAGCACAGAGCAATACGGCAAACTTTTCGCGGCCGGAATCGAAGGTGTAACGATGTATCAGGAGACATACGACAGGGATATTTATCGTAAATTCCATCCGGCAGGCCCAAAGGCCGATTACGATTATAGATTGTCCGCTACCGACAGCTTCGGTAACGCTGGTATGCGCGAAATTGGAATAGGCGCGTTGCTGGGTCTTTCAGACTGGCGGCTCGAAACCCTTGCCCTTGCCGAACATGCTCAGTATTTAATGAAAAAATACTGGAAATCCCGCGTTTCATTTTCCTTCCCGCGCATCCGTCCCGCAGAAGGTGTTAATCTCACCGCAGAGTACACCAAGACCGCCGAAAAAAATGTAGCACGGGCTTCCAGCCCGTGCAAACACGGCCAAGCCTTCCCTGAGCAAAGCCGAAGGGATGGGCCTGCTGCATCCGCGGCGAATTCCGGCTGTGATTTTCACATGGTTACCGATGAAGACCTCGTGCAGATGATTCTTGCATTACGATTGTGTTTTGCCGATGCAGGAATGACAATCTCAACTCGTGAGTCTGCATACTTACGTGACCATCTTATAAAACTGGGAATCACAAGAATGAGTGCCGGCAGCAAGACTAATCCCGGCGGCTACTCTCAGGCCGATTCAGTGGGACAATTCGATGTCGACGACTCCCGCTCTCCGGCTCAAATTGCCGAAATGCTTAAATCCAAAGGCCTCGAACCCGTCTGGAAAGACTGGGACAACGCATTTTCTATTGATGATTGATTATTGACACGCAGTCTTTATTATCTGATTTTTTTGAGAAAAAGGTGTCAGGGACCTTTTTCGAAGAAGATGGTTTCAGCGAAGCCAAGGACGTGTCTGCGGGAGCGGATGTTTGTAAAGCCAATTTTTGAAAGCATTTCTTTGAGTTGGTTCCTGTCGGGATATTGTTTTAAACTCGCGGCAATATAGGTATAAAGCTGGGGATTACGATGCAGTAGGATTCCCCAAAATCCGCCCCAGATTTTCAAGAGTGTTCCTTTTATTACCTGCAGCGATTTATTCGGCGGCTTTGAAAAATCCAGAAACGCCGCGCTAGCTCCCGGTTTCATGACTCGACGGATTTCAATAAGTGCCTGCTCCAGATTTGGCGCATTTCGAAGCGCGTAGCCGCCTGTGACGATATCGAAGCTCGAATCAGGGAAGTTCATCCGGCACATATTTTGAATGGTGAAAATGATGTTGTTGTAAGTATTTCGCTTTCGGGCGAAATTAAGCATCTGTTCGGTTAAATCTAATCCGATGATTGTGCCCGCCGGATATTTTTCAGCGAGACGAAAAGTAATGTCACCAGTCCCCGAGGCGATATCAAGACAGTTCGGGGTTTTGATATCCGGCAGATCTTCGACTAAACGGTTTTTCCATGACTGGTCTGTCCCGAAAGAAAGGGCCCGTGTAATAAAATCATATTTTGATGCGATAGCGCCGAACATCTCCCGGTTAAAGAAAAGTTTGCCCTCAGGGTGATGAATATAATCATGCATATTTAAATCAAATTTGCCATTCATATTTTTTACCGCTTGTTAAGGTGCTAAATTCTTTTTGTTTTTTTGTTTTTACTTCAGATTTTATTAATTCGAGTAAGGCCGTCTCGATTGTCAGCCCCGGGCCAAACGCTATGGCGAATACAGAATCATTTTGATTACTGCTGGAATTCTCAATTAAATTTTTTAATACAAACAAAATCGTCGCGCTGCTCATATTCCCGAATCGTCTCAAGACTTCTCTTGAGGCCCGGCATTTGCCTTTGATACCCAGCGACTCTTCGATTCTATCGAGTATGGCCTTGCCGCCGGGGTGTACCGCCCATTGATTAATATCGGCTATTATAGTGTCGTTCCTTTCGAGTATCGGCTCAACAATATCACGGATATTTGATTGGATTATTTTAGGGATATATTGCGATAATATCATTTCAAAACCTGTATTACCGATTGTCCATGCCATTTGCTCCTGGCTATTAGGGATGAGTGTTGATTCGAAATGCCTTAGCTCGAATACATTTTGTCCGACCGACGGTTTTTTGGAACTGATGATTGCCCCTGCCCCGCCATCCGCGAATAATGCACCGCCAAGCAGGGAATCAAGGTCATCTTTCAATTGGATATGCAAGGTGCAAAGCTCGACCGCAACGATCAAAACAGTTGCATCTGGTCTGGACCTGCAAATTGAATCGGAAAGTCGTAAGGCTGGAAATGCCCCGTGGCAGCCCATGAAGCCTATATTATATCGTTCGATATTTTTATTAAGGTTTAACCCTTCTATAATTGCATAATCCGGGCCGGGGTTAAAAAATCCTGTGCATGAAACCGTAATCAGGTGAGTAATGTCCTTGAAATCGGTATTAGGACAATTTTTTATTGTGCTCCGCGCAGCATCAACGAAGAGCTTCCGTGCGGAGACAGTGAACAGGTCATTACGCATTTTTGTTGACGGATTTAAGATTTTCCCGTTCTCTGAAATTCTAAAGAATTCATCAGGATTTAAAATGCAGCTGTATCTTGTGTCAATCTCACTATTTTGATAGATGCTCTCGATATAGCGATTGGTTTTAGCATCTGCATTAAGCAGTCGTTTGATTCTCGTTTTAATTGAATCCTGAGAATAGCACCTATCCGGCACTACGCAGTCTATGTTCTGTATGAACACGCTCATAATTTCTCCCCTCAAATCATTAAATTAAATTTGAGCTTTTTTAAGCTGACGCTCTCTCCAAATCGCGTATAATGGCGGATAAACAAGCAGTTCGAGTATGAAGCTTGTCAGTATTCCGCCAATCATCGGGGCCGCTATCCGTTTCATAACATCGGCGCCTGTCCCCATAGACCACATAATAGGCATCAGGCCCATAAACATAGCCATAACCGTCATCATCTTGGGCCGAATCCGCTTGACCGCTCCGTGTATAATCGCTTCCTTCAAATCCGAAAACGTCTTCATTCTACCCTGTGCGGCCATATCGTTAAAAGATAAATCCAAAAACAGAAGCATAAAGACGCCTGTCTCGGCATCGAGTCCCATCAATGCTATCATCCCGACCCATACTGCTATTGAGATGTTGTAGCCCAATATGTAAAGCAGCCATATTGCCCCAATCAATGAAAACGGCACGGCAAGCATTACTATGCCTGTCTTAACAATGCTTTTTGTATTCATATAGAGCAATATGAAAATAATTAAAAGGGTCAAGGGGATTACGATTTTAAGACGGTCTCTTACTCTGAGCATATTCTCGAATTGACCGCTCCATTGCAATGCGTAACCGGCAGGCATGTGGAACTGCTGTGCCACTGCATTTTTTGCCCGGGTCACAAAACCGCCAATATCAGAATCGGCCGTATCGACGTAAACGTATCCGGCAGGCATCCCGTTTTCCTCGCGTATCATCGAAGGCCCTAATGTCACGCTTATTTCCGCAATCTCCCCGAGAGGTATATGCGCCCCTGAAGATGTAGGGACAAAAACCCGCTGCAGTTTGTCAAGATTGTCACGATAATCTCGCGCATACCGCACGTTTACACTGTAGCGTTCTGTACCCTGTATCGCGGTAGTTATTGTTTCGCCGCCGATTGCGCTTGTTATAATTTCCTCGGCATCCTGAATTGTCAGCCCATAACGGGCAAGCTGCTCACGCTTCAAATTGAAATCAATAAAATATCCGCCGGATACACGCTCGGCATATACACTTCGCGCCCCTTTCAAGGGTTTTATGATTTGCTCCAGCTGTGTTCCTATTTTTTCTATCTCGCCGAGGTCAGCTCCCAATATTTTAATACCAATAGGAGTCCGAATCCCTGTTGAAAGCATATCGATTCTTGCCTTTATCGGCATTGTCCAGGCATTGGTTACACCGGGTATCTGCATCTTTGTATTCATCTCATCTATCAATTTTTCCCATGTCATTCCTTTTCGCCATTGGCTTTTATCTTTAAGGATAACTGTAGTCTCCATCATAGAAAACGGGGCGGGGTCGGTTGAGGTATTCGCCCGGCCGGCCTTGCCGAAGACCCGCTGGACTTCTGGAAAAGTCATAAAGATTTTGTCTTGTATCTGCAAAAGTTTTGCCGCTTCAGTTACAGATATGCCGGGCAGAGTCGTTGGCATGTATAGAATCGTCCCTTCATTTAGCGGCGGCATAAATTCAGTTCCAAGCATGAAATATATCGGGACAGTGACGAGAATCAGCAATATCGCCATAATGATAACAAGCTTTCGATGCTCAAGGACAAAATTGCATACAGGCTCATATATCGCAAATAATACCCTGCTTACAGGATGCCGCTCCTCAGGATAATATCTGCCTACCGTTAATGTGTTGTATAATCTGGAGAACCATTTCGGTTTGAAATGGTGATAATTCATTCTCGTAAACAGCATTCTTATCGCCGGGTCAAGTGTAATCGCAAGTACAGCCGCAATCGCCATTGCAAGATTTTTACTGTACGCAAGAGGCTTAAAAAGACGGCCCTCCTGGTCAACAAGTGTAAATACTGGCAAAAAAGCGACTGCTATAACAAGCAATGAAAAGAATACTGATGGCCCTACTTCTTTTAATGCATTTAAACGGATAACATGAAAATCTCCTTTGCGGCCGCCTTCCTCCCATAACTGCAGCTTCTTATACGCGTTTTCGACTTCGACTATCGCTCCATCGACGAGGACTCCTATTGATATAGCAATGCCGGAAAGAGACATTATATTGGAGGTCAATTTCATTCCATACATCGGTATAAATGATAAAACAACTGCAATTGGTATAGTGACGATAGGGATAATCGCTGAAGGGAAATGCCAAAGGAAAATCAAAATTACAAAACTTACGATAATCATTTCCTCAATCAGCTTGTCCCTTAATGTATCAATTGCGCTATTTATTAAATCCGACCTGTCGTATGTGGTTACAATCTCAACTCCGGCCGGCAGAGAAGGTTTAATCTCTTCGATTTTTGCCTTCACCCTGTTTATCAGATTAAGTGCGTTTTCTCCCTGCCTCATTATCACAATTCCGCCGACCGTGTCGCCTTCGCCGTCGAGGTCTGCGATGCCTCTGCGTATATCGGGCCCAAGCACAACATCGGCAACGCTTTTTACAAGAATGGGGGTCCCTTTTTCATCTGTTCCTATTACTGTATTTTCAAGGTCTTCGGGGGATTTGATATATCCCTTTGCCCGAATCATATATTCTGCGCCCGACATTTCCAGCAGGCGTGCCCCTACATCATTGTTGCTTTGACGAACTGCTTCAACAATCTTCGAAAGAGGTATGTTATAACCGAGCAGGGCATTAGGATTGATGTTGATCTGATATTGCCTCTGAAAACCGCCAACTGTGGCTACTTCGGCGATTCCGGGGACGCTTTGAAGCCAGTATCGAAGCTTCCAATCCTGAAAGCTGCGTAAATCGGCGAGATTATTTTTGCCGGTTTTATCGACAAGGGCATATTGATAAACCCACCCGACGCTTGTGGCATCGGGGCCGATTTCTGTTTGAACCCCCTGCGGCAGGCGGGCCGTAATCTTGCTCATATATTCCACAACCCGGCTGCGGGCCCAGTAAATGTCGGTGCCGTCTTCGAAAATAATATAAACATATGAAAACCCGAAATCCGAAAAGCCGCGGATTGCCTTAACCTTTGGTGCACCCAGCAAGGCAGTAACTATGGGATATGTAACCTGCTGGTCAACGATATCGGGTGACCTGTCCCATTGAGAATAGATTATCACCTGCGTATCTGATAAATCGGGTATGGCATCCAGCGGCATATTTTTTATGCAGTAAACGGCGCCTATTATTGCCGCAACCGTAAAAAATATAACCAAATATTTATTCTTTGCGCTAAATTCAATTATTTTATTTATCATTAGTGACCTGTATGCGTTGCCGGTGCCTTGTTAGGTTCAGTCATCTGGTTTAATGCCGAATTAAGCTTTGATTCCGAATCAATGAGGAAATTGCCGGATGTCACCACCATCTCATTTTCTGAAAGTCCCTTTAAAACAGCATAGTAGCCATGTGCCTTCTGTCCGAGTGTCACAATCCTTGGTTCGAAATAACCGTCAGCTTCGGCGATAAAAACTATATCTCGCGTCCCTGCATGCAATATCGCTTCCTCGGGGACCGCAAGCCTTTCCCCGATATTGTATTTTATCGCTACATTGACAAACATCTCGAGTTTTAACTTATTTTCAGGATTTTCGACAAGGGTCCTGACTTTTAGAGTTCTGGTTGCGGCCTCGAGAATCGGAGTAACGGTAACAACATTTCCTTTAAAAATCTCGCCGGGGTATGCAATAGGTTTTATCTCGACTTGCGTGCCTGTCTGCACCAGTCCTGCCTCATATTCATAAATTGTTACATACACCCAGACATTTTTATCTTCGCTTGTGGGAAGATAAAGATTTTGCTGGGGCTTGCCTTGTTTTTCCAGTTCTGCTATTTCCGGCTCGCTCATTCCCATTGCCATCAACTTTTGTTTCATGGATTTTATAAGTTCACTGGATTGTTCCTGTATGTAATTGGAATTGCCCGTTTTTAATGATTTGGAACTTTTAAGCGACTGAATATATTCCTGCTGAGCTGTATAAAGTGCCGAATCATATGCAACCCTTCCGACTGTCAGGATTTCACCTGAAAGCTCTCTTCTTTCCACCTTGCCTTTTTGCACACCGATAAGCTGCTGCTTTTCAGGACTTATATAAACACCTTGTATGTCGGCAGGGATATTCTGGTCTTCATATACGGGGACATAATCCATACCCATTTCATCTTTCATAGGGACAGGTGACGTGACCTGCGGGTTCATAGGGTTGCGATAATACAGTATTTTTCTTTCCCCTGATTTTTCTTTTTGGCCTCCGCTCATTTGTGAAGCTGAGCCTCGTTTTACTAACGACATATGGCAGATGGGGCATTCACCTTGCTTGTCGGATGTCACGTTGGGATGCATGGGACAATAATAAACATCTTTAGCGGCGCCTGTTTTTTGTTCTGTATTTTGAGCCGTAAAATGCCGGCTGATTACAAAAAATCCGGCAGCAGCAGCTAAAAATATTATCAAAATGGTAATTAATTTTCGATTCATTTTCAAAAATCCAAAATCTATCTTCTAATCTATTTATTAAACTGAGGCAGTTTTGGTATATATTTACCGGGGTCTTTTTTGAATTCATCAATACACCCCACGCAGCAGAAATAAACCTTTTTTCCATTGTATTCAGTGGAAACATTGGGATTAATTTTTTGGCCCATAATCGGACAGGTTTTCTGCTCGATTGAAACTAATGCTGCCTGGTTTTCCGCAGTTGATTGATGTGTCATACCCTGCATTGAACTGGTTTCATTCGATGCAGGCTGGTCTTTCTCTTTGCAGCCGATAAAAAAGGCGGCTATTGTTAATGCGGCAATTGTTAGAATTATCATTGTTGTCTTCATTTCCGTTTTCCTTTCTTAGTAGAATCCTCAAGTTTAAAATTTTTGGTTATTTAAATTCAATTCTGTCCCTGTAAGCATTTCAAGCTCGGCAACTTTCTGCTGATTATCCGCCAGTGCCCTCCGGTATGACAAACGATAATCAAGCAATGTCCTCTGGGCATCAATCAAACTCAAAAAGTCTATAGCTCCAGACCGATACGCTGCCTCTGATGACCTGAGCAGTTCAGTGCCTTTAGGTATTAGAATGTCCCTGTACAGATGTATCTTCCGCACACTATCCCTGAATTCATAATATGCTTTAGATGCCTGCGTCAAAAGAGTATTTTCCGTATTAATCTTCTGCTGCTCAATTTCAGCCTTTTTGGCATGGGCCTGTTTCACAGCGGCATTTAAGCTATTACGCCACAGAGGGATATTGACCTGAAAAACCAGGGCGACCCCGTCTCTTCCACCCCTGTTATCCATATCCTCCCACATTACGCCGGCACCAATATCGGGATAAAAATTCTTTTTAGCGGCTTCGATTCTGGAGGCTGCGGCCAGTGACTCAAAATTTAGTTGTGTCAGCTCGGGATTTTTTTCTCTCAGGATAGTTACCAATTTTTCATAATCCAGTTCCGTTATATTTGTTTCCCTGGCATTTGGCCATGGCAGGTTCATATCTGAAGGCAGCGTTAATGCCGTTAACAATCTGCTCAAAGTCGGGGGACGCAATTGTTCAAGTCCGCGCAAAACATCCTCCATTCTTGCCGTTTCTATTTGAGCTCGAATCACATCTGGATGTCCGGCCATTTCAGTCAGATGTTTTGTGAGGGCGACCTGTTCAAAATGTTTGAAAAGCTCTAAATTTTCATTTGCTATATCGGTTGCTCTTGCCAGATATGCAAATTCATAAAAAGCCTCTTTGATTTCCTTAAATAAAGATAATCTGGAGGCTTGGTATTTCTGCTGAGCTGCTTGTGCCTCTTTAATTGCGGCTTCGGTCCTTGCATCAATCTTGCCAAACCACGGAAACATCTGCATCAAGCCGGCAGTTTGTTTCATTTGCAGGTCGGATTGTCTTGTCCAATACTGATAATTAAACTGCGGTTCCGGAAGGGCCTTTTCCTGCAGGACCTGTTCCAATGCGGCCTGCCACTGCTGATAGCTGCTTTTTAATCCTGCATTGTGTGCCTCGGCATAACTCAGATAATCTTTTAAAGTCAAAAATTGGTTCGGATCGATTGTCTGGGCAGAAGTGATTGCGGCAAGCGAAACGATAAGAAAAGTTACTGCAAGCCAAACGAATTTGCCGGCGCTCATTTTTATTTTCCTTAATTTCAACTCAAACTTTTTCAGGCATTTTTATTTTTATTAAATCTAAACCGCTCATAGAGGCAAATTCTTCACTTCTGAATCTCTCAAGCAGTTCAATCACCTCATTTATCTTTTTCTGTTTTTCTTCTTCGGATTTGCTTTTCAGGGCTGTCGCGACGCAGCCATTAAGGTGCTTTTTGAAAATCTCGCCCTCTACCCTGCGCAATGCCCCGATTACAGAACGTACTTGCGTCATGATGTCTACGCAATATCTTTTTGCCTCAATCATTCGCTGGATTCCGGCGACCTGCCCCTCTATTTTCTTTAAAAAAGGCAACTGTTCTTCATGTGTTGTAATTTGTTTCATAGTATTCCTATAAGTATTCTATGGATACTACTATACCCCCCTACCCTATGTTCAGCATTTTTAAACAAAACTTTTATTTCGCATCTTAGGATTACCATGCATAATGGTTTAGGCCGTAAATCATAGCCCCGCCGAAAAAACCAGTGGCGCTGATTAAGAGGATTACAATAATGTGCATTATTTGATACCAAACTCTTCTAATGACATATTTTGAGCGGGACCACTCAGCAATACCCAATAATAGGGAAGAAAAGACCGTGGAAGTGCCCAGCCATCGATGTGTAGTTAAAAGCCAATCTTCATCAACAAGTTCAAATCCGCCAAAAAACCAGCCTAAAGTCCCCGTTCCAATGGCACTTAGTATTCCAAACCATAGGCAATAGCGCCGGGCATCATCGAAAAGGATTTTGCCTGTTTTGACAAAAAGAATCTCCGCAATTCCTGCGGCTATGATAAGTGCGATTGGAAAATGAGTTGAATCGGGATGAAATTTGCCGAGCCAGTGAATAAACTTTAGTATGCCTGCATCGGTTTGTTGGTCTTTTTCATCAAGGCCGTTATCATTGTCAGCATATGATGAGAAGACAGAAAAACCATAAACCATAAATAATACTGCAATTACGATTAATATAGTTTTTTGAGGCATAAGTCAGCACATATGATTCGTTTTTTCCATTTTCTCTGATTAGCCCCTTAATAAAAACATCGTAATTGCTTAATTATTTAAAGGAAAATACCTATAGATAAACGTTTCTTTTAAAGTATAAAGAAATTATGACAAATCGAACGCGGCCTGATAGAAAGATTTTTACAATTGGCCATTCAACCAGGACCTTCGAAGATTTTGTGTCGCTTCTTAGAGAATTCAAAATTACTGTCCTTATCGATATAAGGCGTTTTCCAGGTTCGAGAAGATTTCCGCATTTCAATCGCGAATATCTTGAAAGCTCATTACCTTCATCTGGAATTGAATACTTATGGCTTGAAGACCTTGGCGGCAGAAGGACAGCTTTGAAAAATTTTGATTCTCCCAATCGCGGTTTAAGAAGCCCGGCTTTTCGCAATTATGCAGATTATATGCAGACAGAAATATTCAGCTCTCTTACTAACCAACTTATATCGATTGGCTCCCAAAAAAATGCGGCTATTATGTGCGCTGAAAAGCTGTTTTGGAAATGCCACCGCAGGCTTTTGTCTGATTATTTAACTGCTCAAGGTGTTCTCGTTGAACACATAATGGATCCCGGCCGTCTTCAGAAGCATAAGCTTAGCGCAGGGGCTGTTGTAAATCAGGATTTACATGTAATTTATCCAGCCGAAAAAGCTGAAAACCGTTCGCTTTTTGATAAATGAATCGAAAATTTATTTGGATTGCTGTCTAAGGTCCGTTGCTGTAAGCATCTCAAGTTCGCCAAGTTTCTGGCGGTTATCCGCAAGAACGCGCTGATACGAAATATGATAATCCAAAGATGTTTTTTGTGCATCAAGAACAGATAAGAAATCTGCACTTCCAGCCTTGTAAGCCGCTATCGATAATTGGAGCTGCTGTTTTGTCTGTGGTAAAAGGGTCTCACGATACAGCTTTATCCTTCTGATGCTATCGTTATATTCATAATAGACCTGTGATGATTTTGTTAAAAGATTGTTCTCGGCCTCGGTTTTCTGCTGCTCAATAGCTGCTGCATCGGCTGCGGCGCGTCGTTGTTCGCTCCTGTAGCTATCCTTCGAAACGGGCAGCCTAAGCGAAAGCATCAACATTGCGTCTCTGGAGCTATCCTGGCCGGCTGTGCCCGGTCTTTTCATTTGGTCGAGCTGCACGCCTATTCCAATATCGGGATAAAAATTCTTTTGCGCAAGACTGACTTTGTTCCTGGCTGCCATTGATTTAGAATTCAGTCCGGCAAGTTCAGGGTTTTTCTGCATCAGGATATTAACAAGCAAGTCATAGTCCAGAGACTCCGGCTCAAAATCCTCCTGCCTGGGCTGCGGCAGATTTATTTCTATTGGCAGGTTCATTGAGGATTTAAGCCGGTTTGATGTTTGCTCAGATTGCCGCGTCATTGCTTTTGCCATATCTTTTAGTCTGTTTATTTCAGCTTGAGCACGGATTTTATCTGATTCAGATTGAATATTCCGGCTTAATTCTTCCATTAAGGCCATGTTTTCTTTTGTGATTTCAATCACTTTAGAAAGATAAACAAGCTCATAATAATCATTTTTAACATCTTTAAGTAGAGTCATGCGAGCTGCTTGATATTTATGTTTTGCCGCTTCAGCATTAATCATTGACATCCGCGTATTTGCCCTTATTTTTCCAAACCAGGGAAATATCTGAGTAATAATCACCGTTTGCCTTTCATAGACATCCGGTAATTGAGCATATTTTTCGTATGAAAACTTAGGATCAGGCATGGATTTTGCGTCCATCATCTGCTCAGTTGCGGCCACCCATTTCTGATAGCTGCTCTTTAATGCGGCATTATGTGTTTGGGCGTAACTTATGTAATCTTTTAAAGTCAAGAATCGATTCGGTTCGGCATCCAATGGCAAAATTGGCTCAGTTGAGACCGCCATCACTGCAGGTAATCCTGCACATAATGCCAAAATAAACGGCAGTAATTTTAATATTTTCATGGAAATATTTTGTTGCCAAACCAATGCACATTTTCTCTGTATGCCCAAATCGATTTGAACTATTGCTTTATACCTGTAAAACAGGTGTTCTGTTTTAATTATTTGCGTTAACGCGAGGGGGCGTTTATTAATCTTTCTACCAGAAAATCCTCGAACTCCCCGATTTTTTTCCAGTTGACAGCACAATTAACTTTCTTAGCTTTGCTGTCTATTGCCGTCATACCATTATCTGTAACGCGGATTCCGATATTTTCCATTTCAAGCGCATCGTGTTTTATTGCTAAATATACCGCTACTGTGTCAAAAAGAACCGAGCTTCTGGTCTCAACCTGTGCGCCCTTATTGCCGCTTTTTGCCCAAACTTTATAATTCTCAATTACGGCTTTTGCGATTGGACTATTGGAGTCGCGGACCTTTTTATATTTTTCACCGCGCAGTATAACCAGGCTGCAGGTATCCAGAGGTGTAATCGTCATATCAATCCATTCAGCGGTAAAAACCGTTTGAGATGCCTTTATAAATGAAACAACATTATATTCTGTCTGGGGCTTGGAATTTCCTCCAAAGCCTTTTCGAACGCTTCCATGCATCCCGACAAACCTCGCCTTTTTTGCTATTTTAGGCTCACGCTCGAGTGCGGCCGCAATGTTGGGAAGCGGACCTACTGCAATAACAGTTATGGTTTCTGGTGATTTCATAATAGTATCTATGATTGCCTGGACGCCATCTGTATAAATTTTCCCCTTGTATTTAGACATATCAAAATCTTTTACCCATTCATCCTGCCTGTGGCCTTTTTTCATATCGCCGATTGCGACACCCGTCCCGATTGGGATATCTGTTCTGCCTGAAATTTGAAGTATCTTGGCGACAACTTTGGTTCTGGCAGTCGTGTCGCCTACTGCCGTGGTAATAAGTTTTATATCGAATTCCGGCGACTGCAGCAGCAATCCTAATGCCCATGTATCGTCTATATCATCTGAGATATCGGTATCAAAAATCACAGGAATTTTTGCGGGCTGCCGCTTTGAAAAAATCCCTGATTTAACACCAGTTGAAACTTCTTCGACTTTTTTGCACCCTGACAAAATAATTCCTGTTAAAATCAAAGCGTAAAAAACTTTATTTCCTATCATCTTAAATTTCCTTTCAAAAAACCATTTTCCCACCGGATATGATAATCTCTGGCTGATTTTCTCGCCATTATAAATTCTTTGCGAAATTTATATCTTTTTTGCCCGCCCCTTGACATTAAGCCGGATTTTCATATTGTTGCATATGTTTTTTAAAAGGATTAAACGTATATTGCGCCTCAAAGCCGCTTTATCGGTTTAAAAGGTAATGATTTTTGCAAGGAGGCTTATAGTGGCAGAAAAACTGAAAGCAGGAACATTTGTTTTCGAAGAACCCCCGGGTTCACCTGCGAAAAGTGTCTTATATAACGAGCACCTTAAACTTACTGATAAATCCCATATTGCTGAGTTTGCCGGTTATTTGATGCCGTTATGGTATTCTTCAATAGCCCAGGAACATTCGGCAGTCCGCCAAAATGCAGGTATCTTTGACTGCACTCACATGGGTGCACTTGAGGTTGCCGGCCCGAATGCCGAGAGCTTTCTCGATGCCTCAACGACCAACAATGTAAAAAATTTGCAAATCGGCTCTGCCCAATACAGTTATCTGCTCGATGCCGCGGGTAATGTCCTTGATGACATAATCATTTACCGCCGAGAAAAAGAAAAATTTATGGTTATTGTCAATGCATCAAATGAGCCAAAGGCCAAAGCATACTTTAACTCTCTAAACGCGGGTAAAGCAGTAATTGATGCACAAAACCCCGATAGAAAAATTACACCTGCCCCGGTGCGTGATATGCGTGACACGAAAAGCGGCCCCGATTGCAGGGTAGATATTGCGATTCAGGGTCCTTCATCGACAGACATCCTTTGCAAGCTGGCGGATGCTTGCGTTAGCAGTCAGATAAAAAATCTCAAAAGCTTTACCTTTTGCCAGGCAAAACTTGCGGGTATTGATTGTATCATCTCTCGCACGGGTTATACCGGTGCAAAGGTCTGCTTCGAGCTTTTTGTTCATCCCGATAACGCGGCCCAATTATGGAATAAATTGCTAACAGCAGGTGCTTTGCCCTGCGGGTTAGGAGCACGCGACAGCCTGCGTGTCGAAGCGGGCCTTCCGCTTTACGGTCACGAGCTTGATGGTCCATTTAATATTTCACCATTTGAGGCGGGCTACGGCTGGGCGGTGAAGCTTGATAAGGAATTCTTCATAGGCAAAACGGCAATGGAGAAGATTTCAGAAACTTTTAAAATGAAAGTTGCCAGAATTGAGCTTTCAGCCGAGAAGGGAATCCGGCCGGTTCGTCAAAATGATGCTGTGATTTGTGATGGGATTTGCGCCGGGTGGGTCTTAAGCAGTGCGGCCGCAGGCACAAGACAGATTGCCCTCGTTTATATGGATAAGGAAAATGCAATTGAGGAAAAGTCAATTGATATGTATTATCTGGCTCGCAGCGTTAGCCAGATAACTAAAGGCAGAAAACAGAAAGTCGAATATGGTGAAAAAATTAACGGGGATATAAAAGGTAAAATAATTAGCCGATTTGAAAAATTTTAGAACCGGAGAAAAATTATGATTCCAAAAGGGCTGCTTTACACAAAAGACCACGAGTGGACCAAAATCGAAGGAGATACCGCGACTATCGGCATAACAGACCACGCCCAAAACCAGTTAGGCGAATTGACTTTTGTTGAATTACCCGATATCGGCAAAGAGGTCAAACAAAAAGGCGAGCTGGCTGTTGTCGAAAGTTCAAAGGCCGCAAGCGATGTTTATTCGCCTGTCGCAGGCAAGGTAACTGAAGTGAATTCTCAGCTTGCCTCCAGGCCTGAAATTATAAATGATGACTGCTATGGCGCCGGCTGGATTTGCAAAATACAGATAACGGACAAAGGCTCAATTGAAAATCTTATTGATGCCTCAGAATACGAGATTTATTTGAAAGGTCTTTAAGGTTTTAACAGTTAAACAAATTTGCCTCTGGCAAATAATAATTTATAAATAATAAATAAGAAATGGTGAGGATATGCCTTTTATTGCCAATACCGTCCAGCAGCAAAAACAGATGCTTGAAGAGATTGGGCTTACAATGGAAAAGCTCTTCTCAGATATACCAAAAAATCTTAGAAGCGGCTCATTGAATCTTCCCGATGGCTTGCCCGAGCAGGAGGTTCGAAATGTCCTTGCTGACCTGGCAGATAAAAACTCGATTAACCTGACTCTTTTCCTCGGCGGCGGCTTTTACGACCATTTTATACCGGCCGCTGTTTATTCAATTATATCACGAAGCGAATTCTACACAGCCTATACCCCTTATCAGCCCGAGGTCTCACAGGGGACATTGCAGGCCATATATGAATATCAGTCCTCGATTTGCCGCCTGACCGATATGGAAGTTGCAAACGCATCGATTTATGACGGCGGCACGGCAATGTATGAGGCGATGATGATGGCCCTTCGTATCACTGGAAGAAACAAAGTTATAATCGATAATAGTGTTAATCCTATTTACAGGGTAATGATCGAATCTTATACGCGTAATCTTAAAATTGAGCATGTCCTGACCCGCTGTGAAACGGGACTTGTCGATAGGGACCAGATATTAGGCAAACTCGATAATGAAACCGCCGCCGTGATTTTACAAAATCCGAATTTCTTCGGCTGTGTCGATGATTTCAGTGACATCGCGGAAGCTGCGCATAAAAAAGGCGCCCTGCTTATCGTGTCCTGCTATCCGGTATCTCTTGGCATATTAAAAACACCCGGCTCGATGGGTGCGGATATTGTAACAGGCGAAGGCCAAAGCCTCGGTATGCCCATGTCTTTCGGTGGCCCTTATCTTGGCTTTATGGCGACAAGGATGCAGCATGTCCGCAAAATGCCCGGCCGCATTATCGGCACAACAAAAGATAGAAATGGAAAAGACTGCTTTGTTATGACCCTTCAGGCAAGAGAGCAGCACATCAGACGGGAAAAGGCGACTTCAAATATATGCTCAAATGAGGCCCTTTGCGCAATGACTGCCCTTGTTTATTTGTCTCTATTAGGCAAAGAGGGCCTGCGCGAAACCGCCCAGCTTTGTGCCGATAAGGCAAGTTATGCCTTTAATCGTTTGACTGGTATCGGCGGTGTAAAACCTTATTTTAAAGCCAAATGGTTTTTCAATGAGTTTGTCCTCGATTTGCCCAAGGATGCCGCTGATGTGATAGGCAAGCTTATAGAAAAAGGTTTTGCGGCAGGCTTCCCTCTGAGCAGATATTATCCCGATATGAAAAATTGCATACTCGTGTGTGTCACCGAAAAACGAACAAAGCAGCAGATAGGCATGTTCGCCGAGGCATTAGAGAGTGTTTTATAAATTGGAAATGAATCTATATTATTTATTATATATAGCTATTCCTATATGTTTTTTAATTGCTCTTTTTTTAATTCCGCTGGTTTACGCCGTCTATAGGCGGGATTATAAAAAAACTTTCAGATTTACTTGGATTATTTGGAGTATTGCTTTATTTTTTTGGGAATTATTTTTGCCTGGGTATGCTTCGATTATGATGAAAGCAACAGGCAGAACTCCGGATATTATGATAGCTGTACCTTTACTTTTTGTCGGTGTCTTAATTGGTTGGTTACCTGGGCTAATATTTGGTGCAATTGCTAAAGTAATTCATGGAACAGAAAGAAATATTTCTAGTGATTCGGAAGAAAAGAAATGAAATTGATATTTGATAAAAGCGTGCCGGGCAGACGCGGCGTTACAATAACCAGAAGAGATGTCCCTTCTTCGATTCATATCAAAAAGGAATTCCTGAGAAATAAGCCTGCTGGGCTTGTAGAGCTTAGCGAGCTCGATGTAGTCCGGCATTTCACGGAATTATCCCGCCGCAATTTCGGCGTCGATACCAATTTTTACCCCCTCGGCTCCTGCACGATGAAATATAATCCAAAGGTCTGCGAACGAATAGCGGCTTACCCCGGTTTTGCGCATCTTCATCCGCTGCTGCCGCAGTTACGCGGCGGCGGCATGCTCACGCAGGGTGCACTGGCCGTCCTGTATGAAATGGATATGCTTCTTCGCGAAATCACCGGCATGGCGGGCTTCACCATGCAGCCAATGGCGGGCGCACACGGCGAGCTTACAGGCATAATGATTATGGCCGCCTATCATCATAATAAAGGCAATAAAAAAACGACTGTCCTCATTCCCGATAGCGCCCACGGCACCAATCCCGCAAGTGCGGCCATAGCAGGCTATAATGTCGTCTCTGTCCCCAGCACAGATAAAGGTGTTATGGATGTCAATGCCCTTAAAAAGCTCATTAATGACCAGGTCGCAGGGCTGATGCTTACAAATCCAAATACCGTTGGACTTTTTGACCCGAACATAAAAGAAATCTGTGACCTCATCCACAGCGTTGACGGCATTACATATTATGATGGTGCAAATTTAAATGCTATTGTTGGTAAGGCCCGTCCGGGCGATTTCGGTTTCGATATCGTCCATATCAATCTGCATAAAACATTCGCTACTCCTCATGGCGGCGGCGGCCCGGGAGCCGGCCCTGTCGGTGTCACTAAGAAACTTCTCGATTTTCTCCCAATCTCAATTGTGACAAAGCGCGAAGACGGCACATACGCGCTCGAATACAACCGCTCCAAATCCATCGGCTACATTGCGCCTTTCTACGGCAACTTTGGGGTTATTTTAAAAGCTTATGTTTATATATTGATGCTGGGTAAGGCAGGCCTTATCCGGGTTGCTGAAAATGCCGTGTTAAACGCGAATTATATCAGGGTAAAACTTCAAAAGCATTATGACCAGGCGGTAAAGACGATCTGCATGCACGAATGTGTAATGACACCATCGAAGAAGATGCTCGATGCCGGCGTTCATGCGCTGGATGTCGCAAAGGCGATAATCGATCGCGGCTTTCATCCGCCTACTATTTATTTTCCAATGACTGTCCATGATGCGATTATGATTGAGCCGACTGAGACAGAGAGCAAGGAAACTCTCGATGCCTTTATCGATGCAATGATAGATATTGCTAAATTGGCCGAAACTGATCCAGAAAAAATCAAGGCATCGCCTTTAACAACTCAAATTTCCCGCCCGGACGACACCGCCGCGGCCAAAAACCTTGATTTGGCCTGCCTGTAATAGAATTTTCTCCTCCATTTTTTACTAAAGAGCGGAAGTTTATTTTCCGTTAAATAAGATAGAAGATTCTATATAGGAGTTTCTTATGAAAACTATAGAACAGTTCAAAGATTACTGCACTCGCGAAATGAATCCTGATTTAGCAGTCCTCGAAAAAATCCGCATGGCTCTTCAGGGCAAACTTATTGCGGCCGGAGTTTTAGGCACCGCGATTGCAATGGCGGTCCTGTATTGGCTTCAGATGAAGGGTGCTGTCGTGGGAATGAAGGCAACACTGATTGTGGCTGGCGTAATGCTGATTATTTGCCTTGTCACCGTGGCGGTTTTATACAGGTATTTGGCGCGCGAATATTTCACGGCATACAGGATGTCCGTGATAGATAAATTTATCAGATTTATCGATGAGAAGCTTCAATATGAGCCCTTTGGTTTTGTATCGGGCGGCCTGTATTCGATAGCCAATCTCTTTCGTCAACAAGCAGAGCGTTATAGTGGGAGTGATTTAGCGAAAGGGCGGATCGGCGATGTTCCAGTCGAATTTTCGAATGTTCATTCGGAACACCTTGTGCGGACCAATAAAGGTAAGCACTGGCAGACGATTTTCAAAGGATTATTTTTTGTCGGCTGCAGTGATAAAAACTTTTCATATCAGACAATTATCCTGCCGGATACCGCTCAAAACCTGCTTGGAAAATTCGGGCAAATGCTTCAGTCCTTTATGCCGCCAGTTGGCCAGTTAGTTAAATTCGGAGATTGTGAATTCGAGAAATATTTCGTCGTCTATTCAGAAAACGAAAATCAGGCAAGGCAAATCGTTTCAGAAGGCCTGATGGATAAAGCTGTAAAATTCAGGGCACGCCATCGCTCAAGCTGGCTGCGGCTTTCTTTCTCGGGCCCGCAAGTCTTTATTGCGTTGTCATGTCCCCGAAATTTATGTGAGCCGACGCTTTTTGGTCCTGTTGTCAACTTCTCAAAACTTGAGCAATACCTCGAATGCATTTCTTTTGCGGTCGGTGTTGTTGAAGAATTGAATACCAATAATCAGAAAGTTACTATCAGGGAGATACCCATCGGCCACGGCTCCGCCGCTTTAATTTAACTTTGATGTAGTATTTGATTGCCTTTTTGCCGGAATCGAAGGCTAAATTTTCGAAAGGAATTTTTTTAGGATTAACAATCTTAATTGATGCTACTTCTTTCTTATCTGTTTTGATTTTTTTAATATCATCTGTCCTGCATGTAAAAAACATATCAGTTGTCGCGTAAGTGACATCTTTATATTGATAAAGATTAGGCGCTGACATCAGATACTTTAAACCATTTACTTTTATTCCTAATTCCTCTTTAATTTCCCTTTTTAAACATCGCTCAATCGATTCGCCGTAATTAGCAAATCCGCCTGGAAAATCCAAAAGCCCTTTCTTTGGCTCATTGGCACGGGCTATAACCAGCACTTTGTTTCCATATTCGATAATCGCACCGGCCGCTGATGCGACATTATGATAATATTCAAACCCGCACTTTTGGCAGGTTATATGCTTGTCTTTAGAATTTACCTTTAGCTCTTTTATCCCGCATTTGGGACAAAATATAAATATTTTCGATAGATCAATCTTCATAATTATCAATCTGCAATCTGAAATCAAAAATCATCAAAGCCCCATCTCTTGTATCGTTTTTAAAAATTGCGAGTAAACCGCAAGGGAACCAACGCAGAGCAAAATTGTCCCTCCAATAATGATAATCGTCCAGATTATTTTAGTGGCTGCGCTGTATTGAGGATTATACAAAAGCAAAGGCAGTGCTAAAGGTCCAAAACATAATATAGAGATAATGACAAAAGAAGTCTTGTAATACCATTTTACATCGGTTCCCTTTTTTAAATTTTTCAATTCGGCATCGATTAGAAATTCATTGCAATGCTTGCACTTTACTGCTTCTTCCTGAATCTCTTCTGCGCAAAAAGGACATTTTTTCATTTTTCACCTTTGTCGTTTATAGATGTTAACCAAAAAACCCAGGTTAACCTATGTTGAGCTGCCGGTTAATAGTTAACATCGGACAGTGTCTATTTTAAATAAAAACATTCTTTCATTGCGCTGTATTTAAACAAATAGTTTTTGTATTATGAGACCTTGCTATATCATTAAGTCATGTCCCTAAAAGGCCGAAAATAACATCGAGATTTTAAAACATCAAAAATCCCATTTCGGAGAAGGGATTTAAAAATTTTTTACGGCGAGAATTATGACGGATAATTCCAGGAGAAAATTCATCATAATTGCCTTTGCATCAGGTATGTCCATTGGCCTGGTATTCGCTTCCATTTCTTTTATAATGTCTCAAAGCAGCAGGGCCAAAAATGCGGTCCTTTATTTTTCATCCGGCCAGGCGAAGCTCATTTCATCGAACGTCAAATGCGCATTATCATTCGATGATTCTAAAGACGCAAACGCAATCTTGAGTTCGCTAAAAACTCAATATAATATTGTTTTTGCGGGTATCTATGACTGCAACGGGAGGCTTTTCGCATCATATTATCGCGGTGACATCGATGATAAAACTTTCAAACCTCTGCCTCCTTCGAAGGCAAAATTCACCAGGCATCACGGCTACATGGTAGTCTCCGAGCCGATCATTCATGAAAGCCAATTCCTTGGAACAGTCTGCCTCTGGGCCCAGCCGTAATTACTATTTGTTTAGTTCGGAGTCTTTGCGGATTACAGAGGCTGAAAAGGACCTGTTTGTAAGACCAATACCGTCCTGTATGATTTCAAAACCTGCTTCTATACTATCGAGATACCACGATGAATCAAGGTAGCCGCGAGAAACGGCATCGTTAATAAAATCTTTTAAATCGAAGGTTGTCGCCACAGATGGTTTGGCACGTTCGTAGGCGATATATCTCCAATTTCGCTGTTGGTCATCAAAATAGACATTCCACTGAGTGCCGGCCACAGTTATGGTATCTTTCTTTGGGCCGCCCGCGGGCATGATTATGTATCCTTTTTTATTGAGCCAGACCATCAGTTCTGCCCCGCCTTCGGGGACAGAGCTGCCCTTTGGACTAATCCATGCCTCGAAGGCAGTATTCCAAACGCCTTTGGCGTGGTTGACATCAGCGTTCCAAGTGACAGGAGCGGAGGCAATATCTGTGAGTTTTATGGGCATGCCGCTATTTTTTGTATTGGGGCCGCCAAAGTGCTGTCCCTTAATGATGGATGGATACGCGACAACAACATTGGAATCGTGGGTGGATTTAACTACGCTAAAGAAAGTTGAGGCGGGGTCGATACTCAAGCATTGAGTTGAGGTGCCGCGCCAGACATTATTTGTAATCTTGTACTCGCCATTCATTACATCGACGATTGTTTTATTGGCATCATTTACATCGCCGCAGATTGTTTGGGCATTTGCGGAAATTGAAAGGATTGAAAAGAAAAATGTTGATGCTGTAATTATTTTCAAGCTGCTTTTCATTTTTATTCTCCAAATATATTTATTGAACGGGTTAATATATTCGGATTTGGCTGCGGCCGCAAGATGAATAAGATATTCAAATGGCCGCAAAAATGCACAAAATTTCACCGCAGAGCACGCAAAGACCGCAGAGAAATTAAGCTACAAAAAGGCACAAGATGTTTGTAAAGACAACTGAAACTTTTGGAAAATTTTGGAAAAAGCATTGAAAGTTTTGGAAAAACATACGAAAGTTTTTGAAATATTTGGAAAATTTTTGACGATTTTTGCTGCATTTCTTTTGTTTTTGAATTAAAAATCCACTTTTCACGTTTTTTTTTACTCTAACTTTTAAAGAGCGCTTTTTTAGCTTCCATTCGACTCCGCTCAGGAAAGATAAAAATGAACTTATTCATCATGGTTCTAAGTTAATCATTAAATGGGCCTAAAAACTGCATTATCTGCCTGAAAACGAAACTTATTCAAACTTATTCAAACTTTTCGTGCGAGATCCGATCTTCGTTTTTAGCGTAAAAACATCAGTTATTCAAGCTGCGTGTCACTTATTCATCCAAACGGCTCAAAAATCCTTTTTTCTAGCTTAAAAACGCCAGTTACTCACAGTTATTCATCATTTTTGTGCCAGACAAACGGCCGGAGGACAGAAGACAGAAGGCATAAGACAGACGAATTTCCAAATTACAAAACCCAAATCCCAAACAACTTCCAATTTTTCAAATTGCCAATTAAGCGTACAGTGTTCAGCGTACAGAGAGAACAATGTCCCCTCCTTCGCTTTCGCTATGGAGGGCATGCCTCTATACATAGGGCGGAAAAATAGGAAAATAAGGAGTTATGAACACGGATTTTTTGGGCACCTTAGTCATAAGTTATTGAGGGACAAGGAATAAAAATTGTTTTTGAGAATGGAAAGATTTTTTTGGCCACTGAGATTTTAAGCCACAGAGATTATTTATGAATTATGATTGCTGATTTATGATTGAAATAGGTCCCCTGCTACTGGGCCAAAGCAAGGTATGGCTCCCCGCCAAAAGCATGCGGGAATCTGCCCCCCACAACTTTTCCCTACGGAAAAAACGACGTGGGGGTCTGCGCTATGCTCCG